>SFKX01000021.1 GCA_004553625.1 Clostridiales bacterium | reverse complement strand
CAGTTGCTCCTCGGTCCCTGTATACCCAGCCTCGACCGCCGCCTGATATGCGCTCTTGCCGTTCGCTCCTGCAGAACCTTGCGGCCCCGTGGGGCCTGTCGCACCCGTCGCGCCGGTCTCTCCCTGCGGCCCTGTGGGACCCGTAGCTCCCGTTGAGCCGGGAGAGCCGTCCTTGCCGGCGGTGCCCGTGGGGCCAGCAGGGCCGGTCGGGCCTGTCGGTCCGATTGGGCCGGTCGGGCCAATCTCGCCGGCGACGCCCTGGGCGCCAGTCGCTCCTGAGGGGCCTGCGGGGCCTGTAGGTCCCGTCGGGCCGGGGACGGTTGATGCCGCGCCCGTTGGCCCAGTAGGCCCGGTCTCGCCTGGAGCGCCGTTCGCGCCAGGCGCACCCGTGGGGCCGATCGGGCCAGTCGGGCCAGTAGCACCCGTCGGGCCAGTTGGGCCGGTAGCACCTGGTGCGCCGTTCGCTCCCGCTGCTCCCGTTGGGCCTGTTGCACCTGCGGCTCCGGTGGGACCGGTAGCACCTGTGGCACCTGCAGCTCCGGTGGGACCCGTCGGACCGGTCGGGCCGGTATCACCTGGCAAGCCATTCGCACCAGTCGCACCCGTGGGTCCCGTCGGACCAGCAGCACCAGTACTACCCGCAGCGCCAGTAGGACCGGTTGGGCCAGTGGGGCCAGCGCTGCCAATAGCGCCCGTAGGTCCGGTAGGTCCTGTCGGGCCGGTCGCTCCCTCAGCGCCTGCCTCTCCTGTAGGACCAACAGGGCCAGTCTCACCCGTGCTGCCTTTGGGGCCGGTCGGGCCGGTCGGGCCAGCAGGACCAGGAACTTCGCTGTCAGCGCCCTTTGCCCCGGTCGGACCCGTTGGGCCAGTAGCGCCAGTTGCTCCTGTTTCGCCTGTCGCGCCGGTAGGGCCGGTTGGCCCAGTAGCGCCAGGAGCGCCCTGGAGCTTGCCCTGGTTATCCCACTGCGGCACTCCATCTTTCAGGACCCAGGAATATAAGTCGTAGGGAGCAACCGCGCCGACGTAGTAGTTCTCGCCAAGCTCGGGCGACGGTACCGCCTGTTGCAATTCCTCGAAAGAGTCATACTGCGCCTTTATAGTCAAGCCAGAACCCTGCGGTCCGGTCGGGCCGGTGGGGCCAGTCGCCCCTGTAGAACCGGCAGGACCGGTAGGGCCAGCAGGGCCTGTAACACCAGCAGCACCTGTGGGACCGGTCGGGCCGGTATCGCCCGGCGGGCCGCTCACGCCAGTCGCACCTGTGGGGCCGGTCGGACCAGTAGCACCAACAGCGCCCGTCGGTCCGGTAACACCCGCGGCACCTGTGGGACCCGTGGGACCGGTCGGGCCTTGTTCTCCCGAGGTCCCCATTGGACCAGTTGATCCAGTCGGACCAGTTGGCCCCATAGGGCCGCCAGATGGGCCAGTGGGGCCTGTAGGACCCGGCACGCCTGCTGCAAGCACGCCTGTGTCTATGTACAGTCCCTTATTGGGATCCCATGTCAGCCAGGTCTGCGCCGCTGATATCATTGGCTGATGCACAGCGGCGCTCTCGGCGCGGTCAGCCGCTTCTTCAGCTCGCTTGGCATTTTCCCCGGATATCGTTACCCAGTCTGGAGCCGGAGCAGGCGGCGCGGCACCAGGTCCCCCAAGAGCTTTACAGGTAGCCGTGTTGATTATTTCAGATTTGCGGATAACGTCATCGAGATACAGTCGTGCTTCCAACATACCAGTGCCGGGTACGGCCAAATCGGCACTATTTGGTCTCCATACGGTGATTGGATCCGTAGAGCGCAGTATTACCGGATACACTTGTCCGTCCGGTCTGCGGAACACCACCGACACTGTGGATCCTGGAAGTTCTGCAAGCCACGCAGAAACGTCTATACACAGTTCTCGATATTTGTTCTCTCCCACGCGGCCAATCTCTACATAGCCGAGGGGTGGATTGCATATGTTGATAATCACTTCTATCCTCCTATGCTATTAGGCCGTGTTTCCTTAGGATTCCGATTATATTATTCAATGCATACAGGTAATTGTTCGCTGTGACAGATGAGTAACCCATGTTATTTGAACTCAATGATAGAGTCTGCCGTGTCGTACCGCTTGAGCCGAAGAACGCAAGCGTGCCGCGGGAACTGCATATCCTGCTCGTTCCATCGCCCGTATACAGTGAGTGCCACGGTGTTGAGCTTGTACCCAAACTATATGGGTATACACTGGAACTGGCGTGAGGCACCAGAGCACGGCTTGTATTCAGTTCGACATAGTTTGAGGCAGCCTGATAGAGCCTGGTTGTTGATGGATTTCCCCACTTCAGCGCATAGGGTGTTGTACCGGACTTAATCAGGCACTGACCGTCGCTGCCTCCGGACGGGATATAGTTTTGGGGGGCATCTGCCCATTTGAGGGTATAGTTGGCAGAGCCGCTCTTTATGAGCATCTGGCCATCATTTCCGCCGGTAGGGATCCGTTCGGTCGGGGCATCTACCCATTTGAGTGCGCGCGAGGCAGAGCCGTTTTTCGCCAACAGCTGGCCGTTGCTGCCGCCGTCTGGGATGTGGTCGACGGGAGCGTCTGCCCATTTGAGGGAATAGTCGGTCGACCCGTCTTTGACGAGTATCTGGCCGCTGCTTCCAGCTGAAGGTATATAATTTTTAGGCGCTGCTGTCCACTCCACATCGAAGGGCTCATCCGTGCGTTTGGACAGCAGCTGCCCCTTTGCCCCACCTGTGGGTACTCCCATCATGTCAGCCCACTTTGAGGTGATGCCCTCATTGCCGTCCTTGGTCAGCACCTGGCCATCCGTTCCGCCGGCCGGCAGAATGGCGTCAGCGTTGGGGTTGCCCACTGGATACTCAACGACATAAGTACCGGAGTCTTTGATAACCCGAACTCGCTGCCCGGCGGCAAAGACGCAGAACGAATTGCACTTGTAGTGCTTTTCCGACGCGGTCTCCTCGCCGTCGAATATCAGCGTTATGCCATCCTCATAAATCTGGTCGATGGTCGCAAATGAGTACGAGAGATCTTCAGAGGTTTTGTCGCTCATATCAACACCACCTGTCTGAGAGTGTGCGACATCGTCTGCCCTCCGGAGAGGGTCAGATACCAGCCGACCTCCTGATAGATCCCGCTCAGCTCCGTCCGGCTTATGGCCACTACGTCGCCCACTCCGTGGCCAGGTTCCGCAAGCGTCGTCACCGTGACGGTCTTACTGGCCAGCATGCTCTCAAAGGCGAGATGTTCAGCATAGCGTTGCAGCTCCTCCTGGGACGCAATATTGTCCAACTGCACGATTGTTGGTATACGCCGCCGTCGGCGCACGGTGGACAGCGCCGACATGGGATTGTCGTTGACCGCTGTCGCCGTCATCGGCTCCTCAAGGTCCGGATTGGATACCGTGCAGATAAAGACGTTGGGGGCGTCATAGATATCCAGCTCTGCCTCGCTGTCGGGCATCAGTACTGACAGCGGCGTCCCGTCCGTGTAAGTGTGTGCGATACGCTCCGCGCTGGGCTCCTGGCGCGGCTGGAGCACGGCAGTGCCGCGGGCGTCGAACCAGATGTCGTTGTAGTTGATCTCAGCCAGCAGCGCATTGATAATGGTCAGGTAGGGTGTACCTATCGCCCAGTCCTCGCGGTCGGTTGTGAGGGTCAGAGTACTCGGTGTCTCCATGACCATGCCTATGCCGGCAGAGACCAGCAGCTGCTTGACCGCGTCGAGGTATTTCGTACCCGCGGACCAGTGCAGCAGCGTCTCGGTCTTGGCCTGCTGCAGCTTGACGCCGCGGTCATAGGCCTCCACGCGGTCGAGGTCCGTGCCGTAGCCTTTTGAGGACGTTGTGACCGTACCCGGCACAAACACGCCGATGGGCGTCTCCACGCCGTCGATCATGAGTACAGGCTGAAGTTCATCGTTTAAGTAGTCGATCTCGCCGGTGTGGAGAAACACGCCGGCGAGACTTGTTTTGATAGCAGATGCCGAATCCGCCATGACAGAGGGCGGCGACGACTGCGGGAACGGCAGAGAACCGCAGCGCACACCGTCCCGCAGAATGTCCACTCGAGCCGAGACGTGCCTAATCATAGGTGACCTCCTCGACATAGTTGACGCGCTGTATCGAGAAGCTGAAGACATCGAAGAAACGCGAGCTCTGTTTGTCCAAGGCCTCGAGCACACCGATGGCACAGTTGCCGCGCCGGTCTTTGACGCACACCAGAGAACCCTCTAACGCCTCCAGCTCGGCTGATTCTGCCGGTGACGCGAACGCGCATTGTACCGACATCGTGGCGGATGTCCACTCTGAGATCTCGGCGGACGGGTACTCGGCTCCGGGCAGATACTGATAGTTCACGGTACGGCTCGTGTTGAGCGATGTTCGCCGGTCAGACGTATCTGCGTATCGCAGCCGCAGCCACTTTGCATTAGGCACCGGAGATATGCACACGGTGTCACAGGTAGAGGCTGCTGTAACGGTGTTGGAGATGCCATACTGGCCCGTGGCTGTGAACACTCCCCGCACTGCGTAAGTATGGCGGCCAGAGCAGAAATTGTCCGTGTAGCTCTGCTCCGTGGTTTTGGCGATGGGGCGTCCATCTCGCAGCACATAGTAGGCGTCATATCCGCTCGATGCCCAGCGCAGGGACACGGCAACGCCGTCGGCCGCTGTAAGGACTATAGCCTCTCCTGCGGCGTTGCTTACCTGGACGGAGCAAGATCCCCATGGGCTCCACAGGTTATATTTGTTGCACACTCGGACCTTTGCCGTATATGTGCCGTCCGGGAGGTAGTCGGGCAGCCGCCAACCCTTTGCCAGGCCGTAAACTATGCCGCTGCTTATGCCGGCGACAACTGCTTCCCACGCCTGCTGATCCGTAGACTGCCAGGATATACTCACCCGCGGTGCGCTGCCGCTTGTGACCATTACCACCGGCGCAGGCGGTGCGGCAACTACGATGATCTCGGCTGCGCCGCTCCAGTCGCCAGCAGCTCCATCTGTGTTATATGTGCGGACGCGCCAGAACACAGAGCCAGATGCAAAGGTGTTGGCTGGCACTGTATACTGCGTTGAGGCCCCTGAAACATGGCCTAACGTCGTCCAGGATCCGTCTCCAGTATGGTACTGTAGATCTGCAGCTGTCTGCTGTGTACTCGTTGCGATGTTGTGTTCCCAGGAGAAGGTACAGGGCGCAGAGCCGTCGACCATGGTGCTAACAGGGGATAACGGTATAGCCTCTGACAGCACTTCTACAGTGCTCAGTGTGTACCAATCAGATAAGAGCGTCTGGTTCGCATCAGTGACTACTTCAACCTGCCACTCGATCTCATCAGTTGAGAATGTACCATCAGGAACCTCACAGTGTTGTATTGTCCCACAACTAATGCTGTTGGTTGTTCCGGAGCCTTTGGCTCGCCATCGGAATGTCCCGGACTTTTGCCCTATTGATTCCGCACAGCACAATCCGTCGCCTTCTTTAAATACTATATGCCACGAAAAATTTGCTTTGCCGTTCTTTGGAACATATCCACTCGTTGGAGATATGTCCTGAAGTTCGCTCTTAACATCAACATAGTAGGTAAATTCGACATATGGGATTTTTTCACTTGCCGGCGTATACGCAAGAAATGGACTTGTCAAAGGCCGATATATGTATTCACTAACCCTAAGCCCGTTGTTTAGAAAAGCCCTAAGCTCATGCGCCACGGATAAAACCACATTCGGAGCCAAGCCTGAGTATCGCTACCAAAATAGGTTTCGCCAGTAAAGGTATATGATCCACTACCGATGGCTGGCATATTGTTGTAAACAACTTTTGAAAATTCTGCATCCTCAACAATTATGTTTCCATTGATGGAAAAATAGTTGTATCCGTCGGGCGGTGGCGCTTCGGTTGTAAATGACGAGTAGATGTTCACGTATGCCGCTTCTTCAAGCTTTTTATATTTGTATTGTTCAGGAACCGGTTCAAATTTGAGGAACAGATATTTGTGGACAGTATCGTCTTTGCTATCCTTTAACGAAACCTTCTGGCTTGTTCTATCATTAACATATACATTGCTCTGAGTGACGTAAACCCAGTCAGAGGCATAGAGTCTAAAGGTCGACATCAATATCCCCCTTTGGCATCATGCGTGTCTTGCGCCTACGGTCGCGAGCGATGCGGGCTATGTCGCTCAGCTCGGAGATCTCATGCAGGCTAATCGTGACATAGTACACATCGCCGGTGCGGCGGGCCGACTCCTGAGCGCTCTGGATGACGGAGCCGCGCGGCAGGAACACGCGCTCTGGGCCGTTCTCGCCGACCCAGGTCACGCCGCCGGGGAAGTTCCAGTCTCCGGAGGCGTTGTACATGGACTGGAATACGCGGCCGGAGGCACTGTCGCCGCCGAACAGTATTCCGCCTATAGCGCTCCAATCATCGCCGGCCCCGGCAAAATCCAGCGTCAGGATGTTTACTATTGAGGACAGCGTCAGTAGCACGACTTTAAGAGCATCGGATATTGTCGCTATAACCCAGGCGATGGCATAAAACACAGGAGAACAGGCCACCAGTACATCACCTAATACTTCAAATGCTGGCGAAAGCGCAGTCACCAATTCGAGCAGAGAGGCGAACACGGTCACTAGACCACTATCGGCCAAGGCCTCCTCGATGCCTTTCACGCCCTCGCCGGTCTCGTCAAAAAAGGCTTGGAGCGCAGGGGTAAATTTGAGAGCCATGGCCTGCTCACCAGCATCCAAGCGCTCGTTAAAACGAATCAGCGCATCATCCACACCTGCAAGCGCTTCAAGCTGTACATCTGTTAGGACGGTCCCCACTTTTGAGGCCTCGTCGCAGAGAGCCTGAAAGGCATCCGTACCCTGAACAATTAGCGGGTTTAAGTCCTGCGCAGATCGCCCGAATATCTCCATGGATACCGCGTCGCGCTGGGTAACGTTCTCTATTTGGCCCAGGACGTCTATGACCTCCAGGAACACCTCCTGAGCATCACGAAGGCTGCCGTCGGCATTCATGACCTCGATACCGAGCTGATTCCAGGTCTCCGTGGCCGTCTCGGAACCGCTCTGTACATCGGCCATGCTCTGGATCATCTTGGCCTGGGAGCTGGCCACAGTATCAAAGGACACGCCTATGAGGTCGCAGGCATACTGATAGCGCTGCACGGCCTCAGTGGACAAGCCCGTCTGCATGGCTACGTCCTGAATCTCGCCGGCTGCGGCGGCCTGCTCAAGAGTGAGATTCGCAAGCGCCTTTTCAACCTCAACAATTGCAGCCGCGGCAGCTGCGAAGGCGCCGATAAGCAGAGCCAGCTCGCCGCCGAGCGAGACCATGGAATTGAGCGTGCTCGTAGCGCCTTCGGGGAGGTTAACACCGAGCTTGCCGGTCAGGTCATCCAGAACGTCGCCGAGACCTTTGCCGCTCTCTGTGGTATCAAGCAGCCCGCCGTCGAGCGTATCAAGCCCTGAGGATGCGTCAGCCAGGGCCTCGGTGTTGGACTGCAGCTGCCGTTCCATTTTGATTAAATCAGCCTCTGCATAATTTAGGTCCGTCTGCCACTTTTTTGTGCGTTCATCAGCCTCACCATATCTGGTGGCAGCATTTTTGAGTGCCGCTTGCAGCATTTCAATTTTCTCTTTTTGCGTAAGTATCTGGCGATTTAGAACATCGTTGCTTTCAGTGAGTGCATCAAGGCTGTCAGCATTATCGTCAAATTGGACGGCAACCAGCCGCATCTCTGACCTCAGAACTTTAAGAGATTTATCAATCTCACCCACTGCATCTCGAAACTCTTTTTCACCATTCAGTTCAATTCCAAATTTTAATGACGGCGTGGCCACGCTTAACCACCTCCTCCGAGTAAATAGGCTGACAGCGACTTCTGCGGCTTGTCATCGCGATGCAGTGTCCTCCGGGGCGCGGCAGCCTGCAGCAGAGCCGCAACGCGCGCAGGTGTTGCGGTGCGCCAAAAGGCTCTCTCGTCGAGCCAGAGGACGCTCATCCAGGCATACAGATACCAGGCGAAGTCGATACTGCGCGACTCCGGCTCCGCCTGGTCAGTCAGTTTTTTGGGGTGTCCTCTTCTGTGGAGAGCTCTGTGTCGGCAGACATGGCTTTTCCCACCAGCCGCATGACAATAGCCTTGACCTCGTTCATCCGTGCGGGTGCGAGCATGCGCCCCACCTGGCGAGAGGTATAGCGAACCTCTATTCCCTGCTCATCAGCGGAATCATTGAGCATGGCCGCGAGGAATTCCATCAGCGACCGGACGCCGGCCTTGCCCGACAGCGCCTCACTGATTTTTCCGTCAAAGGCCTCCTGGACATCGGCCAGGACGTTCATGTTGCAGCAAAGCTGAAAGGTGTGACCGTCGAATTCAAACGGCACACGTTCGAGGCGCATATCTATCATGGCTGTTAGCCTCCGGTTGTCACGCCGAGAGCCCCGTCGACCCACTTCTTGGCGTTATCGACAGTATCGACGGTCACCACGTCAACCAGATTTTGCGTGGAGGAGTGGTCTGCCATGAACTCGCCCGTCGTCGTGGGAGTCTGGAATGTGAGGCTGTCGCCCTTTGTCTTGTACACCATCGCCGGTAGGCCGAATATGATGCGCCGCACAAACACACAGGTGTATTTGAGAGCGCCGTCTATCATGTCGGGAGCATAGAACGCGCAGCCTACAGCGGAAGGCTCGTCTGCGCCTGTGTAGGCAAGCCCAGTCGCAGCCGGCGTTATACCGGCAACGGTTATCAAAGAATCCTTTGCTCCGAACATCGCTTTCTGAGCTTCAGTGGGTATGTATTTGACAGCGATGCTTATAGTGCCTCCGGTGATGAGCTTCAAATATTCTGCCAGCACGCCTTCAGCATAAAGGCGGCCCTCAGCATATTTGAACTGCAAGTTCACATCCATGGCGTCACCGATGGTGGTGACGTCTGAGTATGAGATGGTCCCGCTTGTATTTTTGTACTTGCCGATTTTGATATATCTCAGGTCAAACGCGGGCATTATATCAGTCCTTTCTCGTGCAATATCGTGTTTGCCGCGTCCTCACAGGCGCGGATCATCTTAGGGGTTGCGTACATAATGGCGGCGTTCCAGAAGTGCGAGCCGGGAATGTAGCCGTAGGCCTTTTTGCGGCCATAGTTCAGTACAAAGCCCTTGACCGCATTCTTTACGCCCTTCTCGTCCTTGCCCTTAATTGACGCCGTCACACTGTAGCAGCCTTTTTTTGTGTTTATCCGTTTGTAGTAGGTAATATTATCGCGCATGGCTCCGGTATCGATATGCCCGGCGCGCACCAGGGCGCTCCGGGCCTCTTTCACAAATATCTCGGCGCCGGCGTATAGGATTTTTTTTGCGTTCTCCTTGTCGTACAGGCCGTTGTCCTCAAGCTTCCTCGCAAGCTCAGACAGCGCGACATCCGGGTATACAAATTTAGCCATACAGCGCCCCCGCAGCTATGGCCGTCAAGCTCGCCTGGGACTGGCGCTTGTCGTCTGAGTACTGCACGGCATCCAGCGTGGAGACCCAGCCGGCAGCCTCGAGCGCAGCCTTCACTTTTTTCATCAGCGGCACATAGCTCCCGCCGGTGAAGATGTCCACGGCGTAGGCCACGCCCGTCTCAGCTTCCATACCTTCGGCGTATATCTGCCCGGTCTGCCCTATGCACTGATAGGTCACAAAGGCGTCCTCAGTTCCTCTGTACGGGACCGGAGACACAGGCGCTCCAATGTCCGCAAGGGCTTCAGCTATCGGTATCATGCTTTGCCTCCTCAACCGGGAACACAGTCTCTGACAGCCTGAGCGACAGCATCTGCACAGGCAGCCCGTCGGAGTTCTGCTTGCGCTGAATCTGAACTATGCGATACTGGGCCCCGTCGACCAGGCAGAACTGCTCGGCGCTTATCGGCGCCGGCCACATCTCGGCGGCAATGTCTACACGCTCACCGGCCTGCAGCGCGGCGTAATATCGCGTCACGCCGACGGTGGATTCACCAAAGTAATAGCTCCGGCACGGACGCAGGCAGCGGGGCTCGGCCTCAGTATCAAGTGTGCAGACAGTCAGCACGCGGTCATAGATCATGCGCTGCCACCTGCCTGAGCGATCTTGCGGTCATTGAGCTCTGCCCGGATCATGCGGGGCATGCCCGAGGCGTCCGGGCTTGCCCGCCGGCGATATATCCAGGCGGCATACATGGAGAGCAGCGCGTCATCTTCAGGGGCGTCCGGATCCAGCCGGACGCCCTCTCTCAATATCGCCGCATGAGCCATTGACAGGTAGTGGTCAAGCTGCACCTCCTGCTCAGGCGTGGGATGCAGCAGGCCGAGATCGGTCTGCAAAAGGATCCTCTGGTTTGCCGTAGGCGTCACTCGGCCCACCTCCTTTTAGTTAGCGGCGTCCGTGGCGAATGTTACGGTCTTTGTCGGCGCCGTGTTCGCATAGTTGAGCAGCACAAAGGCCTCTCCGCGCACAGGCTTACCGTCATAGCGCTGGGTACCCTTAAACACCGTGCAGTCGTCCAGGAACATGGGGATGTCCGAGTAAGCGATCTTCGCACCGCTCCGCTCGGCAATGACCTCCAGCGTCAGATATCCGCCAGCAATGTCGTTATCAGCCATGAACTCGAGCTCTACGATTTCACCGCCTATAACCGGCATGACATTGGAAACACCGGACATAAGCGCTGCGGAGCTATTGAACTCAAGGCAGCGGCAGATGAGGTCCATATGGGTCTTTCTGTTCATGACCCACACAGGAGCACCAGTTGCGTAGTTAGGCTTTGCGGTTCCCAGAGCAGCCAACAGAGGCGAGAAGAACTCCTTACCGGTGCTTGCCGCCAGGTCAAGAGTCAGAATATTGGAGGTTGACAGGTTTGTAAAAGTCCCCTGGTTTTTGCCCCACCATGCAGGCTGCGTAGCGGCGGCCAGTCGTGTGACAAAGCCCACGGGCATTTTTGTGCCGGTGCCATACACGATTGCCTTATCAAGTGCAAGACCTATAGCCTGCCCAAGATAGTCAATGATTGTGGCCAGAAGCTGGAGATCCGAGTCATCCTCAAGGCTGCTGTTAGGCACGGACACGTAGCCGCCAACTTTGTATTCATCCAGTTCTACCTGTGTAAAGGTTATGGTGAGCTCATTGACAGCACCAACCGCCTCCGTCCATATCCCTTCCGGGATTGCTCCGGCAACGTTTTGACGTCCTTTCCCGGATATCGGGCGAAGCGTAACAAACCTAATCAGCTTTGAATAGCGATCAACGCCGTCGCGCAGCACGCCCATCAGAATGTCGGGAACACCGAGCTCGGCGCCGGTCACGGAGGATGCAGCGCGGCGAAAGCCGCGGACACGAGTCAGGAACTCCTTTACGTCCTCTCGGGTAACAAGCGCCATGCGCTGTTCAGGGGTCTCGCCCAGGGCACGTATCGCCCTGGTGTTGGTCGATATATTCGCCACAGAATCACTCCTTTTCTTCACACCTGCGCCGGGCTCGGCGCTTCTTGCGGCCTTGCCGGCCGCTTCGATTTCTGCAATCTGCCTCTCCAGCTCGGCGATCTCGCCTGATATGCGGGCCTGCTCGCTCACGTTGGTTTCCCGCGTCTGCTCGAATTCGCTTACAAGCGTTTCCACGACTTCGCGCTCCTCATCAGTCGCGGCCTCATTTATCGCCTGCTCAAGCTCCGCCTCGCGAGCCTCGAAGCTGGATGCGGCGGTACGCAGCTGCTCCAGCTCGGCCTGCAGGGGCTCGATCCTCTTGCGGAGAACGAGTACTTTAAGTGCCATTGCTACCTCCTAATCTTCGTCTCATTTCAGCGCGCCAATGCTCCAGGCGGCGCCGGTTGATGGTCTCCAGGTCCCTGCGCCTGGCTTCTATGCCAGTGTCCTCATACGCCGGGAACGTGCAGGGGCTGACCTCGTAGAGAGGGTTGACCTTTTCGATCTCCCAGCGGCATTTGCCGTCACCCAGCTCGATATACCGCTCAGATTCGATTTCAAAGCCAAACGAGCACTGGCTCACGTCTCCGCGCTTGACGCGGGCATAGAGGTCCATCGCCGCTCGGTCTTCCTGATTGATTGTGATGCGTCCCCACAGGCCTCTGGAGTCCTGTTTCAGGGTCAGAGTGCCGGCGCGGGTGCGGCCCAGGACGAGGTCTGTATTGTGGTTTACCAGCGCGCGCACGTCACCGGACACAGATTCGTCAAAAGCACCGGGCAGGATAACTTCCGAGGCTCCCGGCCAAAACTCGTAGGGGCTGTTGAAAACGGCAAAGTATCCCTCGATATAGAGCTCTCCGCCCTCCTCGCGCGTGGAATACTCGACCGGCAGGCAGCGGCGCTGCCTGTTAGTTCTATCTGCTCCGGGCATATCAGTCCTCCTCACTTTGCAGCTTTTTCTGATTGCCGATCATGCCGGCAGGGATATAGTTCTCCAGGATAACGCGCTCATCCAGGCCGGGCTCCGGCGGCAGGTCAAGCCAGTCGCGGACCTCATTGCCCGTCATTATGCCGCGGACATACTGGTCGTCGCCGACCGAGGCCAGCGTCTTGAGGTCGTAGGCGTAAAGTCTGCGGGTGTTGAACTTCCAGTACCAGCGCTCGGAGATCAGGAGCTTCTTTGTAAGCTCCTGTGCGATGCCGTTCGCTATCGGCTGGGCCGTCGTGCGGATAAAGTTGTTGTATGCCGCCTCGCTGTACTCCCCCACGCCTAGGAAATACGGCGGTACCCGTATTGCAGCCGCGACGCAGCGCTTGTCCATCTCCACGCTGGACGATATCGCAATGTCGGCCAGGGACAGCGGTTTGACCGTGACAACGTCCATGAGCTCCGCGGGGATCATCCAGGGCTCGCCGGCGCGCTGCGTCTGTATGTACTCATGCATCAGCTTCTCGCGGCCAGACGGCTCTCTTAGTTCCTCGGAATTGGAGTCCACCTTGATGATCACGCTCGGCATCCACTTTGAGGACATAAAGGCGTTTGTGGTCGCCGCGGCCTGACGCAGATTCTTAAGCACCTCGCGCAGCTGCACGCGCGGGCCTCTGCCCCGCCACGGCGCAGCCGGATCCGGATGCAGCCGGAAGTGCAGTACATTATCAGGCGCAAACATCTGGCCTCGCCATTGGATGGAATAGCTCAGGCCGTTGTCCTGCGGCAGCGTCGTCGCGCCCGGCATGGGCAGCAGCTCCTCTATCCGGCCGTTACGGGAAGCAGGAAGGACGAAGGCGTTGCCGTCCCCGGATGTGAACATCGTGGTCACTATCCAGCTGACCCAGGTCTGGCGTGTCCCCAGACTGTACGGAGTGATATCGATCATGCGCGACAGCTCGTTTTTGAGCCGCTTGTCGCCCTCGTCGGTGTTCTCCATGAGCCATATTGTGGCGTCGGATATGATATCGGCCACCATTCCGACGGCATTTGCAACGTCCGGCGAGTCGATGAGCCTCGAATATCCGGGTACAGTGAGGTCCGAGTCTGTGTCGGCCAGCGTTATCCATCGCGCCCCGGTCGACAGCGGGGCATCCCGCGAGCGCGGTACCGGCTTAACTCGCAATCAATCACCCTCCTTCTGAGCGCCGAACCAGCCGGCGCCTTTCTTTTTGGCTTCGAGATCTATGAGATATGTGCAGGCTGCGAACACTGCGCAGTCGAACACGTCTATGCGCAGATTCGGAGCCAGCTTGTCGTAATACGTCACGTCATCGGCCTTGTCGACGCCGTGGACGTTCTGGACGCAGTATTCAAATGGCTCAGCGTGGCAGTAATACAGCGTGCCGGCCTTGGCAGAGTTCATGAGGTAGTGGAACCCCTCATTCTTGAGCAAAGCCGTCTGCGGCTGGTCACGGACGGTAAAGTGCGCCGCCTTCATGCCGATGTAATACTCGCGGCAGAATTTGCGGTCATGTCCCACCCGGCGCACCTTGAAGCCGCGCGTGCGCATGTCCGTGAACCATCGGACCACGTCGGCGTGGTTTGTGACCTTATCGTTTGTCATGTCCAGCCAGTGGTCGTCGAGCCAGCCGAACAGAGGTATCTGGTCCTGCTCTGCCTTTACGAGCGCAGCCGGACGCGGGAACCAGCAGTGAGGGACGATGATGTCCACGCCCTGGTAGTGGCCGAACAGGCACGCTGCGGTGAGGTCATGCAGCTTTGAGAGGTCGGCGCCGCCGTACCACTCGACCGGCAGCTTGGCAAGTTGGTCAAGCGTCCAGTCATACTTGGCATCAGATGCCCGCCACTCCTCGATGTCGAAATACGCACGCAGCGACTGGATAAACACATTGAGGCTCTTGGTCAGAAACTCCGGCCTCATCTGGGGATCCTCGCGGGCAAGCTGCGCGTCGGCGATCATGTCCGCCGGGCGGATGCTCGCGCCCCAGCCTGGATTACAGGCCTGCATGACAGCAGGGTCATCATAGTCGACTTCGCCGTTCGCGCCCTGCTCGGCCGCGGCTATGAATACGAAGGTGCGGTCAGCTATGTCCCCGGTCACGGTACCGTCGAGGATCTTCCGGCAGAAGTCCACGCGCTGCGCACAGAAGCCGAGCTCCAGCGAGCCTGCAGTCGAGATGCCGATAACGAGCTTGTTGGAGTACGCCTTGGTCGCGTCCTTGAGCACCTGGTACTGCTTGGCGCTCTTGTAGGTATGCATCTCGTCGGCGATGATGACGTTGGCGTTGAACGAGTCCTGGCGGTCGGGCGACGTAGCCAGGGCATTGATAGAGATATACCCGTCCCCGACATCGCCCGATATGCTGTGCTCATTGTTGCTGCCTATGATCCGCAGCCCGTTGTCGGGATCCTCGTCTACGGATATGCCGAGACGCTTCACGTTGAATTTGAGGAAGTCAAAGCCCTCCAGAGCCTGCTTCAGCGCGCCGCCGACCTCATACACCTTTGAGCCCGACATCCGGTAATAGAGGGCAAAGGCCCAGGCCAGTGCCGCGGCGAAGGTGGTCTTGACGTTCTTGCGCGGGACAAATATCAGGGCCTCAACATATCGCCGCAGCTGTGTGCCCGGCTGATAAAAACCCATGATGTTGTAAACGCAGAACTTGTGATACGGCAGCAGCTCGAAGGGGCGTCCGCGCATGGGCAAGCCCTCGAGGTCCTCGCCCTGCTGGTGGCAGATTGTCGTCTCGATGAGCGCGATTATCAGGTTGGCCTCTTCGGCCCGGAAGTCCCAGCGCCCCGTGTCCAAATCGGACACATATCTGGCGCAGGCCTGGCGGATCTCGGTGCAGGCGGGAACGTCGCCGGACAGGACGCCCTCAACATAGGCGTCGACAGCAGCCTGGTAGTCTGCCGCTTTGGCAATGGCCGTTTCCCTGGCCGTATCCAGCAGCGCCTCTATCGGGCTTCCCGACGAGGTATTTGCTTCAACGGCGCTTCTGGCCTTTTTCAGCCCTGCTGGAGTCAGGCCCAGCTGAGTGCGCAATGCCAGGGCATCCGCACGCAGTTTCTCGACGGCCGACCAGTACGGGTCTTTCGCCATGTACTCGGCTCCGGCCTTGTTGGTCATGCGGGCCACCATCTGGCCGCCCTGCTTGCGCCATTCCTTTTCCGCTCTGGAGAGCTGGCGTTCAGTCTTGGCCAGGGCCTTGATGGTCGGCTCGTATATCTCGTTGTAGGTGTCCACGGCGCGCATTGCGTCGCGGATCATGTCCTCTCTGGCCAATTCACCGCCTCCGGCCCATTCGCGCGGGCGCGTCGTTCACGGGCGCTGCCCGCGCGCAAGTTCTTGTTTCCGTTTCTCCTGAGCACCGAATTTTACCCCCCCCTCGAAATTTTTGTCCGCTGTCGGAAATGGGGACGCTGCCAGTGATCAAGGGCAAAGATTTTCAGTCTCAGGGGGTGGGGGGGATAGTCCGGCGGCGCCATGACTCGCCGAGCGCCGAGAGGCTGCCGTCGTCGTTGTGCATCGCGCGGTGCGCCTCAACCGACAGGCTCAGAAGGTTCCAGTCAGCCCAGGCATATTCGGGCCAATCCTCGGCCGGCCAGATGTGGTGAACGACAGACGCCTCAACGTTGCGACCGTAGCGCCGCGCCTCGCGGCAGCGGTACCCATCACGGCGCAGGATGCGCGGTCTGACATAGGCACGCCATCGTCGGCTCTCGTATCCGTCCCACATTCAGCACACCTCCCGGCGGCAAACAAAAAAGCGCCTGCCTCCGACACATAGTCGAAGTCAGGCACTGGCACTTTGGCACTGGCACTCGCCGTCTGAAATTGTCACGAGAAGGCGGAGCTTACACTTGCGGCACCATACCGGCAACTGCACCGCCTGAGTATCCGGCAGTATTACCTGGTCTGTGCGGGTGTCGCATATCGGGCAGACGATTCGTCCTCCTCGCACTTCCAGTTTACCCAGCACACCTAATTGCGTCAAGCGTTTTCGTGTACCTTCCGTCATTTTCTCGTACCTCCCGCCTAAAGATATACACAACCCCAAGTCAGAAAATAATAGCTATTCGATTTTTCGGCGTCTGCGAACAGGCTCTGGCCGCGGCTCGGGCAGCAGGTACGATATATATGTGTAGCAGCCGTATCCATTCTGCCGCTCGTCTCGATCCAGGATCACAGCTCCCGGCGGTGCTGTGATAGTCACATTGTCGTCGACCAGCTGAGACTCCCGCACAGGCTTGGCAAGGTTTCGGGATCCGACATAGCCTTTGTCACCGACCGCAATTACCTTTGAATCAGCGTCCGGGTTGCGCTCTCGTACCATGTACTGCGCGATCTCCATGAAATCATCGCGGCCGTAGTGCTCGCTGTCCGAGAGCTGGGAGATCTCTATATTGTCGCCCCACTCCCAAAGCGAGCGAATCAACTCATAGTCCGCCCGACCGGACGTGGCGTTGATGACCATGTGGAAATGATACCGCCGGGAGCCGTCGTCCTGGAGCTCATGTATCGCATAAACGTAGCGCAGCTCCTCCCCGTCCGCACGCCTCCGAGCCCGCAGCCGGTCCATGAATCGGGCCATAATCTTCTTGCAGGCCTTGCGGTTTGGAGGCAGGTGAGCGTCATCAAAGCCGAGGGTGATCCACAGGTCGTACCGCGTGAAATTGGCACAGAGCAGCAGCTGCAGCTGCTTCCACATTGCTTTGAAGTTCAGCTTCTGTCTGGCCGCGCTGCTGCACTTGGCTTTCTCCGCGCGCTCTCTTGGGGAGTCCGCCGCCATGGCCTGGGTATAGCACACGCCGTACACGAGCCGACCGGCTGTCACCGTGATGAGGCGTTTAGTCTTTGCTATGGCGGCCGCCCCCCTTTACGCGCGAAGGCGAGGCCGCAGCCTCGCCTTCCCTTTTCTGTTGTTCCCGAGGCTGCCGGAACGAGCAGCCTTCTGGTCCGGACGATCCCCTGGCAACACACCAAGGGTGGTTGAGGACATCACACACGGCGCCGCCGCCCGGCAGTCGTCGAAATGATTTGCAGTCAACGCTCCGCCCGTCGGCGTCTGACGCAAGCCTAAACTTTATCCTTGGCACCGATTTCCCTCCTGTCTTCAACAGATTTTCGTATACGCACGGCATATGAGTATCCATCCCGAGACCGCCCGCAGCAGGCACAGCGGATTCTGCTCAGGGGTTTATCCGCGTCGAGCTCGGTCACTTCCTCAAACTTTGGGCTGCAAGCCACGCACAGCGTAATATGCCGCTCAGCATTCACAAGGCAGTCTCCCCTTCCAGTATGCCGACGTTCGGTATGTAATGATTATTGCCATCACCGCCGCCGCAGCTCCGGCATAGCCCGTCCATGAGCGTATGCGCATGTACCCGCAAATCGGCACATCGAGCCAGCAGCACGCGGTCCAGCCGACAATTTCAGACCACATCGCCCAGAACAGGCGGTCAATGCTAGTCATTTACGCAGTTTGTCCTCCTCTACAGCAATCAATAATCTGGCGCTGAACATTATAGCGCCTTGTTTTCCAGTGTTTCTTTCAGAGAAAACGATGTGCCCTTTTGCCTCGCGCAAAACAGAATCCGCCAACATATATCTGATGAACTGGGGAGTACTCAAAATACTCTCGTTTTCCTGAAATACTTTGCTGGCATAACACAGCTGAATCTTATAATTACTAAAATTGTCTTCTGCAGAGGCAGCTGCGTTCTTAGCTTCAAGATCGCTGAAGCCATTCATTTCGACTAGTTTTAACAATGCGACAGCTACCCGTAGCGCATCTTCATTTACAGGTCGCCATCGCCCGCCGTCAACATCTGTTATCACCGGCATGGACAGCAGCTCCTCCGTAAGCGGGGCGCACTGCCTTCCCATCGCCCCGCGCGGGCAACCTACGTAATCGATGAACAACTGTCCAAATTCGCCAAGCCGCTCAAGCACTGTCTTAAGTTCCTTCTCTGCCTCTATCAGCTCGCGCAGGCGGTCGAGGTTGAAGGTATCGCCGAGGATATCCTTGATACGGGCCTCATAGTGCTCACAAGCCTGCCCGTGTCTACTTATTTCGAGGTGCTTACTAGAACGTTTTAGTATATAACCACACGCCTCAAAGTGGGCACAATCCCCGCAATGATGAAACCGCTTCATTGTTAGCCTCCCTGTGGCCCGCGCCACTCCTTCAAAATTTTCCGCTTCCGATGCTGACACCATGAAGTTTCTGGGAAATGAAAAGCTCTATCACTTTCGCATCGCTTGAGATGATAGCACTCATCACATTTCCCAAACGCTACAGCCTCAGAAATTGCAATCCCCTCTGCCTTCTTTTCCTGCGAGTATTTCCGGTCAAACATCGTGACATGTTGAGTCATATCAGACCTCCTGTGTCTCGTGCCAATCCCATTTACTCAACTCCATGCAATCGCGGCAATGGTTTGAGGTCGCAGACTGCCGCGTCCCTCTCCATCTCAGCTTTCGCCGCTCTTGCCTCTGCTGCCTCTGCTCTGGCAAGCAGTTCCGGTATTAGCGGACAATGAGCCGCTTGAACAGCCGTACAGAATCCGCCCACCGCCGTACAGTTCCCGTTGTCTGGGTGACAGTAATGACATTTGAGGCAATTTAGCTCGCGCCTTGCAGGTTCATCTTGGGATTCAAAGCACGCTTCGTCGAATGTGCATGGCATATTGTTTTTTGCACATTTATCAAGTACTCTGTATTTGCAAAATGACACGCTTCTTCCCCCCCTCATACACCGCCTAAACGCTCCCCTCTCATCTGCACGGCCTTATCCCGTACGAGTTTGTCTATGACACGGCCGGGGTCACGGTAGCCGCAGAGCCGGGTTAGTTCTCGGATGTGCCAGGCTGTTTGAGGGGTGACGCGGACGATCAGCCGCACCAGGCGTTTATTCTTCGGCATTGGCTTCCTCCTCGGTGGGAGCTGCATACAGCGGGCAATTTGCCCTGACCGTCTCTCCCGGCTTTGCTGCCGACCCGCACCATTGTTTTTTTACACAGTTGTTGCAGTTCCCCTTTGACATTAAATCGTCGAATGATTCTCTGTATAACTCAGCGCTGTCGTAAGCCTGAGCAATCAGCCAGCATGGGTCAATGAACCTGTGAAGTCCGCATTTTTCAAGCTCTTGAGCTGCCTCGCGGGTCTGTCCCATCTGTTCATAACACAGTTCGAGCAAGACACAGTCACTAATTTGTGCGATGGTCGGGAACGGATATCCGTAGGGAACAAGCTCACCTCGTATGTGATCCACGCCGCATACGGCCCATTTTTCACCCGACGGCACATGCAGCACGATGTCATTCGGCATTATCGTCGTCCGCTTTGCAGCTGACCGAGCTGACAGCGACTGTATAAGTTCGACTGCGTCGCGGATTATGGCGCAACCGTGGAGGCTGCAGTTGTGCTCACGGCCACAGCCAAGGCAGCGAAGCTCGTCCTGCACCGATATGCGCTTCAAGTCTGAAATCACCTGCTCGTACCTTTCAGCGGTAATATCCATATTCGTCCTCCAATTCAAGTCTGTGCAGCTGCCCACTTACAGCTTGTGCAATCTGTCGGCACCCGTCCCAGCAGCGCATTTACGCAGAGGCCGGTCATCTCTGAAAGGTCCAGCATGTCTTCAAGGTCGCAGGATTCAGGAGACCATATATGTCCGTCACTATTTGGCTGCCAAGATACAAAGCATTGTATATCTTCCTCGGACTCCCAAAGGGTATCGGCGACCTCACTAATTGAGACGCCTGCCTCAGAGCATACATCAACGAGATGTCGCCACCGAGCAGAAAACTCTTTTTGGTCGTCTATAAGGCAGTCAGGCCTTTCATCTGCTTCCGGCTCCTCGCTGGGGCTTGTTGTTGCATGGCTTTGACCTAAAGAAGAGTCCGCTTCCCTGCTAAGCTCAGACGCGATAGCGGTCACAGATTGTGCAGTAGGCGTCCCTTTAGCCTTGCTTCTGACCTTTGCCTGCTGCTCCTGAGGCAGCCGTGCAAGTTCATACGCCGCCGACTCGGAGAGGCTGCCGGTCTCGAATGCTTCCATCCACTCCGGGGAGAGGTTCTTGCGTATAACATCCAGCCGCGCCAGGCGGGATGCCGATATCTGCATAGCCTCGGCCACGGCGTCACGCAGCCGACCGGGGATCTCCACACCCTGACTTTTCAGCTCGGCAAGCAGCTCTCTGTAACGCTCCGCCTGGTGCATCGTATCTGCCGAGGACAGAATCCTCGTCGCACGGTTGGCCTCGATCAGCAGCAGCTCCTCCAGGACATCTGAGGCGGGCTCCCTGATAATGGCCGGCACTCGGGCCCAGCGCTCCGGCTCGTCCTTCGCCAGCTCACACATCGCAAGGAACCGTCGGTGTCCGGATATTATGCGGTAGTCTCCGCTGCCGTCGCGCACCGGCCTGACGATTATCGGCTCGATAAGGCCATTGAGCGCAATGCTGTCCGCGAGCTCATCTATGCTGCTTGTGTCATAGAAGTTTTTCTCGTTTAGCAGCAGCCGATCCCGAGGAATGAAGGATATGGCTGTCAACGTGTCCAATTTGGACACGTCCTCTGGCTTTATGTAATCAGATACTGAAAACGGCTTCTTCGCCATTAAGCACCCGCCCCCTCAAGGTATTCTGCGACCAGAGCGCGATAGTCACGGCCGGCGGAGCTATAGCGGCTGTACTCATTGAGGGGCTGCCGTGCAAATGTGCTCTCGTCGACTTTGTCGCTGCGCCGGATGACCGTGCGGAACACGGGAATGCCGGAGTCGCGCAGCAGCGCTTCGCCCTGAACGACCGCCGGACTGTTGTGCCACATCGTGACCAGGATGCCAGCAGTGCGTATGCCCGGACATATCCCCCGCACTCCGGAGATCTGCGTGAGCAGCTCACGCATACCGGACACGGAGAATGCGTCGACCTTGACCGGGATAATAACATCGTCCGACGCCGCGATTGCCGCGACGCTGGCGGCGGTGAAGGACGGCGGGCAGTCGATGAGCACCACGTCGTATGCGGTGGCCTCTCCTGAAGTCCTGGCGTCTTCGTCGATGACGTCCAGGAAATCGCGCAGTCTGCCGGCCCCTACGCCCTTACTGACGCTGGCGATGTCAGCGGTGATTAGCGATATATCCGACGGCACAATATCGACGCCCTCGTGCGCTGTGCAGTAGATGCAGTCATAAGGATCGTCTGCAAGCCCGTCCATTATGCATGCGATCGTATTTGCGTCCTCGCTGATGCCGTAGAACCGCGTGGCATTGGCCTGCGGGTCTGCATCTATCACGAGCACCTTTTTGCCGTAGTCCTCGGCCAGAATTGCAGCCATGTTCACGGCGGTGACGGTCTTACCGACGCCGCCTTTTAGATTTACGATGGATATTGTTTTCATTCGTCTGTATCGTCCTTTCCTGGGCGTTGCCGCGCCCGATAAGATAAGATTCTCGAAATGCCCTGCCGCGAGGCATATCGAACTGCACCGTGTAATACCTGCGGGCTGGGTGTATGTAGATCACTCGCCCCTGAACTGGCGGTGATATATGCCCTCCATAATACGGCACACAGTGTACTCTATCCCCTACTCGCACTATTACCTCCTAAAACGGCAGTTCCATCTGCCGCTCCTCTGGCGTTGCTGGTTTGATCCTCGATGTGGGTCTAAGCTGATAACCGGCCCCTTTATACACGAACTTCATATGCTTTGGATAAAAACCGAGTCTAAAATGCCCTAATTCACCGTCCTTGTTCTTTGCGACATTAAGAGTGCGATTCCCGGATGGGTTTTCCTCGTCCTCAAGGTACAAGAGCATGACTATATCCGCATCCTGCTCTATCTGCCCTGATTCCCTCAGGCTCGCCAGTGTCGGCGCACTCCTGCGGCCCTTCTCGGGTCGGCTGAGCTGGGAGAGCGCAACGACCGTTATCCCCGTATCCCGGCCCAGCTGCTTGAGTGCAAGAGAGATGTTTGTGATTTTCTCATACCGATCCCGTCCTGACGAATTAAGCAGCTGCAGATAATCTATGAATATCACGTCATAGCGCCGTGAAAGGGAAACCGCCCTGATATCCATAGGAGACATGCCTGAAACAGGTATAACATCAAGCTGAACTCTGTCATCCCTGGCACCGAGGGCAGCAACTGTGTCAAGCTCACTGTCGCTTAATCGAGCAGATTTAACCGCGTCAAAGTCCAGCTCCGCGGCATATGTCGCCACACGGTCATAAAGTTTGCGGTCACTCGTTTCAAGGGAAAAAATACCCACGCGTTTGCATTGAGCAGTAGCCATCTCATAGGCGAACTGAGCTGCCAGCAGTGTTTTTCCTGCCGAGGGGTAACCGCCGAGAACAATTAGATCTCCTGGCTCCGCAAACAGGTTCTCGTCCAAGGGTCTAAAACTCCATCGGAGATAATTCGGAGTCAGGTGTTTCGATTGACGCTCGTAAAACTCGCGAATGCCATCAGCAAAAGATACAATGCGAAGGCTGTTTCTTTGAGCCAACAAAAGCGAAAGATTTTCCGCTGACTTACGGGCCTCTGCCAGATCCGCTGCACCGACTATTTGCATAGCTGCTGCCTGTAGTTTGCCAAGCTGAACAGCATCACGGATTATATCGGCATATGCCTCCCAGTTCGCTGCCGTAGGCGTTACAATCATGAGTTCCTTCAGCAGCTGCTCGTACTCATTTCCGACCTCTGCAAGAACCGTTACGGGGTCAATGGGCCGGCCTCGGCCAAACAGACTACGTATTCCCACGTATATATTTCCCAAGGCACCGGGGCCAAAGTCCTCCTGGCTCAGTCTCTGTATCACTTCCCCAACAATTTCAGGGCTGATGAGTATGGAGCCAAGCACAGATTGACGGGCCTTTGTGAGCATTTCATTGGTCACCACTCCTGCGTCCGCTCCCCTCCGCCAGGGCTGCGCTGGCAATGCGCTCCGGGTATTTTTGAGTAATCGTCGTTCCAAGGCTCGCTGTTGAGCCAGGTGGACGCATGCGGGATTATGCCGCGGCGCCATTGCTCGCTGCGCATGTCCTTCTCAAGCGTCTGCGACATCAGATTCAGGAGCTCGTCGTCGGGCTTGAGCTTGTCCCAGGCCCGCACCGCAGCCTTTCGGCCGGCGCCGTTTGGATATGCTTTCCAGAATCTTTCAAAGCACTCAGGTTTCCATGTGGGTGTTGATACCGTGCGTCCGACCTTTTTGGAGCCGGCACGCGCATTTCCCCCCTCTGGGGGGACTATAGGGGGGTTAGTATTATCATGTATATATAATCTACTACTATGGGGGTGGACATTTTTGTCTAGACCCCCCTCGACAATTTTGTCTAGACCCCCCGGGGGGGTGTAGACATTTTTGTCTATACCCCCCTTGCCGGGGAAAAACGCGCCGGCGTATATCCGGCGCTCGCTTCCATTGCCAGTTGCTGCCATTTCGCAGCGTATAAACCCTGCCTCCTCCATCTGAGAAATCATCCTGCTGATGGTCCGCTCCGACACGCCGAGGACACCTGCAAAATAGTTGTTAGTCGCCCAGCAGTAACCGTCCTCGCCTATGAGTGCTGAGAGCTCTGCGTAAAATAACTTAGCGGTGGATGACAGCTCCTCGGAGTATCTCACCTCAGAGGGCAGCTGTGCCCAGTAACTGCGCCTGATCTCTGGCATGGTACACACTCCCCTCTTGCATTTTACGAGATATCGGATATAATGGACTTACATTCGTCTGTGTCTCTGACATGGACTGCGTCGTACCGGTTGCCGCCGGTGCGGCGCTTTTTTATTCTTGCACATAGTTCACACCACTTTCATTCCCGGATAGTACTCTGGTATTTCTTCCGCTCCGATGCGCGGGCGGCCGGGGCCGCGCTTGCGCTGCTGCATGGGCTGCGCTGTCGCGGTGGTCGCAGGCTGGACTGCCGCCGACATGGCTGGGACATAACGGATCGCGTTCTGCTTGACGGATTCCAGGTATGCCTCTACATCCGCTTCGGAGAATCGCATGGTCGAGCCCATGACGTAGTAGACGCCTATGCGGCGGGTCTTGGCCAGGCGATAGACCGTTGACTCAGAGACACCGAGCCTCTCAGCCACTTCCTTCTTGGTCAGCATGCTTTACCTCCTTTGCAAATTTGAGCGACATGGCGGCCTGAATAATATCGTCAAGCTCGTCCATGATATCATCATACGCTTCGCGCTCATGCGCATCGATCTTCCCATCCTCGGCAATCTCAATCAGGTCGTCGAGGCGCTCCTTCCGGCCGAAGTCCCGCAGCCTGCGCAGCAGCGACAGCACGGCCTGCGGCAGCTCCGTGACCTGGATGTCAGGGATGATGCCGGGAGCTCCGAGGCTGTCGACAAGGTACCAGTATGCAAGCACCTGCTGCCCTGTGACGTCCACCATACGGACAACGGCCTCGCTCGATATCTGCTGCTCGCCGAGTTCCCAGGCCGCCACCGTGCGGACAGAATAGCCGAGGGCCTCCGCCCAGCGCTCCTGTGTCATGCCTGCAATGCCTCTGCCGATTCGCGCGATATTTCTGCGGTCACGGCTCATTGTGTCATGCCTCCTTTCGGCATATGCTGGGTTCATCATCGTACAGCATGATCGTGTCTCCATAGGCTGCCATGTCATACAGGTCGTCTATCGTACAGCCGAGAATGGCAGCAATAATCGGCAGCTTGTCTGCGGATGGGAACGATATACCAACCTCCCACTGACGCGCAGAAGCTATCGACACATCACAACGGCATGCGAATTCGGTCAGCGTCATACCGCGTGCCTTCCGTAGGGTTCGTATGTTCATCCGTGGTTTTGCCATTATTTTGTCCCTCCCCTCTTGCCTCACGTCTATCCCGCGTGTTATGATAGGCGCAAGGTTAAGTTTGTGACTTAAACTATAAATCATCAATCGATGATTGTCAATGATAATTCATCGATAAATGATTTTTTGTGCAAATCGCGACTTCTTTCATTAGAAAAAGGAATTGTGCAACATGGACAAAGACGCTGTCATTTGGAGAATACAGAATTACTGCAAATTACGCGGGGTTAAGCCAACCGTAGCCTGTGAAGCGTCTGGCGCTGGTCGTAACTTTATCGGCGATATTCGGTCCGGGAAAAAACCCGGCATTGACCGTTTTGAAATGCTGGCTGATTATCTTCATGTAACAGTTTCGCAGCTGCTTGGGGAAGAAACAAAAAAAGAGCCCGACGGCGAGAATGCCGTCGAGCTCTCTGATCCTCTTGATGCGCAGCTTATGGACCTGTTACGCCGGGCTGATCCTGAGACGAAGTCTGCGATGCTTGTTCTTCTACAGCAGCGGAAAAAAGACGAATAAACTCACGTTTTTCATCGTCCGACAGTGTGGCAAACAGTGCAATAATTTGGTCATCCAGATCAGAGGGCATTTTTTCCGGCTCCTTTCTGACGCGGATCCGTGCCATATTGGTACCAAAGTGAGTATAGCATAATATTACAGCCTTTGCATTATGTGGAGGTGTGGTAAATGGAGAAGGCCAAAAACATTGTCCTCGTGGTCTGCGGCGTTATGCTGTTTTTTGGTTCGCAGGCAGCATACGGAACATGGCTGTACTTATTTGCGTGGGCCGCCGGAGTCTGCATGCTTATCTTCGGTATCTATGGCTTGGCAAAAAATCGCAAGCGTGAAAATGCGAATAAATATACAGAACATAAAGCTCAAGAAAACCCTACAGTTAAGAGCAAACCAGTTGTTCAGAGCAGGCGAATAAATGACTTTTTTTACAGAGAGTACAAAGTGGTCGGCGTTACTTTTGACACTGACGGAGTGTCGCGTCAGGAACTGCTCGAGAAGATTGATTGCCACGCTCCGCCTTTCTTCGGAGCGCTTCGCTATGGTTTAGTCCCCTATGATTTTGAAGGAGAACAGGCAATAGGCGTACACGTGAACGACATCCAAATCGGCAACATTTCGAGGGACGATATTCCCGAAGTTCTCCGTCTGTGGCGCAGCATAGAGGACATATCAGAGGTAGAGATTGTCGGCGGCGGACATGGCTTTGACGGGCGACTCTTAAACTACGGCGCTCGTGTAAAGATTAAAATACGCAGGGAGGATGCTTCGACATGAGCGATAATTATGAGCCTATATACAGTCGCGGACGCGCTGTAACTACATGCCCGAACTGCGGAGCTGAGAATGAACCCCGTTCAAACTTCTGCGCTCGCTGCGGTGCCAAGATTCCTAATGGACGATGCCATTGCCCGGACTGCGGCCGCACATATGCGGATGACATTGCATACTGCACAAACTGTGGGGTAAAGACCGTGCCAGGAGATCCTCCCCAGAGAAATCAGGAATACTACGGCACCTATGAGTACCGCGAAAGCAGCAGCCGCAGGCAGCCAACATCCGAAAAAGACTGGCTGGTCGCCTTGCTGCTTTGCATAATCGTCGGAACGTGGGGAGTCCACAGATTCTACGTCGGGAAAATAGGAACAGGCATTCTCTGGCTGCTTACCTTCGGTTGCTTCTTCGTTGGCTGGATAGTTGATATAGTCATGATAGCCAGCGGCAGTTTTACCGACGCTGATGGCTTGCCCCTGAAAAACATCCGATAATGTGTCCAATTTGGACACCTGAGCCGCTCTGAAGAAGGGCGGCTTACCTTTAGGCGGTGTACTATGGGATACTTGAAGAAAAAAGTCAAAGACGAGCGCGGGATATGGATTCCCGTGTACGCTAAGACACCGGAGGAGCTTGAGGCAAAGGTCGCTGCCAGGCTTGCACAAATAGAAGCTGCTAAGGCCCTCGCGGCCAATCCGTATGTCTATCAGGTCGCCGCCGACTGGTACGCCACGACCACACAACGGAGCTTCAAGCGCCGGGAAGATTACCGCAACGCCATCAACAGGCACATCTGCCCCGTGATAGGGCAGATGCACATATCCGAGGTCACCACCGCGGACGTCGCCTCTGTAATGGCCGCAGCCGACGGGTACAGCCGCAGCCTGCAGGACAAAATCGCCAGCACGCTCCGGCAGGTGTTCGCGTATGCCGAGGATCAGGGGTATATATCAAGCGGCCCGTGCGGCAAGCTGAAGGCAGGCGGGAAGAAGCCTGCTGAGAAAAGCGCGCTGACGCCCGCAGAGCAGGCCACGCTGCTGCGCGTGGTCTCCGGGCAGCAGATCGAGGGCTTTGTCCGGCTCGGGCTGTTTGCCGGCCTGCGCCGGGAGGAGATCCTCGGGCTCATGTGGGACTGCGTTGTCCTTGATGGACCTGCACCTCATGTCAAAGTGCGCCGGGCGCTGAGATGGGAGCACAACCGCCCTATCGTCTCAGACGCTCTCAAAAGCTACGCAGCCCGCAGGGATGTCCCTATACCCCCTCAGCTCTCAAATTGGCTGAGAGAGCGACAGGCGGCCTCAGGCTATGTGATTTGCACCGAGGCCGGGCAGCCGTGGTCAGAGGCCAGCTTTAAGAGCGCCTGGGGATACATCAAGCGCCGCCAGACTGGCACAGCGTCGCGGCAGCGCCTGGACCCAAAGACCGGCAAGCTGTGTAAGGTCCAGGTCGAGAAAAAGCTCGGCGACAAGGTCCCGAACTCTGCGGTGACTATCGAGATCGACTTCCTGGTCACACCACACATATTAAGGCACACATACGCGACCAGTCTGCTCATGGCCGGCACGAATATCAAGGTCGTCCAGCACTTGCTGGGACACGAAAAAGTAGACACGACTCTCAACATATATACCCACCTCATGGAGCGCAGCGCCGAAGCGAATATAGGGGCTGTGTGTGCTGCCTTCAGTAATGCTAAGGGATAATACTGGGGATATTTTTCTCGGCAGATGCGTGTATGTATTGATATATAAGGATTTATTATATCATATCCATTGCTTCACACGCAGGAGGTCACTGGTTCGAGTCCAGCAGTCTCCACCAATCCGCTGGGATCTTTGGGTCCCGGCGGATTCTTTTTGCCTTTTGACCGCACGCCGGGTATAATGTTGTCCATCATCTGTGAAAAAAGGAGCTGCTGGGCTTGAAACGCATCCTCATCGTCGATGACGACGTCCACATCGGCAATATGCTCGAGGAATCCCTCTCCAAAGAGGGCTACGCCGTCTCCCGCGCTTATTCCGGTACCGAGGCAGTCCTGTCTGTGTCGTTATGTAAACCTGACCTCGTCCTGCTCGACCTCATGCTGCCGGGGCTCTCCGGCGAGGAGGTGCTGCCCAAGCTGCGCGGGATACCGGTCATCATCATGAGCGCAAAGGCATCCGTGGACAGCAAGGTCGAACTGCTGCTCGGCGGCGCTGCGGACTATGTGACGAAGCCCTTCAGCCTGCGCGAGCTCTCCGCGCGCATCGTGGCGGCGCTCCGCTCCCCCGCCGCGGAGCCGGAAACGCTCAGCGCCGGGGACATCCGGCTCGACCTCGGCGGCAGGACGGTATCTGTGGGCGGGGCCGAGGTAAGGCTCACGCGCACGGAGTTCGCCATCCTCAAGCTGCTCATGCAGAACCCCGGCCAGGTCGTGACCCGCTCCGTCATCCTCGAGCGCATCGCGGAGGACACGCCGGACTGCACCGAGTCCTCGCTCAAGATACACGTCAGCCACCTGCGCCGCAAGCTGCGCGAGGCCGGGGCCGGGGACTGCATCGAGGCAGTCTGGGGCATAGGCTTCCGCTTGACGAAATCTTAACCCTTTCGTTTACCGCTTTCTTTACCCGTGCATGCTACGCTTGGCAGCGTAAAGGAGGCATGGCAACATGGACTATGTACTTGAAACTAACAGCCTGGTAAAGCGCTACGGGAACGCCAAGGCGCTCGACGGGCTCACGATGCGCGTACCGAAGGGCGCGATCTACGGCTTTGTGGGGCGCAACGGCGCTGGCAAGACGACGCTCATCCGCCTTATCTGCGGCCTGCAGCTGCCGAGCTCGGGCAGCTATTCCATCTACGGCCGCGAGTTCACCAGCCGCGAGATATCGCGCTCGCGCCGCAGGATGGGCGCGGTGGTCGAAACACCGAGCATCTACCTCGACATGAGCGCCAGGGAAAACCTCAAGCAGCAGTACCGCGTGCTGGGCCTGCCGAGCTACGAGGGCGTGGATGAGCTGCTGGAACTGGTCGGCCTGGCCGATGCCGGCAAAAAGCGGGCAAAGAATTTCTCGCTGGGCATGAAGCAGCGGCTCGGCATAGCGGTGGCGCTCTGCGGCGGGCCGGACTTCCTCATCCTCGACGAGCCCACAAACGGGCTCGACCCCGAGGGCATAATCGAGATCCGCGAGCTGATACTCAGGCTCAACCGCGAAAATCAGATAACAGTGCTCATCTCCAGCCATATCCTCGACGAGCTGGCCAAGCTCGCCACGCACTACGGCTTCATAGACGGGGGCCGCATGGTGCGCGAGATGAGCGCGGCAGAGCTAGAGGCCGCCTGCCGCAAATGCATGAGGCTCGAGGTCACGGACACGCGCGCCCTCGCCAGAGCGCTCGACGAGCTGGGTGCGGAGTACCGCATCCTCTCCGAGGACACGGCGGACGTATATGAGCGGCTGAACGTCTCGAAGCTCGCCGCGGCGCTTCAAAAAGAGGGCTGCGAGCTCGTCTCCGTCAAGGAGCGGGACGAGAGCCTCGAGAGCTTTTACATCTCCATCGTAGGAGGTGCGCACCATGTCTGACCTCTTCATTGCGGGCATGAACAGGCTCTGGCGCAGCCGGGTGTTCCACATCTGCTGCCTTGTCTCGTTCGTCGCAAACGTCTTCGTCATGCTGGCCACATACAGGCAGCTGCTCAACTATGAATCCCTCGGCCTTGAGCGGAGCATTACGCTCGACAACGTGTTCTACGGACTTATCCCCGTGCTCGGCGTCATGTGCTCTGTGTTTGCCAGCCTTTTCATCGGCACGGTACATTCCGACGGCGTCATGCGCAACATGCTCGTCGTGGGCCGCGCGCGCTGGGAGATATACCTCGCCAACTACGCCGTCTGCTTTGTCGCTGCCGTGGCATTTCTAGTCTGCTGGTTCCTCGGCGGGCTTACGGGCGTTCCCCTCATCGGAGTCTGGCAGGACGTCAACGGCCTGCTCCTGCGCTGCGCCGTGCTGCTGCTGTGCGCCGCGTCTTACATGGGCATCTTCTGCCTGCTGTGCATGCTCTGCACGAACCGCGCCGTGGCGGCCGTCATAGCCGTGCTGCTGTCGGTGGCGCTGCTGATGCTCTCCAGCTATATGCTGAACGCGCTCAACCAGCCGGAGTTCCAGCAGGGCATGGCGATGACAGAAGCCGGCCTGCAGCTCTCGGACCCCATGCCGAACCCGAGCTATGTGGGCGGCATGAAGCGCGAGGTGTTCCAGTTCCTCTCCGACACGCTGCCGAGCGGCCAGACCATCAGCGTGTGCAGCTATGAGCTGGAGCAGCCAGTGCTCTCGCTGGCCTCGTCGGTCGTCATCGCGCTGCTGACCACGGCGGCTGGTATCGTCTGCTTCCGGCGCAAGGACATTAGATAAGAGATGCGGGGACCCTGGCCGGGGGTCCCCAGGTCAACACTCAACCAACACTTCAGGAGGTGCGATATGCTGCCCTGGCTGCTCTGCGGCGCGATATTCCTGCTGCTGCTCATAGTCTGTCTCAGGCTGTGGTCGCTGCGGCGCGCGCTGGGTGAGCTGGCGGGGCAGCTTTCGTATGTGCTCTCCGAGGACACGAACGTCCGGCTCAGCCTATCCACCCGGGATAGGTACGCCAGGAAGCTCGCCGCCGAGCTGAGCCGCGAGCTCTCCGAGCTGCGGCGTCTGCGCTGGAAATACCAAAACGGCGACAGGGAGCTCAAAGAGGCCGTGACGAACATCTCCCACGACCTGCGCACGCCGCTGACCGCCGTCTGCGGCTACCTCGAACTGCTTGAGCGCGAGGACAAGAGCGAGGCCGTGGAACGCTATCTCGCCTGCATAGGCGAGCGCGCGGAGGCCATGCGCAGGCTGACGGAGGAGCTCTTTTGCTATTCCGTCGTCCTCTCGCCGGAGACGGCGCCGGAGCTCGTGCGCGGCGACCTGCGCGCCGCGCTGGAGTCCAGCCTTGCCGGGGCCTTCCCCGCGCTGAGCGAGCGCGGTATTTCGCCCGTGGTAGAGCTGCCGGAGGAACCCGTGTTCTGCCTCATGAGCGAGCCGGCCGTCTCCCGCGTTTTCGGCAACCTGCTCTCCAACGCCATCAAATACTCCGGGGGCGACCTGCGCGTCAGCCTGGGCGATAACGCCGTGGTCCTCTTTGAAAACTCCGCGCCCGGGCTCGACGAGGTCCAGGTCCGCAAGCTCTTTGACCGCTTCTACACCGTCGAGGCTGCGCGCAGCTCCACCGGCCTCGGCCTCGCCATCGCCAAAACGCTCATGGAACAGATGCGCGGCAGCATCTCCGCCGAACTCACGGACGGCGTGCTCAGGCTCCGCGTGAGCTTTGAGCGGTTGACATAATGCCATTTGACCACTTGCCTCTTGACATTGGGGCGCGGATGTTTTAGTCTATATAAATGTAAATCCGTGCTTTGCACTTATGATTGGAGTTATTCTTATGAAGAGGATCAAGACCCTTGAGACCCGCGATCTCTGCGCCAGCGTCAAGAACGGCGGCTGCGGCGAGTGCCAGACCTCCTGCCAGTCGGCCTGCAAGACCAGCTGCGGCGTCGCCAACCAGCCCTGCGAGAAGAAATAATAGCGCGCGCTGAATCCGGCGCCGTCTCCCCCGAGGCGGCGCCTTTTTATGCACTCTGAAAGGAGGGCTCCACTTGGTCCACCAGTACAAACTAAACGGCTACGACATCGTCCTCGATACCGCCTCCGGCTCTGTCCACCTCGTGGACGACGTCGCCTATGATATCATTGAAATGTACAAGTCCCGCACACCGGACGAGATCTGCGCCGCGGTATGCGCAAAGTACCCCGAGGTCACGCGCGAGGATGTGCTCGAATGCCTCGACGACATCGCCGCGCTCGAGGCAGCGCACAAGCTCTTCACCCCCGACGACTACGAAGAGCTCGCAGGCGAGTACAAGGAGCGCTCGAAGGTGATAAAGGCCCTCTGCCTCCACGTCGCCCACACCTGCAACCTCAACTGCTCCTACTGCTTCGCCAGTCAGGGCAAGTACCACGGTGAGAGGGCGCTCATGTCCTTCGAGGTCGGCAGGAGGGCGCTCGACTTCCTCGTCGAGAACTCCGGCACGCGCCGGAACCTCGAGGTCGACTTCTTCGGCGGCGAACCGCTCATGAACTGGCAGGTCGTAAAGGACCTCGTCGCCTACGCGCGCTCCATAGAGAAGGACGCGGGCAAGAACTTCCGCTTCACCCTCACCACTAACGGCGTCCTGCTCGACGACGAGGTGACGGAGTTCTGCAACCGCGAGATGCACAACGTCGTCCTCTCCCTCGACGGCCGCAAGGAGGTCAACGACCGCTTCCGCGTGGACGTCGCCGGAAACGGCAGCTACGAGCGCATCGTGCCGAACTTCCAGCGCTTTGTCGCCGCGCGCGGGGACAAGAGCTATTACATGCGAGGAACCTACACGCACTACAACCCCGACTTCACGAACGACCTCTTCCACATGGCCGACCTCGGCTTCACGGAGCTGAGCATGGAGCCCGTCGTCTGTGCGCCCGGCGACCCCTGTGCCCTCACCGAGGAGGACTTCCCCGTCCTCTGCGAGCAGTACGAGCTGCTTGCAAAGGACATGCTCCGCCGCTGGCGCGAGGGCAAGCCCATCACCTTCTACCACTATATGATAGACCTCAAGCACGGCCCCTGCATCTACAAGCGCGTCTCCGGCTGCGGAAGCGGCACGGAGTACATGGCCGTCACGCCCTGGGGCGAGCTCTTCCCCTGCCACCAGTTCGTCGGGGACCCGAAATACAGCCTCGGCAACATCTGGGACGGCGTCACGAATACCGCCGCACAGGATGAGTTCAGGCACTGCAACGCCTATTCCCGCCCCGACTGCAAGGACTGCTGGGCCAGGCTCTACTGCTCCGGCGGCTGCGCCGCCAACAGCTACCACGCCACCGGCAGCATCGGCGGCGTCTACGAGTACGGCTGCCGCCTCTTCAAAAAGCGCATCGAGTGCGCAATCATGCTCCAGGCCGCAATGGAGCTCGGTGAGGACGAATGAGCACGCCCATCTGCGACTTCGTGCGCGACTACTGCAACAGCGTCGCCATCAGGCTGCACATGCCCGGCCACAAGGGTTTCGGCGAGCTGGGCTGCGAGGCGCTGGATATCACCGAGGTCCCCGGCGCGGACGACCTCGCCTGCCCGGAGGGCGTCATACTCGCCAGCGAGGAGAACACAACGGAGCTCTTCGGCTCTCGGCACACCTTCTATTCCGCCGGCGGCAGCTCACAGTGCGTCAAGGCGATGCTCCACCTCGCTTACATCTTCCGCCCCGAGGGCGCGGGGAACCGCATCCTCGCTGCCCGGAACGCACACAAGAGCTTCCTGCACGGCTGCGCCCTGCTCGGGCTCGAGCCCGTGTGGCTCCACCCCGACGCACCCTCCCCCCTCTGCTCCTGCCCCGTCTCGCCCCAGGCGCTCACGCGGGCACTGGACGAGGGAGAGAGACCGTTTGCGGTTTACATAACTTCCCCGGACTACCTCGGCGGCGTGCAGGACATAGCGTCGCTCGCGGAGGTATGCCATGCGCGCGGCCTGCCGCTCCTCGTGGACAACGCGCACGGGGCATATTTGAAGTTCCTCTCCCCATCGCGGCACCCGCTCGATTTGGGCGCGGACATGTGCTGCGACTCGGCGCACAAGACCCTGCCTGTGCTGACGGGCGGGGCGTATCTGCACGTCGCGGAAGGCGCGATGGCGGCGTATGAGGACGAGGCGCGGCATTCTCTTGCTGTATTCGGCTCCTCGAGCCCCTCGTACCTCATTTTGCAGTCGCTGGACCTGTGCGCGGACAGGCTCGACAAGGACTACCCCGCGCTCATACGAGAGACGGCGCGGCGGGTGGCAGCGCTCGCGCAGGAGCTGGGCCTTGAGCCGCCGGAGGGCGACCCGCTGAAGCTGGCCCTCCCCGCCTGGGCCTTTGACTGCACGGGACCGGAGCTCGCAGCCTGCCTGCGCGACTGGCGGACAGTGGCGGAGTACGTGGATGAGGACTGGGTCGTCCTTATGTTCACGCCCGGGCTGGGCGAGGGCGCCTACGATACGGTGAGGCGCGCGCTGCCCCGTCCCAGGCCGGTCCCGCGCAGGCCCCTGAGCCTGCCCGAACCCGGCAAGCGGGTACTCTCCCCGCGCGAGGCGCTGCTGGCCCGGCGCGTGACTGTACCCGTGTCCGAGAGCGCGGGGCGCGTGTGCGCGGACGCGGCGGTGAGCTGTCCGCCCGCCATTCCCATCGCCGTCTGCGGCGAGCGTATCACCGCTGAGGCCGCAAAACTCATGGAAAAGCTCGGGATATCGCGCGTAAGCGTCGTCGAAGGGCTTGAATAAGCGCGAACGCTGTGGTATTATGTCAACAAATCGTCATTGGAGGTCCGCCGTGGAAAAGGCAACTGACATCATTCTGGTCATCTGCGGGACGCTGCTGTGCGTCGGCGGGATGTTCTCTGTCGGGAACACGTTCAGGTCGGTGCTGGGCATCGGTCTCGGGCTCTTGCTCGTCGTGCTCGGACTCGTGGACAAAAACTACATCTGGCCGTTTGGCAAGGACAAGAAAAAGAAAGGCGGCGGCTCGGATGAACAGGAACAGCTTTGAGCGGGAGGTCCTCGGCTTCCCGATAAACGTGGCGCTCTCCGGCTGCGGGAACGATACTCTGGTGAAGATAACCGGCGGCTGCGCGCCGCACATCGGCAGCGTCAGCGTCGCCTATCTCGACAGCGGCGAGCCCAGCCTGCGCACCCTCCTCCTGCCCGGCCACAAAGACGACGTAGTCAGCGACATGTTTGCCGAAGCGCTCTCGAAGAAGCTCGGCGCAACGGTCACGGTCGTCTGCGGCATCCACTACGAGGACCCCGGCCCCGAGGGCATCGAGGCCATTCTAGAGTGTACGCGCGCGCTGCTGGATGAGGTCATGAACAGCATATGAGTAGAGCGCCGCTCATGCGAGCGGCGCTCTTATCTTTCCGGTTTATTGTCTGAATAGGTTTACATAATAATGCCGTGTTCGATCTTCAGCGTCAGCACGCGCAGGACGCTCTCGTCTATGCGCTCCTCGCTCAGGCGGCCCTCGGAAACTGCGGCCTCCAGCGCGCTGACGGCGGCCTCGAGGTCCGGGACACCCAGCAGGATGTCTCCGCCCGCCTCGATATACCGCACGCAGACCTCGCCGTTGTCATAGCCCGCGAGAGCGCCCATGTCCAGCGAGTCCGTTATCACCACGCCGTCCCAGCCCAGCTCACCGCGCAGGACCTCGCCGATCAGCACCTTGGATATCGTCGCCGGCACCTCGTCCAGCGCTGTCACCGTGATGTGGCCGACCATGACCATGTCCGCGCCCGCCTCGATGCCGGAGATGAAGGGCAAAAACTCGCCCTCGCGCAGCTCTTCAAGGCTCTTGTTCACCACTGCCGCGCCGTCGTGCGTGTCCGTGTCCGTGTCGCCGTGGCCCGGGAAGTGCTTCACGCAGCACACCACGCCCGCGTCCGTGAAGCCCTGCACCGCCGAGGCAACGAGCTCCGCGGCCTGCTCGAAGTCGTCCGAATAGGCCCTGTCGCCTATCACCGTGTTCGCCGGGTTCGTCCACACGTCCGCCACCGGCGCGAAGTTCGTGTTGAAAAGGCAGCTCGTCATGTCCGTGCCGATGGTATAGGCATTCTGGTAGGCTACCTCCGCGCCCTCGTCCTTGTAGCTGAACATGGAGTGGAAAAAGGTCGTCCCCAGCTTGTACATGAGCCGGCCCACGTTGCCGCCCTCTTCGTCCGCGCTGATGATGAGCGGGAGCTTGGAGTATGACTGCGTGTTCTCTATCATCTCCCGGGTCTGCTCCTGCGTCACGAGGTTGTCCACACTGTAGATGAGGCCGCCGACGGGGTAGGCTTCGAGCGCCTGGCGCGTCGTCTCTCCCGCCACAGTCACTGGGCTCTCGCCGGTCAGCGTCTCTGGACGGACTATCATGAGCTGGCAGAGCTTTTCCCGCAGGCTCATGCCCGCCAAAAGTTCCTCCGCCTTGGTCAGCACCGGGTCCGGAGTGGGCTCCGGAGTGGGGCTCGGCGTGGGCTCCGGCGTCGGCTGGGCGCTCTCCGCCGGTTCCGGACTGGGTATCGTCACATCCGGCGCCGCGCCGCAGCCCGTCAGGGACAGCGCCAGCGCCGCAGACACTATGAAAAGCAGGCTTTTCCTCATTCTGTTCATTTTATGTTTGACCCTCCTCGCTGTTGGTGGTAGAATAGTTTGGTTATGATTATAGCCGAACACGCCTTAAAATACAATCAAGAAGGAAGCGCAGTACATGACTAAGATCGACATATTCTCGGGCTTTCTCGGCGCAGGCAAGACCACGCTCATAAAAAAGCTCATAGCCGAGGCCTACGCGGGCGAAAAGCTCGTCCTAATCGAAAACGAGTTCGGTGAGATCTCCGTTGACGGCGGGTTCCTGAAAGACGCCGGAGTCGAGATCACCGAGATGAGCTCCGGCTGCATCTGCTGCAGCCTCGTTGGAGATTTTGCAGAGGCGCTGGAAAAGGTCAAGACCCAGTTTGCGCCGGACCGCATCCTCATAGAGCCCTCCGGCGTCGGCAAGCTCTCCGACGTCATCCGCGCCGTGCAGGACGTGGGGGACCCGGACCTCGTCCCCGGTTCCTTCACCACCGTCGTGGACGCCACGCGCGCGAAGATGTACATGAAGAACTTCGGTGAATTCTGGTGCAACCAGGTCGAAAACGCCGGGGCCATCGTCCTCTCCCGCACCGGCGGCATGAGCGAGGCCAAGATCAAGGCCTGCGTGGACATGCTCCGCGAGCACAACCATGACGCCGTCATCGTCACCACGCCCTGGGACCAGCTCGACGGCAAGACCCTCCGCTCCGCCATGGAGCACGAGGACAGCCTCAAGGCCGAGCTCGAGCGCCTCGCCGCAGAGGCCGAGGAGCATGAGGACGAGGACGAGTGCTGCTGCGGCCATGACCATGAGCATCACCACCACGAGCACGAGCACGAGCATGAGCACCATCACCACGAGCACGGCGAGGAGTGCTCCTGCGGCCACGACCATGAGCATCACCACCATCACCACCACGGTCACGACGCCGACGAGGTGTTCGTGAGCTGGGGCGCGGAGACCGCCCTGAAGTTCACGGAGGCGGAGATCGTCGAGGCGCTCCAGGGCCTGGACAGCCTGCGTTACGGTCAGGCGGTCCGCGCGAAGGGCTACGTCGCCTCCGAGGGCGAGGACTGGATATATTTCGACTACGTTCCCGGCGAGCGCGAGCTGCGCCGCGGCGCCCCGGCTGTGACCGGCAGGCTCTGCGTCATCGGCTCCGGGCTCGACGAGGAAGGTCTGAGGGAGCTGTTCAAACTTGGCTGAGCAAAGGCAGATACCCGTCTATCTTTTCACCGGCTTCCTCGAGGCCGGCAAGACGAAGTTCATTCAGGAAACGCTTGAGGACAAGCGCTTCAACAACGGAGAGCCCACCCTGCTGCTCGTCTGCGAGGAGGGCATAGAGGAGTTCGAGCCGGAGGAGTTCTCCGGCCACCGCGTGAAGCTCAAGGCCGTTGAGGAGGAGTCGGACCTCACGCCAGAAAACCTCGAGGCCTGGCTCAAGGCCGCGGACGCCGAGCGCGTCCTCGTCGAATATAACGGCATGTGGATGCTCGATTCGCTCTACGGCGCGCTGCCGGACGGCTGGCTCGTGGCCCAGGAGTTCATGTTCGCGGACGCGGGGACCTTCCTCAGCTACAACGCCAACATGCGTCAGCTCTGCTACGACAAGCTCAAGAGCGCGGAGCTCGTGGTGTTCAACCGCTTCAAGCCGGATATGGACAAGATGGCGTTCCACAAGGTCGTGCGCGGCGCCTCCCGGCGCGCGGACATCGCCTACGAGTCCGCAGACGGCAAGGTCGCCTACGACGACATCGAGGACCCCCTGCCCTTCGACCTCGACGCACCCGTCGTGAACATCGAGGACCGCGACTACGCCCTCTGGTATCGTGACGTTGCCGAGGAGCCGAAAAAGTACGCCGGCAAGACCGTGCGCGTCAAGGTCCGCTGCATCAAGCGCAAGGGCATCCCCGCCGGCAGCGTCATCTCCGGCAGGCATGTGATGACCTGCTGCGAGGCCGACATCCAGTTCGAGGCCTTCATCTGCAACTGTACGGACGCGGGTGAGCCGGAAAACGACTCCTGGGTCATTCTGACGGCAAAGATGGACTACAAGTTCCACCGCGCCTACGGCCGCCGCGGCCCCGTCCTCACCGCCCTCTCCTGGGAGAAAACCGAGGTCCCGGAGCAGCCGGTCGCCACTTTCTATTAAATCCAACACCGTTCGAGGCCGGGCTTGTAATTTGCCCGGCCTTGTTTTATTATGTTTGTCATGAAATTAAAATGGGAGATTGGCGCCATGAAACGAATGACATGCCTTTTTCTGGCCCTCGTTCTCCTGCTCTCGGGCTGCGGCGCGGCGGAGCCGGCCGTGACGCCCGGCGCGGAGGCCTTTCTGGAGTTCACGGACGACCTGGGCAGGACGGTGAGCGTGGCCGAAAAGCCGGAGCGCGTCGCGGCGCTCATAGGCAGCTTTGCGGACATCTGGTGTCTCGCGGGCGGGAAGGACGCGCTTGTCGCCGCCGCGGACGACAGCTGGACCTCCTTCGACCTCGGTCTCTCCGACGCCGTCGCCAACCTCGGCGCGGTGAAGGAGCCCAGCCTTGAGACCCTGCTCGCCGCGGAACCGGACCTCGTCCTCGCCAGCTGCAACACCGCCGCCGACCTGGAGCTCGAGGGCGCGCTCACCGCCGCGGGCGTCTGCACGGCGTACTTCGACGTGCAAAGCCTCGACGACTACCTAAACATGCTCGACATCTGTACCCGGCTCACCGGCTGCGATGAAAACTATAAGACCTACGGCGCCGCAGTCCGAGAACAGGCCGACGCCGCCATCGCCAGGCAGGACGGCTCCGCGCCCACGGTCGTCTGTATGCGCGCCACCGGGGTCAGCGTCAAGATAAAGGGCAGCGAGGGTTTCGTCCTGGGCGAAATGCTCCGCGACCTCGGCTGCGTGAACCTCGCGGACAGCGGCGAGGTCCCGCTCGAGACGCTCAGTCTCGAGTACATAATCGCCGCCGAGCCGGACTACATCTTCGTCGTCCTCCAGGGTTCCGACCCCACGCGCGCCATGGATACTCTGGAAGAGACCCTGCTCTCAGACCCCGCCTGGGCCGGTCTCAAGGCCGTACAGGAGGGCCGGTTCTACACGCTGGAGCACTCGCTCTATAATCTCAAGCCCAACGCCCGCTGGGGGGAGGCCTATGAAAAGCTCGCAGACATCCTCTATCCGGCCTGAGCGGCCGCTTTGGCGCGTCTACCTGCCGCTCGCGCTCCTGACCCTCGCCTCCGCCTGTCTGAGCCTCATGCTCGGGCCGGTCAGCCTAAGCCCGGGCGAGGTCATTTCCGCGCTGTTCAGGGCCGAGGCGGTGACGGCCGCGGACCGCATCGCGCTCTATGCGCGCCTGCCGCGCACCTGCGGCTGCATCCTTGCGGGCTCGGCGCTCGCCGTCTCCGGCGCGGTCATCCAGGGCGTGCTCTCGAACCCGCTCGCCGCGCCGAACGTCATCGGCGTGAACTCCGGCGCGGGTCTCGCCGCCGCCCTCTGCTGCGCCTTCCTGCCGGGTATGCCGGGGCTCGTCCCGCTCGCCGCCTTCCTCGGCGCGCTCCTGAGTGTCCTGCTCGTGCTGCTCATCGCAGAGCGCACCGGCGCCGCCAGGATCACGCTCGTGCTCGGCGGCGTCGCCATATCCAGCGTCCTCTCCGCAGGCGTGGACGCCGTCGTCACCTTCGTGCCGGACGCGCTCGCGGGATACTCCGACTTTCGCATCGGCAGCCTCGCCGGGCTAACGATGCAGAAGCTCGCGCCCGCCGCATGGGTCGTGCTCATCGCGCTCGTCCTGGCGCTTTCATTGACGCATGAGCTCGACCTGCTCATGCTCGGACGCGAGAGCGCGCAGAGCCTCGGCCTGCCCGCGGGCAGGATGCGCATACTGCTCCTGGCCGTGGCCGCAGCGCTTGCGGGCGCGGCGGTCAGCTTTGCCGGGCTCCTGGGCTTCGTCGGGCTCATCGTCCCGCACATCATGCGCAGGCTCGTCGGGGACGAGAGCCGCCTGCTCCTGCCCGGCTGCGCCATGGGCGGGGCCGTTATGCTCCTCTTGTGCGACCTCGCCTCGCGTATGCTGTTTAGGCCCTACGAGCTGCCAGTCGGCATAGCGCTCTCCTCCATAGGCGGACCCTTTTTCGTGTGGCTGCTGCTCAGGCAGAGAAAGGGGCGCAGGCATGATTGAACTCAAAAATCTCGCCGCGGGCTACAACGGCAGGCCCGTGTTCACGGACGTCTCGCTCGAGTTCAGGCCAGGCGAGGTCCTTGTCCTGGCCGGGCCCAACGGCTGCGGCAAGAGCACCCTGCTCAAGACCGTGGTCGGCATAGAGCACAGCTTGTCCGGGGAAATACTCTTCGACGGCAAGCCCGCGGATGAGCTGAACCCGCGCGAGATCGCGCGCCGGGCCGCATACATGCCTCAGGAGCGCGGGGTGCCGAGCATCAGCGTCCGGCGCATGGCCCTGCACGGGCGCTTCCCCTACCTCTCCTACCCCCGGCGCTACCGAGACGAGGACTATGGCATAGTGGACGCCGCCCTGGAGCGCGCGGACGCCGCCGAGCTCGCGCCCCGGCTCATGCCGGAGCTTTCCGGCGGGCAGAGGCAGCGGGCCTACCTCGCCATGGCCCTGGCGCAGCAGACGGAGACCGTCCTCATGGACGAGCCGACCGCCTTTCTCGACATCGGCCATCAGCTCGCCGTAATGGACACGGCGCGGGCGCTGGCCGGCGAGGGGCGCGCCGTTGTACTCGTCCTGCACGACCTCTGCCTTGCTATGAAGCGCGCGGACCGGCTCGCCATCCTGGCGGACGGGGGGCTCGCCGCCCTGGGCGCGCCCGAGGACATCTTCGCCTCCGGCGTTGTGGGGCGGGTGTTCGGAGTGGAGCTGCTGCGCGTGGAAACTCCCGGCGGCTGGCAATATTACTTTGCATAGGAGGAGCGGACATGGCTCTGTTTCCGCTGTTTGTTGAACTTGACGGCCTGGATATCCTCATAGTCGGCGGCGGCCAGGTGGCAAAGCGCAAGGCGCTGAGCCTTGCGGAATATGGGGCGCTGGTCAGGCTGGTCGCTCCAAAGTTCTGCCGCGAGCTGGAGGAGGACGGGCGTTTCCGGCTCACCCGGCGCGGCTTTCTGGAGTCTGACCTGGAGGGCGCGTCGCTTGTCATATCCGCCACCGGAGACAGGGAGCTCAACCGCTGCGTTTCGCTGCTGTGCCGTGAGCGCGGCCTGCCTGTGAACGTCGTGGATGAGCCCGCCGACTGCAGCTTCATCTTCCCCGCCCTGCTCCGGCGAGGGGCGCTCTCCGCCGGCATCACGACCGGCGGGGCCAGCCCGACGGCCGCGGCTTGGGCGCGTGACAGGCTGGACGAGGCCCTGCCGCAGGGCATGGAGTCCATGCTCGACTGGCTCGGCGCGCGGCGCGGGGAGATAAAACGCCGCGTCCCGGATATCACCAGGCGCAGCGGACTGTTCGCGCGGCTGTTTGCGCTCTGCCGGAGCCTGGGCCGCGCGCCTGATGAGGCGGAGTTCGCCGCCTTCATGGAGGCTGAAGATGAGCGATAAACTCGGAAAGGTATATCTCACCGGCGCGGGCTGCGGCGGTGCTGAACTGCTCACGCTGCGCGCACGCGAGCTCATATCCGCCTGCGAGTGCCTTGTTTACGACGACCTCATAGATGAGGGCATCCTTGCCCTGGCCCCGCAGGAGGCTGAACTAGTCCACGTCGGCAAAAGGGCCGGGCGGCACTCGATGAGGCAGGAGGAGATAAACCGCGTGCTGGTCGAATGTGCGGGCAAGTTTGCCAAAGTCGTCCGGCTCAAGGGCGGGGACCCCTTCGTGTTCGGGCGCGGCGGCGAGGAGTTCCTGGCGCTGAACGCCGCCGGAATCGAGTGTGAGACAGTCCCGGGCATAAGCTCCGCCATCGCCATACCCGAGCTGGCCGGCATACCCGTCACGCACCGGGGCCTTGCGCGGAGCTTCCATGTCGTCACAGCGCACACAGCCGGGGACGGGCTGCCCGAGGACATCGACGAGCTTGCAAAGCTGGGCGGTACGCTGGTGTTCCTCATGGGCCTCGGCAGGCTGGAACAGCTGGCGGCGGCCCTCATCGGGGCCGGGATGGACCCGGCGACGCCCGCCGCCGTCGTCTCCGGCGGCAACGCAAAAAAGCCCGCCTGCGTGCGCGCCCCTATCCTGGACATCGCCGCCCGGACGCGCGAGGCCGGGGTGGAGGCCCCGGCGGTCATCGTCGTGGGTCCCGCTGCGGCGCTGGAGCTGCGCTCTCCCGGCGCGGGTCCTCTTTCCGGCGTCAGGGTCGCGCTCACGGGGACGGAGAGTTTCCAGGAGCGCCTGCGCGCACGGCTCGCCCCTCTGGGCGCGGAGCTCCGGTCCGCCGCGCGGACCAGGCTCCTGCCCCTGGACTTCGAGCTCTCGCCCGACGAACTGCACGGCCGGGGCGGCTGGCTGGCCTTTACCTCGCCCAACGGCGTCGAGCTCGCGCTCGACCGCCTGTTTGAGCGCGGCCTCGACCTGCGCAGGCTCGGCGGCTGGCGCATTGCCGCCATCGGCCCCGCCACAGCCGGGGCGCTGGCCCGGCGCGGCCTCCGCGCAGACCTCGTCCCGGACGCGCACAGCAGCGCCGCCCTCGCAGCCGCCCTCGCCCCCAGGCTCCGCCCCGGTGAAACGCTGCTCCTGCTCCGCTCCGCGCGGGGCGCCGCCGTCCTCGCCGGCCTGCCCGGCGCCAGGGACATTGCCGTCTACGACACGCGCACCTCCGTCTCCCCCCTGCCCTGCGACTACCTCGTCCTCGGCAGTGCAGGAGGCGCCGCGGACTTCTTCGCCGCAGAGCCGGAACCTCCCGGAACCGCGGTCTGCGTCGGCCCCGTCACCGCCGCCGCCGTGCCGCCCGGGGTCAGAAAGCTCGTCTCCCGAGGCACCTCAGCCGACGGCATCGTCTCCGCGATACTCGAGGATGTAAGTTTACATAATTAAATATTCGCCTATAAAAAGCCTAGGGTAGATATGTAGTCCACCCTAGGCTTTGTTTACATAATCTATGAACGCTCTGGCTGCCGGCGAGAGCCGCCGGTCCTTTTTCCAGCAGAGGACGATCCGCGTAGCCGCCGTGGGGCTGATGTTTTTGACGAGCAGGCTGGGCTCGCTGCCTGCCTGGCCCCTGGTGAGGACGGCGATGCACAGGCCCTTTGCCACGAGCTGCTTGATGCTCGCGGCCTCGCGGCAGGTGAAGGCCACCTTCGGCGCGAAGCCCGCCCTTTCGCAGGCAGAGAGCAGCAGGCCGTGGACCAGGCTCTCCTCCTCGAGGCAGGCGAAGCTCTCCTCCCCCAGCTGCTCCAGGCGCAGCTCCGGCTGGGCCGCGAGCTTGTGCCGCTCAGGCAGGAGGGCCACCAGCTCGTCGCGCTCAACAAACTCCGTCTCCGCCAGCTCGGGCTGCTCCGGCTCGCCCTCCGCGCGCCGGATGAATGCCAGCTCGCAGCTGCCCTCGCGCAGGGCGCGCTCCGCCTCGCTCGTCCGGCACTCCGTCACGTTCACCAGGCAGTCCGGGCGCTTGGCCATGAAGCCGGATATCAGCTCCGTTATCCCATAGCTGGGCATGGACGGCAGAGCCGCCAGGTCCAGCTTGCCCCGGCTGAGTTCGCGGCAGCGCCTCGCCTGCGCCTCGAGCGCAAACTCCGCCTCCACCAGCGCTCGCGCGCTCGGCAGAAGCAGCTCGCCCTCCCGGCTCAACCGTACCCGCCGGCTCGTTCTCTCGAACAGGCCTAGGCCCAGCTCCTCCTCCAGCGCCTTGATGTGCTTGGACAGGCTCGACTGGCCCATGAACAGCCGCGCCGCCGCCTCCGCATAGCTGCATGTGTCCGCCAGCACGACGAATTCCCTCAGCCAGTTCGTATTCACGCGCTCCGCCCCCTACGCTTTTGTAATCTGGCCCAATGATAGCCGATGCGCCTGCCCGAAGTCAAGCTCAGCCGCGGCCCGCGCCGCTCTCCCAGGACGACAGCAGCCGCTGCAAAAGCTCTCTCAGCTGTTCCTGTTCCTCGCCGCTCAGCGCCGAGAACATGTCCGCCTGCGCCCCGGCGGATTCCGCCAGCTCACGCCCGGCCTGCGTCAGTTCGATCGTCACGCCGCGCCTGTCCTCCTCGCTGCGGCGGCGCTCCACCAGGCCCTGGGCCTCCAGCTTGCCCAGCTGCTCGCTGACGGAGGCGCTGCGCAGCTCCAGCAGATACACAAGGTCGCTCTGCTGCATCTCGCCGCGCTCCGCCAGTAGCCTCAGCATCCGCTCGCGGCTGCTCACGGCCCCCGCCCGGTGCGCCAGATAGTGGCCGCAGCGGCGCATCAGGCCGAGCAGGCTGTCCCTGTCCGGCTCCGGCTCGGGCGGCTCCGGTCTCGGCCCACGGTGAGGACCGCGGTGGGGGCCAGGTCCCGCCCCGCGGTGCGGCCCAGGGCCGGGGTGGGGGCCACGTCCTGGCCCCGGTCCGTGCTCAGGGCCGGGGTGGGGCTCAGTCCCCTCGTTCGGACCGTGGCGGGGTCCACATCCCGGTCCCTGGTGCGTTCCAGGGCCGCGGTGGGGCTTTGACCTAATTTCCAATTCATTATACAGACTATGGTGGGGACTATGCTCGGGCTCATTTGGAAAATCGCCGTCAGAGTGGGGTTCGCCTGCTGCATAGGCCTCGCCGCGCAGGCAGCCAGGAGCGCTCAGCTCGCAATGCCTCGGACAGCCGGGACAGCGCCCCCCGTTCTCGCGTTCAAACTCATGCTCCGTCATATCTCTAAGCCTCCATTCTCAATATCATTAGGTACCTTGTAATTTGAGTATAGCAGTCTTTTGCCCCATTGTCAAGGTACCTTGCGAATTTTTACAAAAAATATCCTCCGCCTTTTTCGGGCGGAGGATGGTTTACATAATTTCGCTTACTCGGCGCCGCGGGCTTTGAGGAAGCTGAGCTTTGTCTCGGATATCAGCACGGCGGCAAAGATGAGGACAAAGCCCATGGCGGTCTTGAGGCTGAGCTGTTCATGGTAGAAGATGATGGACAGCAGCGTCCCGAACACGGATTCGAGCGTCAGGATGATGGACGCGGTCTGGGGCGAGGTGTGCTTCTGGCCGATGGTCTGGAGCAGGAAGCAGATGCCCGTACACATGAAGCAGAGGTAGGCGATGGACCACCAGGCCGAGGACGGCACATTCTGCGGGAAAGCCGAGACGAACGGCGCGGCTATCCAGCACAGGAGACCGGCCACGGCAAACTGGACCATGGACAGCAGCACCGGGCTGCGGCCCTCGACGGCCTTTGCCGTGAGGATGATGTGAAGCGCGTAGAAGAAGCCGCAGCAGATGGTGAGCCCGTCGCCCAGGCCGAGGCTCAGGCTGCCGTCCAGCGACACCAGCGCCATGCCGCAGATGCAGATGAGCGCCGCGGCGATGTTGTATCTGTCCGGCCGCTTCTTGGTGAAGAACCACCACATGAACGGCACGATGACGCAGTAAGTTGCTGTGAGGAAGGCGTTTTTGCCCGGCGTGGTGTATTCAAGGCCGAAGGTCTGGAGCGTGTAGGCGGTAAAGAGCGCCGCGCCGAGGCCGAGGCCCTTTCTGAGGTATTCGGAGCTGAAGCTGCGCAGCTCCTTCCAACCGATGAGCGCCATGAGCAGCGCCGCGCCGGTGAAGCGGAACGCCAGCACCCAGAGCGTGGGGACCGAGTTGAGCGTGGACTTGAGGATTATGAACGAAGAGCCCCAGATGAGCGTCGCGCCCAGGAGCGACAGGCGGCCCAGCCGCGGGTTTTGGGTGTTTGCCATATGATTATCTCACGTTTCCTTTTTCATGTGCTGCGACGCGGCGCGGAGCATGAGCCGCTTCACGCCCACGTCGTCGAAGGTTATCTCGATAAGCGCGTCCCCGCCCATGGGGGTGAGCTTGGTGATCTCGCCCCGGCCGAAGGCGCGGTGGACTATCCTGTCGCCCAGGCCGAAGGCCGGAGCGCTCTTGGCTGGCGCGGGCGCCTGGACCGGCGTCTGCCTCTGTACGGGCGGCGCGACTCGGCGCTTTCCGAAGCCCATATACCGCTGGCCCTCGCCCTGCTCGCGGTGCTCCGCCTGGCGAGCGGGGTCGAAGCCGGATTTTTCCAGGTCCTCCTCCGGTATCTCCTCCGTGAAGCGGGAGGGCAGGTTCATGGAGGTGCGGCCGAAGATCATCCTCTGACGAGCGCAGCTGAGGTACAGCCGCTCACGCGCGCGCGTGAGCGCAACGTAGCAAAGGCGGCGTTCCTCTTCCATCTCCTCCGGCTCGCCTATGCAGCGCGCGCCGGGAAAGAGGCCCTCCTCCATGCCGACGATGAACACCTCCGGGAACTCCAGCCCCTTTGCGCTGTGCATCGTCATCATGACGGCGCTGTCCGAGTCCTTGTCGTAGCTGTCTATGTCCGTATAGAGCGCGACCTCGTCCAGGAAGCCGGCTAGGGAGCCGTCGCCGGTCTCTTTCATATAGCCCAGGATGTTCGTCTTGAGCTCGTTCACGTTCTCGAGCCGGGCGGCGGATTCGTCCCCGCCCTTTTCCTGCAGCGCTCGGACGTAGCCGGACTTGTCCAGCACCGCGTCGTAGAGCTGGTCCGCGGGCAGGGTCTGGCTCAGGGCGCGCAGCTCCGCCAGCATATCCGTGAAGCCGATGAGCTTCGCCGCGGAGCGTTTCAGCTCCTCGTACTCGTTCGCGCGGGAGATGACCTCGTAGAGGCTCCGCCCCTCCCGGGCGGCGAGCTCCGCCGCCGTCTCTATCGTCTTGGCTCCGATGCCGCGCGGGGGCGAGTTTATTATCCTGCGCAGGCGCAGGTCGTCCGAGGGCGAGAGCAGAACGCAGAGATAGGCCAGGACGTCCTTTATCTCCGCCCGGTCGAAGAACTTCATGCCGCCCACGACGCGGTAGGGTATGCCGTTCTTCTTGAAGGCAAACTCGAGCCTGTTCGACTGCGCGTTCATCCGGTAGAGCACGGCGCAGTCGCGGAAATTGCCGCCCTCGCCCCGGTGCGCGAGTATCTTCGCCGCGACGAACTGGGCCTCGTCGTCCTCGTTGCGGGCGGTGTAGAGCGTCAGCCTGTCGCCCGCGCCGGAATTCGTCCAGAGCGTCTTGCCCTTGCGCTCCGTGTTGTTCGCTATCACCGCGTTCGCCGCGGAGAGGATGTGGCCGGTACTGCGGTAGTTCTGCTCGAGGCGTATGGTGCGGCAGCCCTTGTATTGCTTTTCAAAGCTCAGTATGTTCTCGATCGTCGCGCCGCGGAACTTGTAGATGCTCTGGTCGTCGTCGCCCACGACGCAGATGTTCCCCCAGCCCTCCGCCAGCATCGAGGCGAGCATGTACTGCAGGTTGTTCGTATCCTGATACTCGTCGATGAGGACGTATTTGAACTGGCGCTGATAGTGCTCCAGCACGTCCTGGTGCTCCTGGAAGAGACGGACGGTGTTATACAGCAGGTCGTCGAAGTCCATGGCCCCGGCGGCAAAGAGCCTGGCGGCGTAGGTCTTGTAGATATCCGATATCTTCCGCAGGCGCGGGTCCGCCGAATTGCCGTACTTCGCAGCGAAGGCCTCCGGCGAGAGCAGCTCGTCCCTGGCGGAGTCCAGCCGGGCGAGGATGGACTTCGGCGGATAGACCTTGTCGTCCAGGTCCATCTCCCGGATGATGGACTTCATGACCGAGAGCCTGTCTGAGGTGTCGTAGATCGTGAAGTCCTTCGGGTAGCCTAGTTTGTCCGCGTCGCGCCGGAGTATGCGCACGCAGGCGGAGTGGAAGGTCCTGGCCCAGATGTCGTTCGCGCGCTCGCCGAGCATGCGCTCCAGGCGGGACTTCAGCTCGTCCGCGGCCTTGTTCGTGAAGGTGATGGCGATGATGCGCCAGGGCTCCACGGGCTCATATGCGGCGAGGCGCTTCGCCTCCTCAGAAGGCCCGGCCTCAAGCACCGCAAGCTCCGCCTCCGTCGCGCTCTCCGGCACCTCGTCCGTATCCGAGGCGCGTCCGTATTTGAGCAGGTTGGCGATGCGGTTTATGAGCACCGTGGTCTTGCCGCTCCCGGCCCCAGCAAGAACCAGCAGAGGGCCTTCCGTGGCAAGCACGGCCTCCCTCTGCATCGAATTGAGCTGCGCAAAGTCGGCCTCTATTATCCGCCTTCGCGCTGCGATATAGCGTCTTTCAAAATCGTTTCTCATAGCCCGACCATTCTACCACAACAATTTCCGCCGCACAACCCCCCCAGGCTCAACTTGTCCTTGACGCGGACCTCGGCTGCTTATATGATTGTTGTGGAAAGAGGTGGTACAGTGAGAGCCTGTAACAGACGGGGAAAAAAGCTATTCGCCATCCTCGCGCTCTGCGCGTTGCTGACGGCTCTGCCGGGCTGCGGCTCCGGCTCGGACACGGCTGAGGAAGGCGGCGCTCCCGACCTGCACCTGTCCTCCGCCGTCATCGCCGTCGAGGCCGGCACCACTACGGAGACAGACGCCAGGCTCGAATACCCGGACGCGCAATACGTCTATGTTAACAGCGCGACGGACGGCCTGCTCGCCGTCAGCTCCGGCCGGGCCACTGCCTTTGCCATGAACCGCGCCTCGTTCGAGAGCTCCGTCGAGGGCCAGGACGACAAGGTCATGCTCCACCCGGACGGCGTCGTGGGAGTCGGAGGCAGCATCGCCGTCGGCATCAGTCCCGCCTCCTCCATCCCGGACGCCGCCTCGCTCATAAATGCCTTTATCAGAGACGCCCAGGCTGACGGCACCCTGGACGATATGGCCCGCCGCTGGGAGCTCGAGCACGACTACACCATGCCCGACATCCCCGCCGCCGAAGAGCCCGAGCTGACCATCAGGATCGGCACCACCGGGCTCATGGAGCCCTTCACCTTCTATATGGACAACCAGCTCACCGGATACGACATTGAGCTCATGCAGCGCTTTGCCTGCTGGTGCAACGCCAAGCTCGTCGTGGAGGTCTATGACTGGAACGGACTCATACCCGCCTGCGCCTCCGGCAAGGTGGATTACGTCATGTCCAACCTCTTCGAGACGCCCGAGCGCCGCGAGGCTATGGACTTCTCCGAGCCGTACATGGTCGTTGAGACGGTCATGGTCATCCGCAACACCGGCGCGGTCTCGGAGTCGGGCTTCTTTGATGAACTCGTCGAAGGCTTTGAAAAAACCTTCATACGCGAGGGCCGCTGGCTCATGATCCTGAATGGCCTCGGCGTGACGCTGGAAGTCTCCGCCCTGACCGGACTCTTCGGCACACTGCTCGGCTTCGGACTCTGCCTGGTGCTTCGCAGCCGGAAGCGGAGCTTTTCGGCCATTGCGGGGGTGTTCTGCAAGCTCATGGACGGCATACCCAGCATGGTCGTGCTGCTCATCGTGAACTTCGTCGTCTTTGCCTCGACGGAGGTGGCGCCCGTGGCCGTGGCGGTCATCTCCTTTTCCGTGATGTTCTCCGTCGCCGTGGCGGGGACGCTGAATGCGGGCATAGGCGCCGTAAGCCGCGGCCAGTGGGAGGCCGCCCACGCCCTGGGCCTAACCAAGGCAGCGGGCTTCTTCCGCGTCGTCCTGCCCCAGGCCGTCCGGCACGTCCTCCCCATCTACAAGAGCGAGCTCGTCTCCATGATAAAAATGACCTCCATCGTCGGCTACATATCCATCGTGGACCTCACCCGCGCCGGCGACCTCATACGCAGCCGCACCTTCGAGGCCTTCTTCCCCCTCATCGCAACAGCCGTCATCTACTTCCTCATCTCCGTGAGCGTCGTCACGCTCATAGGCAAGCTGGAGCTGAAAACAGACCCGCACCGCCGGCCCAGGCGTCTGCCCAAGGGCGTTGTCGAGGCCCCGATCTCCGAAGCGCCGGAGATCGGGATAAGCGGCCTCGGCCCCGGCGAGCTCATAAGGATCGAACACCTCAAGAAAGCCTATCCCAACGCCACGCCGCTTACCGACGTCAACGCCTCCATATCAAGGGGCGAGGTGATAACCATAATCGGCCCCTCCGGCACCGGCAAGTCCACGCTCCTGCGCTGCCTCAACCGGCTCGAAACGCCGACGGAGGGCAGGATCACGGTCCTCGGCCAGGACATATGCGCAAAACGCGCCGACCTCTGCGGCATCAGGCGCAGGATGGGCATGGTATTCCAGCAGTTCAACCTCTTCGGACACCTGACCGTCATAGAAAACCTCATGCTTGCGCCGGTCCTGGTCAACAAGCGGCCGAGGCAGGCCGCATATGAGAACGGCATGCGCCTGCTCAAGAGCGTCGGCATGGCCGAAAAGGCGCTCAGCTACCCGGACGAGCTCTCCGGCGGCCAGCAGCAGCGCGTGGCCATAGCCCGCGCCCTGGCAATGGAGCCGGAGATTGTCCTCTTCGACGAGCCCACCAGCGCCCTGGACCCCACCATGGTGGGCGAGGTCCTGGCCGTCATCCGCGGCCTGGCCGCGCGGGGCCTGACTATGATGATAGTCACGCACGAGATGCGCTTCGCGCGCGACGTATCATCCCGCGTTTTCTATATGGACCAGGGCGTCATCTACGAAGAGGGCGCGCCCGAGGAGATCTTCGAACGCCCGAAGCGGGACAGGACGCGCGCCTTCGTCCAGCGGCTCAAGGTGCTGCAATTCACGATAACGAGCCCGGACTTCGACTTCATCGCCTGCACCGAGGCGCTGCAGCAGTTTGCGGAAAAGCGCCTTCTCCCCCGCCGCCAGCAGGACAACATCCGCCGCGCCTTCGAGGAGATCTGCGCCACGAACATCATCCCGCGCTGCGGCGAAAAATTCGAGATCAGCGTCGCCGCCGAGTATTCCGAGGAGAGCGGCAAGCTCCGTATGCGCTTCGTCTGGCCCGGCGAGCGCTTTGACCCGCTCGAGGAGGGCGAGGAGCTCTCCGTCAAGCTGCTCCGCGCCTACTGCCCGAAATACGAATTTTCATACGAAAACGGCAAAAACGACCTGAACGTCTACCTCTGAACGCAAAAAGCCCGTTCCCTCACCGGGAACGGGCTTTTTCTCTATTGCGCTCAGTCAGCGAGGGAATCCTTGTCCTTGGGGATGATGTTGTGGAGGACGAGGGCCACGATGGTGGCGACGACGACCGGGGACTTGCCAAAGACCATGGTGAAGGTCTCGGGGAACTGTCCGATGGAGTCCGCCGCCTGCCAGACGCCGACGCCGAGGGCCACGGAGAGGCCGACGACGGTGACGGTGCGCGGGCTGAGGCCCTTGGAGGTGATGAGTCTCATGCCGGTCATGGCGATGGTCGAGAACACGGAGACCGTCGCGCCGCCCAGGACGCACTGCGGGATCGTGGTCAGCAGGCCGGAGAACTTCGGGATGAGGCCGGCCAGCAGCATGAAGCCCGCCGCCAGCGCAAAGACGAAGCGGTTTATGACCTTGTTCGTCGAGACGATGCCCACGTTCTGCGAATAGGTCGCGGTGGGCAGGCCGCCGAAGAAGCTGCCGAGCATGTTTGTAACGCCGTAGCAGAGGATGCCGCCCTGGAGCTCATTGTCCGTCGGCTCCCTGTCCATGCCGCCGACGGTCGTGGAGGTGAAGTCGCCTATCGCCTGCACGGAGTTAACGGCGAAGAGCAGACCGAGAGCTATACAGGCCGCGACGTCAAAGTTCATGCCGAAGGGGACGAGGTGCGGGGCCTCGAACCAGCCGGAGCTGGAAAGCCCGGAAAAGTCCACCATGCCGAAGCAGAGGGCGACTATGTAGCCGAAGATCATGCCGAAGAGCGTCGCCGCGAGCTTTGTGATGCCCTTGGTGTAGTTGCTCAGGAACACGACCATGGCGAGGGTCAGCAGCGCGACCACCCAGTTCTGCCAGGAGCCGTAGACCAGCGCCTCGGTGAGGCCCTTGGTCTCGACTATGAGCTCATAGGTGTTGGAGGTGCCGCCGGCCATGTAGTTGATGGCTGTGGGATAGAGCGACAGGCCTATGGTAAAGACCACGGTGCCGGTGATTATCGGCGGGAAGAACTTGCGTATCTTCTTGAGAAAGAGACCGACGATGAGCGCAACAGCACCGCCGACCAGCATCGCTCCCGCAATGTTCGCAACACCGATGTGTCCGCCGACTCCGGCTATGGCCTGCATACTCGGGACATACGCAAAGCTGACGCCTATAATTACAGGAAGCCCCGAGCCGAAACGGAATCCGCCTTTTTTGCCCCCTATCGGGAATATCTGCAAAAAGGTCGAGATCGCCGAGACGACGAGCGAGGCCTGAATGAGTATGACGCGGTCGCGCATATCGAGGCCGGCCGCATTGGCAACTATGATTGCAGGGGTGACGCAGCCGACTATCATGGCCACGAGGTGCTGGAAGGCCAGGGACAGCGAAGCGCCCATGGGAGGTATGCCGTGAGTGGTGAACAGCAGCTCACGGCCGCTGAGTTTCTTTTCGTCCATTGATTGCTCCTCCGATTCAGCGGGGCTCCCTGCCCTCCGTGACGGAGGGCAGGGGCATTTTGGTTTATCTATAAGCTCGTCCTGTCGCTGTCAGCAGAACTTACGCTTCTGGGCGCGGTCCTCGAGGGCCTTGAGGGCGGCGGCGGGGTCCTTGCTCTTGGCGAGGAAGATCATCGCGGCGATGATGTAGGGCTTGTAGCTG
>SFKX01000031.1 GCA_004553625.1 Clostridiales bacterium | reverse complement strand
GATCAGATCGCCGCTGATCACAGCAGAAGACGTAAGGGACACATTTCCCGTCATATTAATGACGCCATTTTTCTCAAGCGCTAAGAACTCTGTTCCCGACATTTCGCTGTTGTCTGCCAGGGCAAAGGTCGGAATCATCGCCGCAATTATAAACATCACCAAAAGAACGGGCAAAAACCGCTTTTTCATTTATTCCCTCCTCACTACTAAGCATTAACACAATTTTTAATGGTTTATTCGGAACGGGCATTGCCCGTTCCGAGGCGAAGGGGTACCCCTTCGCGCTGGATATGTTAAGTTATTATAGCACTTACTTCCACCCCACGCAACCAAATTAGTCGTTTATTATTCATAAAACGACAAGACCCGGCCTCTTTCGAGGTCGGGTCTTTGGAGGCGCCATCCGGATTTGAACCGGAGAATCGGGGATTTGCAGTCCCCTGCCTTACCACTTGGCTATGGCGCCACGATATTCATTATAGGTTCCGGCGAAACCATTACAGTCTCGCCGGAACTGGAGCGGGCAACGAGGCTCGAACTCGCTACCTCCACCTTGGCAAGGTGGCGCTCTACCGGATGAGCTATGCCCGCAAATGGTGCCTCAGGCCAGAGTCGAACTGGCGACACACGGATTTTCAGTCCGTTGCTCTACCAACTGAGCTACCGAGGCATATTCCTTTTCCGCCGCTAAAAAGGATTACTGGTGGGAACAACTGGACTCGAACCAGTGACCCCTTGCTTGTAAGGCAAGTGCTCTAACCGGCTGAGCTATGCTCCCGGATAAGCGGCTTTGTCATTATACTAAACACCCCCTCTATTGTCAATATCTTTTTCGAAATTTTTTTACTTTGCCAATTCGCGCAATTCCGACGAACTAAAGCGATAAATTTTGTCGCAAAATTGACAGCTCACTTCCGTCTCCTCACCCGTCGCCGCCATGTCCAGCAGCTCTTCACGGCCGCAGCTCTCCAGTGCCTGCTCCACGCGCTCACGGCTGCAATTGCAGCGGTACTCCACCGGTACGCGCATCACAGTCTCGTAGTCCAGGCCCTTGAGCACTTGGCGCACTGCCTCGTCCACTCCGTCCTCCGCCAGCACCGTCGTCAGCTGGTCCATCACAAAGATATTCTCCTCCAGCTTCGTGATGAGCTCCTCCGGCGCGCCCGGCATCAGCTGCACGATGAAACCGCCCGCGGTCTTTATGGTCCTGTCCGTATCCACAAGCACGCCCAGTCCTACCGCAGAGGGTATCTGCTCACTCTCCACCATGTACTGCGCCAGGTCCTCCGCTATCTCACCCGTCACAAGCTCCGTGGAGCCCACATACGGCTCCTTGAGCCCGATGTCTCGGCTCACGGTCAGCATACCGTTCGTACCCACCAGGCCGCCGACATTGAGCTTCCCGTCGCCCCTTAGAGGCAGGTCCGCCTTCGGCTCCGTGACGTACCCGCGCACGTTGCCTCCGTTATCCGACACGGCTATGACGCTGCCCACCGGTCCGCCGCCGTTCACGCGGATGGTGAGTGAGGCGTCATCCTCCTTCATCAGCTCTCCCAGCATGGATGCACCGCACAGCGTCCTGCCCAGCGCTGCCGAGGCCGTAGGGCTCAGGCCATGTATCTCCCTCGCGCGCTCGACCACGCCCCGCGCCGTCACAGCCGATATCTTCACAAAACCGTCCTTCGTAACGGCTCTTACTATCTCGTCCATCTCAGTTACCTCTTATCGCTGTAAAGAATACTCTGTCCGCCCCGCCCATGGGGCCGTCCGTCCGGACACGCACGTCCGTGAAGCCGGCGTTCTCCAGCAGCTCTTTTACCCGCTCCGGCTCGTGCGGATATTCGACGTGCTCCTCGGCATATCTGTTCCAGCACTTCCCCGCCCTTGCGAAGATGTCCATGCCGTAGTACAGCGCGCCCTCCTCAAACCTTCCACGCCAAACGCAGAACAGCCCCTCGCACTCGTCCACCGACACGCTGCCGTCCATCCCGCGCAGGAACTCCGGCGTCCGCAGGTCGAACACCAAAAGACCGCCCGGCCTTATGAACAGCCTCAGACGGTGAAACACCTCCGGCAGGTCCCCAAACGGAACGTAGCTCAGGCTGTCAAGCGACGAATACGCCGCATCCACCGTGCCGTAGAGGTCCAGCTCCTGTGCGCTCTGGTTTATAAAGAGCGGCATTTTTGCCAGCGCGGACGAATACGCCTTGTCTCTCGCGCGCATCAGCATATCCGCCGAGGCGTCCGCCGCTATCAGCTCATAGCCGCGCGCGGCCATCTCGCAGGTCAGGCTGCCGGTGCCGCAGCAAAGGTCGAGCACGAGCCCGACCTCTACTGAATACTCGCGGAACAGACGTTCATAATAATCCGCGAAGTCATTATACGGCACGTCGCCCGTCAGCTCGTCGTAATACTCTGCGAGGGCGGCGTAGGCGCTCATTCGCTCTCCTCTGCCTTCAGGCGCTCGAAAGCGATGGCGTAGCCGTCCTGCCCGTATTGCAGGCTGCGGTTGACCCTCGAGATCGTAGCGCTGGATGCGCCCGTGCGCTCCAGGATGTCGTTATATATCATCCCCTGGCTCAGGTACACGGCCACCTGATATCGCTGCTCCATGGCCTGAAGCTCCGTCACCGTGCACAGGTCATCGAAGAACCTTTTGCACTCGTCCACCGTCTTAAGCGTCAGTATGGCCTTATACATCTCGTCGCTTCTGGGCTTTTTGTTTTGTTTGTTCATAGTGCACCTCACACTCTCAGAACTCTTTCATATTTTATAACCCTAATGCGTAAAAGTAAAGAGGCTTTCAGCTTTTTTGATGAAAAATTCATAATTGCAAATCGCTATTGTCAGAAGCTGCGATTTAGGATAGAATGAGCTGTGTGAGGTACCCGTCTCTGAAAGGAGGTTTTCGCCTGTGCCGGAACTGATTTTAAGCAACATGAGCATCGTTTGGGCAGCGGTCATGCTGGTCTTTCTCATCATAGAGGGTGCTACGGCAGGCCTGACCTGTATATGGTTTGCGATAGGCGCTCTCGCGGGATTGATCGCAGCGCTTTTCGGCGCTCCGCTGTGGCTGCAGATCGTCTGGTTTTTCGTAATTTCCGTCGTCACGCTTTACTTTACCCGCCCGCTCGTGAAGAAATACGTCAACTCCAAAAGCCAGCCCACAAACGCCGATATGGTCATCGGCAAGGAGGCGCTCGTCACAGAGGCCATCGATAATGTCGAGGGCGCCGGCGCCGTTGCCGTTGGCGGTAAGGTCTGGACCGCGCGTTCTGATAACGGCTCTCCCGTCGAGGTCGGCAAGATCGTCACTGTCCTGCGCATCGAGGGAGTCAAGCTCATAGTCTCGCCTGAGGAAAAGGCATAACCGCATAACGATATTTGGGGTTTAAAGAGGAGGAATCGCTATGGAATACCTGCCGTATATCGTCATTGGTCTGGTCGCGCTCATAATCATCGTCATACTTGTCCGCTGCATCAGGGTCGTGCAGCAGGCCAAGGCCTACGTCATCGAAAGGCTCGGCGCTTACAAGACCACCTGGAACGTTGGCCTGCACTTCAAGCTCCCCTTCATCGAAAGGGTTGCTAAAGTCGTGTCCCTCAAGGAGCAGGTCGCGGACTTCCCGCCGCAGCCCGTCATCACCGAGGACAACGTCACGATGCAGATAGACACGGTCGTTTACTTCCAGATAACCGACCCGAAGCTCTATACCTACGGCATCGAGCGTCCCATCGTCGCCATCGAAAACCTTTCCGCCACCACCCTGCGTAACATCATCGGCGACCTGGAGCTTGACCAGTGCCTCACCAGCCGCGACGTCATCAACACCAAGATGCGCGCCATCCTGGACGAGGCGACCGACCCCTGGGGAATCAAGGTAAACCGCGTGGAGCTGAAGAACATCCTGCCGCCGCGTGAGATCCAGAACGCGATGGAAAAACAGATGAAGGCCGAGCGCGAGCGCCGTGAGGCCATCCTCCGCGCCGAGGGCGAGAAGAAGTCCGCCATCCTCACCGCCGAGGGCGAGAAGGAGGCGGCCATCCTCCGCGCCGACGCGAAGAAGCAGGCCCAGATACTCGAGGCCCAGGGCGAGGCCGAGGCTATCCTGACCGTCCAGCGCGCCACCGCCGAAGGCATCAAGCTCATAAACGAGTCCGCTCCGACGGACCCGGTCATCAAGATCAAGGCGCTCGAGGCCTTCACCGCCGCGGCAAACGGCAGAGCCACAAAGATCATCATTCCCTCCGAGATCCAGAGTCTTGCCGGCCTCGCGGAGGGCATAGTCGAGGCCGTAAAGGAACCCGCCCCTCAGGACTGAGCCGGGGCAAAACGTCAATGAATAACTAACAGCGCCGGTGCGGTTTACGTGCCGGCGCAGTGCCGGGGTGTTACATATTATGCTGTATTCAGAAAAGGTCCGCGTTTTCCTTACAAGTCACGGCATGGAGCCTGAGCGCATCGACCTGAGCGAGACTACCGCCGCATTTCTGGGTGAGATGGAGCTGGGTCTGCGTGGGCGTGAAAGCTCGATCAAAATGATCCCTACCTACCTCACGGCGGACGGAGTCCTGCCGCTAGGTAAGCCCGCAGCTGTCATCGACGCGGGCGGCACGAACTTTCGCACGGCGCTAGTGAGCTTCACGGACGAGGGCGCGAACATAGACTCGCTCAATGTCTGCTCCATGCCCGGCACGGACGGGGCCGTGGCCTGGGAGGACTTCATTGCCTTTGTCGCGGACAGGCTCGCGCCGCTGCTTGACCGGACGGACAAGGTCGGATTCTGCTTCTCCTACCCCACAGAGGAGACGCCGGAGCGCGACGGCCGCGTGTTGAGTCTGACAAAGCAGGTGCAGCTTAGCGGCTTTGAGGGCCGTCTCATCTGTGCAGACCTCGCCGCGGAACTTGAAAAGCGCGGGATAAGCGGCAAGAGTTTCGTCCTCCTGAACGACACTCCCGCCGTTCTGCTCTCCGGCGCGGCCTATGCCTCTGAAAAGGGCTGCGACGGGCTCGTGGGACTCATCTCCGGCACGGGTACAAACACCTGCTGTGTCCTGCCCGACGCAGCAATCAAAAAGCCGCACGGTGCCTTTTCCGGCAACATGCTCATAAATCTCGAGTCTGGCGCCTTCCTCGGCCTGCCACGCGGCGACTACGACGTGGAGCTCGACAACGCCACACGCGATCCCGGCGTCTACAGACACGAGAAGATGACCTCCGGCGCATATCTGGGCGAGCTTTGCCTGCTGACGCTGCGCGGCGCGGCAAAAGATGGGCTGTTCACAGAGACAGTGGCGGCAAAGATCGCTGCTCTCACCGCGCTCTCCTCCGCCGAGGCGGACGCCATGGCCTGTGGCGGCGGAAACATGTTCGAGGGCGAGGACGCCGAGACAGCGTCGCAACTCTGCAACGCCGTGTTTGTGCGCTCTGCGCGCTGCGTCTGCTCGAACCTCGCGGCTATCCTGGTGCTGACCGACCGCGGCTCCGACCCGGAGCACCCGGCATGTATCTGCGCCGACGGCTCCGTCATACGCCGCAGCCGCGCCTTCCGCGAGGCGCTAGACGGCTTCATGGACAGCTTCATAAGAGACGGTCTGGGCCGCTATGCCGTTATCTGGTCCACAGGAAATGCGACCATGCTCGGCTCCGCCGCCGCCGCGCTGCTCAACTGACCTGCGCTCAATAAATCTACATAAACGGAGGATAAGTAATGGCACTGGAACTCGGAATAAAGGGGAAAGCCTCCTGCGTAGTCACGGACAAGATAACTGCCAAGTCCGTAGGCAGCGGCGGGCTGGACGTGCTTGCCACCCCCATAATGATCGCTCTCATGGAGGAGGCCGCGCTCAAATCCGTGCGCCCTTACCTCGAGCCCGGCACGGACACCGTCGGTACCCGCCTCGACGTCTCCCATGACGCGGCAACGCCCATCGGTATGCAGGCCTGGGCCGAGAGTGAGCTTGTGGAGATAGACCGCCGCAGGCTGGTTTTCAACGTAAAGGCCTATGATGAGACCGGCCCCATCGGCCAGGGCAGGCACGAGCGTTTCATCGTGGACATGGAAAAGTTCACGGCCAAGTGCAACGCCAAACTGGCAAAATAAATTTTACCGACTCAAAAGGGCCGCCTTCCGGGCGGCCCTTTGCGGATATTCGGAGGTGCGCGATGGATGACATCTTAAAGGGCCTGAACCCGGAACAGCTCGAGGCCGTGACGGCCACGGAGGGCTATGTGCGGGTGATAGCGGGCGCGGGCTCGGGCAAGACTCGGGCGCTCGCGCGGCGCTTTGCCTATCTTGTCTGCGAGCTGGGCGTTACGCCTGGCAGCATCCTCTGCGTCACCTTCACGAACAAGTCCGCGGGCGAGATGCGCCAGCGCATACGCGCCCTCACCGGCGACAGTGACACCGGCCACATCTGCACCTTCCACAGCTTCTGCGTCACCGTCCTGCAGGAGGACAGCCACGCTGTTTCCTACCCCAAGAGCTTCCTCGTGCTCGACAACTCCGACATTGACGCCATGCTCGCGCGTATCTACGAGGAGCGCGGCCTCACGCTGCGGGATATGACCTACTCCGACGCCCGGGACATGATAGAGATACGCAAGGGCATCGATGACCCGGAATACTATCTCGACATGATAGACATGGACCTCGATACCCTGCGAAAAAAGTACATGGACGCCGTCTCGACGCGCGACATCATCTTCTATGGCTATCTCTACGAGGAGAAGAAGTGCTTTGGCCTCGACTACAACGACCTCATCTTCTTCACGCTCTACATCTTCGAGCAAAACCACGAGATACGCCGCAAGTGGCAGGAGCGTCTGCAATACATCATGGTGGACGAGTTCCAGGACATAGACAAACCGCAGTACCGGCTCATGCGCGCGCTCTGCGGCTACCACAAAAACCTCTTCATCGTCGGCGACCCCGACCAGACCATCTACACCTGGCGCGGGGCGAGCGTGAAATTCCTGCTGGACTTCGATAAGGAATTTCCCGGGACAAGGACCATCATGATGATGCGCAACTACCGCTCCACGCCGGAGATACTGGCCACGGCCAACTGCCTCATCGACAAGAACCGCAACCGCATGAGGAAGGAGCTCGCCCCCACCCTGCCCTCCGGCGCGCCCGTGACCTGGCTGCACTGCGAGAGCCCGGAGGCCGAAGCCGCCGCCATCGCCGGGCGTATCGCGGAACTGCATGAAAGCGGCATACCCTACAGGGACATCGCGATCCTCTACCGCGCGCACTACGTCACGCGGAGCATCGAGGAGGTCTTTCTGCGCCTCAAGCTGCCCTATGTCATCTACAGCGGCGTGCAGTTCTTCGCCCGGGCCGAGGTGAAGGACGCGCTCAGTTACCTGCGCCTTCTCGCCTACCGGGACGACCTGTCCTTCCTGCGCGTGGCGAACGTACCGAGGCGCAACCTGGGCCGGCGCAGGATGGAATTTCTGCGCGAATATGCCGTCAAAAACTCCTGTACACTCTACGACGCGCTCTGCCGCTGCCTGGACGACGAGCTCTTTAAGGGTACGAAGGCCCGGCGGCTCATCTCGCTCGTCGAGGAGCTCTCCGCAGGATGTGAGGACCGGAGCATAGCGGAGCTGCTCTCGGAGATCCTGAACCGCAGCGGCTACGAGGAATACCTGCGCACCGAGGGCAGCCAGGAGCGGCTGGACAACCTCGCGGAGCTCAAGCAGTCCGTGCGCGACTACGAGGAGACCGGCGGCGAGGAGTGTACGCTCACGCACTACCTCGCGCACGTCGCGCTCTTCACGAACAGCGACGCGGACACGGGAAAGGACGCCGTGAAGCTCATGACTGTCCACGCGGCCAAGGGCCTCGAGTTCCCGCACGTCTTTCTCTGCTGCCTGAACGAGGGCATCCTGCCCTCGCAGAAGACCGACTCGCCCGAGGGCATGGAGGAGGAGCGGCGGCTGGCCTTCGTCGCGCTCACGCGGGCGCAGAAGTCTCTCACTCTCTCCGACTGCGAGGGCCGCGCGCACAACGGCGCGCCGCGCTACCCCTCGCGCTTCCTGCTGGAAATTGAAAAGGACCTGCTCGTCTGTGACGGCAGGCCCCGCGACAGCCTCGTCGCCGAGGCAAGGGACTATATAGCTTCAAACGAACGCCGGCTCTCGGGCGCGGCGCAGGAGCCGGAAGCCCTGTTTTCGCCCGGCGCACGCGTACACCACGCCGCCTTCGGCGCGGGTACGGTGCTTGAGGTGGATACGAAGCGCAGCGTCTACGTCATACAGTTCGACAAGATGCCGACGCCCCGGACGCTGACCCTTCGCGTAAGGCTCGAGCCGCTCACATGACGCGGATGATGAGGCGGTTTTCGTAGACTTCGCCCGGCGCGAGGCGGCGGATGCCCGGCTGGGTCTCAAGGTCCTCTACCACGTCCTGCCGCGCCGGCAGGCTCATCCAGGGCTCGACGCAGACGAAGGGAGCCTCCGTCTTCGGCGTGTGCCAGAAGGCAACGTAGTCCATGTCCGGGTACGAGACCTCAACCGCGTGCGTATCCTTATCAGTTTTGAGCGTCACGGTTCTGGCCGCGCCCTTCAGTATGACGGCGTCGTGGTCGAAGAGGCCGTGACGCAGTTTTATGGCGTTATTTTCGAGCGCATAGGGTACCTCCTCGCCGGAAATGAAATACTTGGGCGAGAGCAGTACCTGCTTCGGCTCGCAGGACTCTGAGAACTCGAGCCTGTAGTCCTCGAAGGCGAGGCCCGGCGCGAGGGGTACGTTGAAACCGGGATGCCCGCCGAGGCCAAAGGCCATGGGCCCCTCTCCCCTGTTCTCGACCCTGTAGGTCACGTGCAGTGCGTCGCCGTCCAGCTCATATACAAGGCTCAGCTTGAATTCAAAGGGGTAGACCGCCCGCGTCGCCTCGCTCGCTGTGAGCGTGAGCACAAGGCGCGCATCTGAGACCTTCTCCGCCTCAAAGACGCTTGTGCGAGCAAAGCCGTGGCGGGTCATGGCGTACTCCGCGCCGCGCCAGGTGTATTTATCATCGGTGAGGCGGCCGACGTAGGGGAAAAGGTTGGTCGCACGTCCGCGCCAAAAGCGTTCGTCGCCTTGCCAGAGGTATTCCGTGCCGTCCGCGCCGCGTATGGATTGCAGCTGCGCGCCCTCGGCGGCCACGCGGACGCAGAGCTTTTCATTGTTGAGGCAATATTCCATCATAATCCCTCCCGGAACATTGTATCAGTTTCCCATATCTTCCGCAACATCCGTCTCCGTTTTGCGACATATTAAGTGAGGAGGTGGCTGCAATGAGCGAGAACAGTGAAAAGATATATGAGGCGGTCACGAATATATCCGACGAGCTGGTGGAAAACGCCGGCGCAAAGCGCAGAAGGCTCCGGCGGGCTTGGTATATGAGCGCCGTGGCGGCGCTGCTGGTCGTGGTCATCGCCGTTGCGCTGTTCCGGCCCGGAGACGGGGCCTCCGCGCTGGCCATAGCCGAGGCGAAGTATGACGACTACGTGCGCCTGCCGGACGACATCACGACGCCGGGCGGCTGCTTCGAGGCCCTGACGGCGCAGTTTCTCTCCGGCGCGGGCGAAGAAAACGCCGTGCTCTCGCCGGTGAACATCTACATGGCCCTCGCCATGCTCGCAGAGCTGACGGACGGCGAGAGCCGCGCACAGCTCCTTGACCTCATCGGCGCGCAGAACATCGAGGCCGTCCGAGAACAGGCACAGGCCATATGGCGCGCGTGCAGCATGGACGTGGAGGAGATACAGTGCGTCCTCGCAAGCTCTATCTGGCTGCGGGACGATCTGGGCTATGTGCAGAGCACGATGGACACGCTCGCGAACACCTATTACGCCTCGTCCTACCGGGGCGAGATGGGCAGTGGGGAGATAAACCGGGCCATCCAGAGCTGGCTGAACGAGCAGACGCGCGGGCTGCTCGAGGAGCAGGCCGCTGCGATAGAGACGGACCCGCTCACCGTCCTGCTGCTGGCGACGACCATATATTACAGCGCCCAGTGGACGGACGAGTTCAACGAGGAACTAAATTACACGGACGTCTTTCATGCCCCCTCGGGCGACGTGGATGCCGAGTACATGTATACCGGGCGGTTCATGGACTATTACAGCGGCGAGGGCTGGGGCGCGGTGCGCCTGCCGCTCCGGTACGGGAACGGCATGTGGTTCATCCTGCCCGACGAGGGTGTATCCGTGGACTCGCTGCTGGAAAATGAGGAAGTCGCGCGGCTCATGGTCTCAGGCCCGGAAGGTCAGGCGAACGAGTATGTCAAGGTCTATTTCTCTGTGCCGAAGTTCGACATCTCCGCCCAGCTCGACCTCATAGGCGGGCTCAAGGAGCTGGGCATCACGGACGTGTTCGACCCCGAAGTCTCAGACTTCACGCCGATGACGACGGACGCTGACGAGATATGCGTCACCACGGCGACGCACGCGGCGCGGGTGAAGATAGACGAGGAGGGCGTGGAGGCCGCCGCTTTCACGGTGCTGGAACCCGGCGATACAGCGCCGATGCCGCCGGAGCGGGAGATATACTTCACCCTCGACCGGCCCTTCCTCTTTGCAATAAGCTCGCAGGACGGCCTGCCGCTCTTTGCGGGCGTAGTGAACCAGCCGGGCTGAAAGGAGGTGCGGCATGGAAGACAGCAAGATCGTAGCCCTTTACCACGCCAGGAGCGAGAGCGCCATTGCGGAAACGGCTAAGAAATACGGCGCTTTCTGCCTGCGCGTGGCCCTTAACCTGCTCGGCATCCGCGAGGACGCCGACGAGTGCGTGAACGACACCTACATGGCCGCCTGGACGCGGATGCCGCCGGAGCTGCCCGCGAGCCTGCGCGCCTTTCTGGGCCGCATCACGCGGAACCTCTCAATAAGCCGCTACCGGCAAAACCGGGCGCAAAAGCGCTATGCGGGCATGGACGCGCTGCTCTCGGAGCTGGACGACTGCGTACCCTCGCCCGTGACGGTGGAGCAGACCCTTGACTCCATGGAGCTGACCCGGCAGATCGAGGCCTGGCTCGGCACGCTGCCCGAGCGCGAACGGCGGCTTTTCATCCGGCGCTACTGGTACGGCGACGCGCTGGGCGAGATCGCGGCGCAGGAGGGCGCAAAGCCCGCACAGCTGGCCCAGCTAATGCTGAGGATCCGCCGCTCCCTGCGCGAACACCTTGAAGCGGAGGGAGCTGCGATTTGAACCTCACGCCGTGAATGCCCCTTGAAACCCGGGCTCTGCTGAGTTATCATACAGCCGAAAGGGGTGTCGTTATGGCGCTTGATACACAGAAGAACTACCGGAACCTCGTCATGTATTCCGTTTTCGTCCGCAACCACACGAAGGAGGGTACCTTCCGCGCCCTCGTATCCGACCTTGACCGCATAAAGGCCCTGGGCGTGGACATCGTCTGGCTCATGCCCATTCACCCGCTTGGCGAGAAGGCCCGCAAGGGCTCGCTCGGCAGCCCCTACGCCATCCGCGACTATCGCGCCGTGAACCCCGAGTACGGCACACTCGAGGATTTCAGGTACCTCGTGGACGAGATACACGCGCGCGGGATGCGCTGCATCATCGACGTCGTGTATAACCACACCTCGCCCGACTCCGTCCTCGCCTCGGAGCACCCGGAGTGGTTTTACCACAAGCCCGACGGAAGCTTCGGCAACCGCGTCGGGGACTGGACGGACATAATAGACCTCGACTACTCAAACCCCGGCCTCTGGGACTACCAGATAGAGACGCTCAAAATGTGGGCGCAGATCGTGGACGGTTTCCGCTGCGACGTGGCCCCTCTGGTGCCTCTCGCCTTCTGGCTGCGGGCTCGGCGCGAGGTAGAGGAAGTGCGGCCCGGCTGTTTCTGGCTGGCAGAGTCCGTCGAGCCGGAGTTCATCATCTCCATGCGTGAGCGCGGGCTCGTCGGACACTCGGACTCCGAGATGTACCAAGCCTTCGATGTCTGCTATGACTACGACATCTTCGGCGCGTTCCGGGCCTGCCTCAAGGGTGAGCTGCCCCTCGCAGACTACATTGCGCGCGTTGCGGCGCAGGAATACATCTATCCCGACAACTACGTGAAGCTGCGCTACCTCGAAAACCACGACAACACCCGCGCGGCTTTCCTGCTGCCAGACGAGTCCATGCTGCTCAACTGGACGGCCTTCATGTTCTTCCAGAAGGGCCTTACTCTGATATATGGCGGCCAGGAGTGCGGCGCGGCGCACCTGCCCAGCCTCTTCGACCGCGACAGCGTTGTCTGGGACACGGGCCGCGACTATTCCGGGCTCTTCGCGCGGCTTTCGCAGCTCAAGAAGGACCCGCTCTTCTCCCTAGGCGCGTACTCACTCTCCGCCCTGCCAGGCGGAGTCATCCGCGGCTCCTACGCCCTGGGCAAGCGCCGCGCCCTCGGTGTTTTCTGCACCCGCGCCCGGCCCGCGCTCATCCCCGTGGACTGGCCTAATGGGACTTATGTAAACCAATTCGACGGCAGTTCCATTGAGATACACGCTGGGATGCTGAGCACCGCCGGCGGGCCGGTCATTATACTCAACTGAACAGGGCATGAAAGAACCGGGAGGGTCGCCCCTCCCGGTTCTTTTGTGCTTATTGTCTTTTTACAGCTCGATGAATCTCATGAACATCGCGGCGGCCTGGGCGCGGGTGGTGTCGGCCTTCGGGGTCAGGGCGCTGTTCTCGTCGCCCTCGATGACGCCGGTGGCTACCGCCCAGCACATGGCCTGCTCGGCCCAGCTGCTTATATCCGCGGTGTCAACATAGCCGCTCAGGTCGGCGGTGTAGGTGGGAGAGCCGGCATAGCGCCAGAGCATCGTGATAAGCTGCT
>SFKX01000006.1 GCA_004553625.1 Clostridiales bacterium | reverse complement strand
GGCGAGCATCGTCCAGATCATCGCGCGGGTCAGCGTGCCGTTCGGCTGGAAGCTGTAGCGGTCCACGCCGTTCATGATGCCGTTCTCGTAGACGTACTTCACAGCCTCGTAATACCAGGCGTTGACGGAGACGTCGGTGAACGGGAAGTCGGGGACGTCCGGCTCATCTGGCTCGCCCGGCTCGATGTCGGGCAGGTTCGACCAGACGGCGGTGAAGGTCATGTCCTTCTCGACAGTGACGGTCTCGTTCGCCTGATACGTGTGGCCGTCGGAGCACTTCCAGCCCATGAAGATGTAACCCGGCTTGTTCAGCGTGGGCAGGGTCAGCTCTATGCCCGTCCCCAGCTTATAGCTGACGGGCTCGCTGCCATCCGCCCGGTCAATCTTGACGGTGTAGACGGACCCGGTCGAGCCGACTTGCGTGATGACCCAATCCTCTTTAACATTCTCGAGGGCAGCCTCGAGCGAGCTGTAGTAGCTGTATTCTCTTTCGCTGTCCTCGTCCCACGGGTCGGTCACGCAGAGCTGGTACACCAGCCCCGGTGCGAGCCAGGCGGGTTCGACGGCGTTGCTGAACTTTCCGCCGCTGATGAAGCCCGTCGGGGCCTCCGCCCAGGGCTGCTCCGCGCCGTTCCAGGAGTAGACCTTGATGGGCGTGCCGTCTTGGGAGTGGAACGAGCCGCCCTCAATGCTGACGCTCGTCGGGCCGTTGCCGTCGCCATAGCCGCTGCGCTTTACGAGGGACACGGCCGCACCGTCGATTATCGCGCCGTCGGAGCCGTCTATTGTGCCGTGAGTTCCAATGTCCTGGGCATAAATGTTTGCCCCCGCCTCGATAACGAGTTCGCCGGCGCACATCTGGATGCCGCCGCGGCCTTCAATGTTGCAATTTCTGACCGTGAGCTTGCCTTCCTGCGGGTGGTAGATTGCGTAATAATTTTCAGCGCTGGCACTGGCGCTGCCGCTGCCGCCGTCGATGGTGATGTTCGTAGGCGTATTGACGTCATTGCCGCTTCCGGCTATGGCCGCCTTCGGACCAGTGGCAGAAACATCGCCGTAGACTGTGAGGGTCTCGTAAGTCTTTTCTCCGAACACGGAGATGCCGTAAGTGGCAGGCGCAATGATGGACACATCAAGCCAGGCTCCGTAGGTGCCGACGGTCAGGGCCGCCTCCGTCCCCTCTCCATCGTCGCTGCCGACGCGGATGACGGAGCTGGCAGGGTTTATGGGGTCTGTCTCAGCGGCCACAGTCGTAATCACGCCTCCAAGTCCGCCGGTGGACACAATAGCCATGCTGCCGCTCTTGATCCAGAGGACGCGGCAGTTCTCGCCGGTGATTTTGTGGTCGCAGAGGTCTAGCGTTATATTTGCGTCAGCGCTGTCGAGCACCACGGTCTCCGTGACCGTGATGTCGCCCAGCAGCTCTATCGTCGCGCCGCCGGCCTCGACCGCGGCGTCCATGGCGCCCGCGAGCGTGGCGTACTTCTTCGCGCCGATCTGCGCCGCCCAGGCCGTGCTGTTTTCAGTAACTACAACGCCGGGTTCTGTTCCGCTCGTGTTGTCATATGCGTACTGGCCTTTGCAGTTGGCGTCAATGTTCTCCAACGAAGTGGTGGATATGTTGTTGCTGATAGAAACGTCTTTTGCAGGAATGTCGCCAAGCGGCGTTTCAGTGAACTGGAGATTGCCCACGATGCCGCCGGCGAAGGTCTTGCCGGAGATACTATCGGCATAGTTCTCGTTGCCGGTGACTACTGCGGCGTTGTAGACCGTGCCGACTATGCCGCCGCCGTCGTTGCCGCCGCTGATTATGCCATAGTTGACGTTGCCGCAGATCTCGACGACCCCATATCTCGGATAGTTCGTAGTGCCGCCGTTATACCGCACCCAGCCGACTATGCCGCCCGTGCCATAGGCGCCGCTGTTGTTCGTGATGTCGGCATAGTTCACGCAGTTCGTGACGCTGCCGGCGTTCTGCTGCTCGGCCACGATACCGGCCACATCCGTGCCGTTGCCGGTGATGACGGCATGGTTCTCGCAGCCGCTCGCGTTTGCGGCGGAAAGGCCAGCGATGCCGCCCGCAACGCCCGCCGTGCAGGTAACAGCACCGTAGTTCTTGCAGTTCGTGATGTACATCTCGGAGCCGACAGCCGTGTAATACGCCGCGCCGACGATGCCGCCGACATTCGCACCGCTGCCGTTTATGCTTGCCTCGTTGACGCAGTTTTCGATGGTGCCGCTGATGGTCATGCGGCCCACGATGCCGCCCAGGCCGCGCACGGCGGTTATGCCGCTGCCGACGTCCATCTCGATGTTGCTGACGGTGGAGCCGTTCACCATGAGGCCCACCACGCCGCCTACGCACTCGCCTCCGTTGACGGTTATGTGTACGTTCGCCAGCGTCAGGTTAGTCACCGTCGCGCCGTCTATGACGCCGAAGAGGCCATAGGCGTCGTCTACATTGGCTCCTGACACAGTCGCGTCTATAGTCAGTCCGCTGATGGTAAAACCGCGCCCGTCAAATGTACCCTTGAAGGCGTTGCCCGTGTAGCCGCTGCCGCTGCGCGTGCCTGTTCCGATAGGCGTCCAGTTTATGTCCTGCAGGGACAGGTCTATGTTGTCCCCCAGGACTACTGTGCGGCCCTCATAATCGTTGCCATCATTGACGCTGTTGCGGAAGGCTATGAGCTCATCCGGGCTGCTTATGACGGTGACATCGTCAGCCGCGAGCGCGCCTGTCAGCAGCGTTGCTGCAACCAGCAGCGCCAAAGCTATGCCAAGCACTGTTTTTTTCATATGTATCCTCCTTGTCGTCAGAATTACACATTTCCATACATAGTCATTTTATCATTAAGCCTTTTCGTTAGCAAGAAAAAATCCCGGCTGCTTTCGCAGCCGGGAACCTGGTGGACGATACAGGACTCGAACCTGTGACCCTCCGCACGTCAAGCGGATGCTCATACCAGCTGAGCTAATCGTCCGTTTCGCAAGCAAGCGTTATTTTAACTCATGCTTGCGAAATTGTCAACTACTTTTTTCTCAAAATTGCGGCAAATATTCCGTGGGGTCCGCGCTCTGCCCGTCGGCGCGCATCGCAAAGTGCAGATGATACACCTGACCGGTCTCCGCTATCGCCGTCGTGCCGACCGAACCTATCGTATCGCCCTTGCTCACGCTCTGCCCCACCGTCACCGTCGGCAGCTCCGCAAGATTGGAATACACCGTCTCTATCCCGCCGCCGTGCTCTATTACAACCGTCGAGCCGTAGAGATCGTCCGTATACACCTCCGTCACCGTGCCGTCTGCTGCAGCAAGGACCTGAGTACCCAGCGCCGCCTCAATGTCCACGCCGTCGTGCGTGCGCCAGTCCGCCATGGTCTTGTCGTACAGCAGCTCCGTCATCGCGTAGGGCCGCTCTATCTGCCCATACACCGGCCAGATATACGAGCTCGGAGCCACGTCCGCCGGCTCAGGCTCGCTGACAGGCTCAGGCTCCTCCTGAGCGACAGGTTCCTGTGCCTGGACCTCGGGCTGCGTGGGCTCGGCAACGACCTCCACCGCGTCCTCAGGGACCTCCCAGATCGTCTCCGTCTCCGCCGCAGTCGGTGCGGGCGTTGCTACGGGCTTTGCCGTCACGGTCACAACGGTGTTCTTCTGCACAGTACTTCTCCCGGACGACAGAAGCGTCCACGCCGATACGCCTATAACGCCGACGCACAGGAAAAGGACTATGTAGAAGCCCTTTCCGCCAAAAAAGCTCTCCAGCCGGCTCTGGCCGGAGTCCTTCTTCTTATCCTCCATTTCGTTACCTCCTGAAGAAAATGGTGTCTCCGGAGGCTATTATTGACATGACCGCAGGGCTTTATACAGCTTTTGTTTATTGAAAATTCAAGGGGGACCCCCTTGAGGGTCCCCCGTTTTGAGTTAAGCAATGTCCGTCTTCAGATAGCGAACCATGAAGGTCGCCGCCTGGGCGCGGGTCGTGTTCGCCGTCGGGGTCAACGCGCCGGTCTCGTCTCCCTCTATGAGGCCCGTCGAGGCCGCCCAGCGCATCGCCTCGAGCGCCCAGTCGCTTATCTGCGACGCGTCAGGGGCCGTTATCAGGTAGTTCACCACCGGCTCGCCGTTGAGGCGCCAGAGCATCGTCACAAGCTGCTCGCGCGTCAGCGCGCCCGTCGGGTCCTCGCCGTCCGAAACGCCCTTGGCTATCACCCAGTCCTGAGCCTTAGAATACCAGGTCTCGCCGCCCGTGGTGTCCACGCCGTCCACACGCGCCAGCATCGTCCAGAACATCGCCCTTGTCAGCGTACCGTCAGGGTCGAAGAGCGTGTCCGTCACGCCGTTCATCAGGTCGGAATAGTAGACGCTGCACACCGCGTCAAAAAACCAGTCGTTGGCGTTCACGTCGTAGAAGGGCAGCTTAGGCTCGACCGGCTTGTCGGGTTCGTCCGGTTCGATGTCCGGCAGGTTGGCCCATGTAGACTTGAAGCTCAAATCCGAACTGACCTCTATCTTCTCCCCTGCCTGATGCGTCACGCTGCCGTCAGTCCAGCCCATGAAAATGAGTCCCGGTCTGCTTGGAGCGTCTGGCATTTCAAAACTGTCTCCGGGATGGACATAGTAGACCGTACCCTCCACCGTCACGAGCCAGCTTTCTCGAACAGTGAGCATACCGTCCACATATGCAAAGACATGAGCGTCGTCATACTCAGGACCGCTTATTGTTATCGGGTACTCGCCCGCGGAATACATATCCATCTCACAGGCAAGTTCCGGCGCTTCTGCAAAGCTGTACTCGGGGCTGGTCGTATAGGTGAGCACGGGCTCTTTGTCGCCGACGAAGAGGTCGAAGCTGTCTGCGGTGACGGTGACGAAAGTCCTGATGTAAAGCGTTGTGTTCTCGGAGAAGGCCTGTACACCGAGGTCAATGATATTCCCAACGGCGTCGGTCACAACGAGGTTATCCGCAAGCGTGGGAAGAACTTTGAGCGTTTCGCCTTTGTTTGTGGCAAACACTCTGCTCTCGCCTCCGTTTTTAAGCGTGACCTGGAGAAGCTCGGCATCTCCAACGGTATCCAGGACCGGATAACCGTCATCACCCACTTTCCAGATCTTCTCCCCCGCCGCGCGATACAGCAGCAGCGCTACCTCGCCGGAGGAAAACTCGGAGCTGTGCTTGGACTCCACGCCAGCGGCCGTGCCGCTGCCCACGCCAACCTCTGCTGTACCCGTGAGCCAGTAGCAGTTTTCTATATCACCAGAGTCGGTCCTGCCGCACACGCCGCCAACGCCAGCGGCATCGCGCGAACCCGTTATCTCTCCAGTGCTGTAACAGCAGCTGATTCTTCCGCTGCCGAAGTTGTAGCCGCAGATTCCGCCTACATCGCCGTGAGTATAGTCACTGGACACGTTGCCCTTGTTGTGGCAGTTGACGATCTTGCCATGGAAATTGTAGCCGCAGATCCCGCCTGTATTGTCCACACCGCTCACTTCACCGCCATTGAAGCACTCGGATATCACGCAATAGTCGCTGTATCCGCATATGCCTCCAACCTTTAGTCCTGTACTAATGGACTCGACCCACACTTTACTCTCACTGCTGCAGCCGGTTATTTCGCCATGATCGCTGAATCCACATATGCCGCCTATGCAGCTGGTACTGCAATCAGTTGCAAAAACCTTTCCTCTGAAATAGCAGCCGGATATCGTTCCATTATTGTTATATCCGCATATGCCTCCGACGTAGTTGTTATAATCCATGGTTGAAAGGTAGCCGGAGTAGCTCACGCTGCCGTCTACCACCCTGATATTCCTCAGTATTCCTCCCTCGCCTATGTAGCCGAACAATCCAACGTACTTAGTTTCATTTTCGTTGCTGTCGATATACAGCCCCTTTATCTCATAGCCCATTCCATCAAAGGTGCCTGTATAATAATGACCAGAGATACCAATTGGTGTAAATTTGTTTTCAGCGCTGCCGTTCAGGTCTATATCCGCCGTCAGCACAGCGCAGGCGGCTGAGTTTTGCTGAGTGCCGTCAGTCAGCGTACCGTTCACCAGGCCGGCAAACCATTTAAGTTCTTCCGCAGTGCCTATCCTATAAGGGTCATCCGCCGTTCCTCCGCCAGCAGGCGCGCTCGATGCCGCCGAAGCGCCTATGGTCAGGGCGCAGAGGCTCAGGGCTATCACAAATACCAATACAAACAGTTTTTTCATTTTTTCCTCCTGTGTCCGCGGGAAATTGGCGTACTTACATCTGCATTTTACACTATCCATCACGTCCTAGCAACTAAAAAACCGCCCCCAGCCTTTTCGGGCTGAGGGCGGCTCTTGTCATTTACTTTTGCTTACTTCTTCAGGTTGAAGAAGGCGTCCTTGCCGGCGTACTGGGCGACGTCGAAGAGCTCCTCCTCGATGCGCAGCAGCTGGTTGTACTTGCAAACGCGGTCGGTACGGCTGGGGGCACCGGTCTTGATCTGGCCGGCGTTCAGGCCCACGACGAGGTCGGCGATGGTGGTGTCCTCGGTCTCGCCGGAGCGGTGGGACACGATGGTGGTGTAGCCCGCGCGGTTGGCGAGCTGCATGGTGTCCAGGGTCTCGGTCAGGGTGCCGATCTGGTTGACCTTAATGAGCACGGCGTTGGCGACGTGCTTCTCGAGGCCGGTCTTCACGCGCTCGACGTTCGTCACGAACAGGTCGTCGCCGACTAGCTGGACATGGTCGCCCAGGGCCTTGGTCAGCATGCCCCAGCCTTCCCAGTCGTCCTCGCCCATGCAGTCCTCCATGGAGATGATGGGGTAGCTGTCCGCGAACTTCTTCCACATGTTGACCATCTGCTGGCGGGTCATGGTCTTCTTGGCCTTAGGCAGGGTGTAGGTGCCGTCCTCGTGGTTATACCAATCCGACACGGCGGCGTCGATGGCGAGCATGAAGTCCTCGCCCGGCTTGTAGCCGGCCTTCTCGATGGCAGCGACGATGCACTTGAAGGCGTCCTCGTCCTTCTTCAGGTTCGGGGCATAGCCGCCCTCGTCGCCCACGCCGGCGGCGGGGGTACCGTTCTCCTTGAGCACGGTCTTGAGGGTGTGGAACACCTCAGCGCACATACGGAGCGCCTCTTTCCAGCTCGGGGCGCCGACAGGCATGATCATGAACTCCTGGATATCGACGTTGTTAGTCGCATGCGCGCCGCCGTTGAGGATGTTCATCATCGGCACCGGCAGGGTCTTGGCGTTCACGCCGCCCAGGTAGTTGTACAGGGGCAGGTTCAGCGCGGTAGCAGCTGCCTTCGCGCAGGCCAGGGACACGCCCAGGATGGCGTTCGCGCCCAGGCGGGTCTTGTTCGGCGTGCCGTCGAGCTCTATGAGCATCTTATCTATCGAGGTCTGGTCGAGGACGTTCAGGCCCAGCATGGCCTCGGCGATCTCGGTGTTGACGTTCTCGACGGCCTTGCTCACGCCCTTGCCCAGGTAACGGCTCTTGTCGCCGTCGCGCAGCTCGCAGGCCTCGTAGATGCCGGTGGAAGCGCCGGAGGGAACAGCCGCGCGGCCCACAGTGCCGTCGTCCAGGGTGACCTCGACCTCAACGGTCGGGTTGCCGCGGGAGTCAAGTATCTCGCGCGCGGTGACGTCAACGATCTCGAAGTACTCTTTCATGTGTGATTCTCCTTACAATAGTTTTATTGGACTCACTTTTCAATGAGGGATACGCCGGTCATTTCCTTGGGCGCGGGCAGGCCCATGAGCTCCAGCAGCGTCGGCGCTATATCCGCAAGCCTGCCGCCTTCCCTGAGCTTCATGTCCTCCGTGCCTACAATGATGAAGGGCACGGGGTTCGTCGTATGCGCGGTATTGGGGCTGCCGTCAGGCTCGACCATCCTGTCAGCGTTGCCGTGGTCCGCAGTCACCGCGAGCGCGATGCCGTTGCGCTTGGCGCACTCCACGACCTCGCCCAGGCACTTGTCCACGGTCTCGACCGCCGTGATGGCCGCTTCGGTCACGCCAGTGTGGCCGACCATGTCGCAGTTTGCAAAGTTGCAGACGTACAGGCCGCAGCCGCCTTCGTCCATCCTCGCCACGAGCTTGTCCTTGACCTCCACGGCGCTCATCTGCGGGATGAGGTCGTAGGTCGGGAACTCCTTCGGGGAAGGCACGAGCACGCGCTCCTCGCCCTCGTACTGCTTCTCCACGCCGCCATTGAGGAAGAAGGTGACGTGCGCATACTTCTCAGTCTCCGCTACGCGGAACTGTTTTATGCCAAGGTTGCTGACATACTCGCCTATCGTACCCTCGAGGTGCTCCGGCGGGTACGCTATGGGCAGGTCAAGCGCCGCGTCGTACTGCGCGGTGCAGACATAGGAGAGCTCCAGCTTCTCGCAGTTCATCTCCGCGCCCTCGGGCAGGTTGCCGGTCAGCGCCCAGGTCATCTCGCGAGCGCGGTCGGGGCGGAAGTTCATGAAGATGACGCTGTCTCCCGTGTGTATCGTTCCGGCCTTGTCGCAGACTACGGGCTCCACGAACTCGTCCGTCACGTCCTTGGCGTAGCTCGCCTCAACGGCCTCCACGGGTCCGGCGCAAGAGACGCCGATGCCGCGGACGATGGCGTCGTAGCCCTTCTGCAGGCGCTCCCAGCGCTTATCGCGGTCCATGCCCCAGAATCGGCCCTGGATGGTGGCTATCTTGCAGTTGCCGAGCTTTTCGCACTCGTCCTGGAGCTGCTTCACGTAGCCCGCGCCGGTCTTGGGGCCAACGTCGCGTCCATCGAGGAAGCAGTGGACATACACGCGCGGCAGGCCGCGGCGCTTGGACATCTCCAGTATGGCGAAGATGTGCTTAATATGGCTGTGCACGCCGCCGTCGGACAAGAGGCCCAGGACGTGCAGCGCGCCGCCCTTTGCAAGCGCGTCGTCCATGGCCTTGACGTAGGCAGGATTTTCAAAGAAGCTGCCATCGTTGACGGCGTTCGTTATCCTGGGCAGGTCCTGGTACACCACGCGGCCCGCGCCAATGTTGGTGTGGCCGACCTCGGAGTTGCCCATCTGTCCCTCGGGCAAACCCACGTCCAGGCCGGAGGCGGACAGCTGGGTGTGCGGGCAGCAGGCCAGGAGCTTGTCCATGACGGGGGTCTTGGCCGCCCAGATCGCGTTACCTGCGTTCTGGGCGCCGATGCCGTAACCGTCGAGTATCAGCAATGCTGTGGGTCTTACTTTATTATCCATGGCTCCTCCAGTGCAGTCCCGGAGATGATGCGGGCAAAGTCCTTGGGCTTGAGCGAGGCTCCGCCGATGAGGCCGCCGTCAATATCCGGCTGGGCCAGGAGCTCATCGCAGTTTTTGTCGTTCATGCTGCCGCCGTAGAGGATGCTGACAGCCCTTGCGGTGCGAGCATCATACATGCCGCGGATGACGGCACGGATCTCGCGGCAGACCGTCTCGGCCTGCTCGGTGGTGGCGGTACGGCCAGTGCCTATGGCCCAGATGGGTTCGTAGGCGATGACGCACTTCTTTACCAGCTTGATGTCTATCCCGGCAAGCGCAGCCTTGACCTGGTAGTCCACATACTCCATGGTCAGGTCGTTCTCACGCTGCTCAAGGCTCTCACCCACGCAGATTATCGGGATGACGCCCACGGCAAGGAGGGCCTTGGCCTTGGCGTTGACCATGGAATCGGTCTCACCGTGGTACTGACGCCTCTCGCTGTGGCCAACGATGCAGTACTTCACGCCCAGGTCGGCAAGCATGGCGGCGGAAACCTCGCCGGTGTAAGCGCCGGACTCATGCACGGAAACATCCTGTGCACCGTAGACAAGGCGGCTGTCGCGGATGACCTTGGACATCGCGTGGATCAGCGGAAACGGAACGCAGAGTACACTCTCGCAGCTCTTGGTCCTGGGCATCTCAGCGCGCAGCTGCTCAACGAAGGGCCTGACCTCGGAGGCCAGCTTATTCATTTTCCAGTTGCCGGCAATAATTGTCTTGCGATATTTTCTATTCATCTGTTATCGCTCCTTATTTGTCGAGCAGGCAGGCTACGCCAGGCAGTTCCAGACCCTCAAGGAACTCGAGGGACGCGCCGCCGCCGGTGCTGATGTGGGTGATCTTATCGGCCTGGCCGCTCTTCTCAACGGCAGAGGCGGAGTCGCCGCCGCCGATGATCGTCACGGCGCCGGAGTTGGCAACAGCTTCGGCCATCTTCCAGGTGCCGTTCGCAAAGGCCGGGAACTCAAACACGCCCATGGGTCCGTTCCACACGATGGTGCCGGCGCCCTTCACTGCCTCGCAGTAAAGCTCGACGGTCTTGGGACCGATGTCCATGCCCATGAGGTCATCGGGGATGTCCTCGCCGGCCTCGACCGGGGCGGCGTCCTTGGAGAACTCGGCAGCGCAGATGCTGTCCACGGGCAGAAGCAGCTTGACGCCCTTGGCTGCGGCCTTGTCCATCATTTCCTTGGCGTACTCCACCCTGTCGGCCTCGAGCAGGCTCTTGCCGATGGTGTGGCCCTGGGCCATCTTGAAGGTATAGGCCATGCCGCCGCCGACGATGATGGTATCGGCCTTCTCGAGCAGGTTGTTGATAACGCCGATCTTGTCGGAGACCTTCGCGCCGCCGAGGATGGCCACGAACGGACGCGCGGGGTCAGACAGGGCCTTGCCCATGACGGAGATCTCCTTCTCGACCAGGAAGCCGGCATAGGCGGGCAGGAATGCCGCGACGCCGGCGGTGGAGGCGTGAGCGCGGTGCACAGTGCCGAAAGCATCGGACACATAGACGTCCGCCATCTTCGCCAGCTCCTCAGCGAAGTCGGCGCCGTTCTTCTCCTCGCGCTTGTCGAAGCGGAGATTCTCGAGCAGCAGGATCTGGCCCGGCTGCAGGGCCGCGGCCTTGGCCTTGGCGTCCTCTCCGATGATGTCCTTAGCAAAAATGACATCCATGCCCAGCAGCTCGGAAAGTCTCTTGGCCACGGGAGCCAGGCTCAGGCTCTCCTTCCACTCGCCCTTGGGCTTGCCCAGGTGGGAGCAGGCAATGACGGCAGCGCCGTTCTCAAGCAGATACTTAATTGTCGGCAGAGCGGATACGATACGCTTGTCGCTCGTGATCTCGCCGGTCTCCTTGTTCTGGGGGACGTTGAAATCGCAGCGCAGGAGCACTTTCTTGCCTTTGGGGTCGAAATCCATGACCGTCTTTTTGTTGTAGTTCATTCTGATTCCTCCTGTTTCATATTACCGTAGTCTTTTAAGCCCTTGAATCCCTGCTGCCTGAGCGCTTCATAGGTCAGTATGGCAGCCGCGTTTGAGAGGTTGAGGCTCCTCGCCTCGGAGATCATGGGGATGCGCACACATTTTTCGCGGTATTTTTCTCTCAGCCACTCGGGCAGGCCCGCGGTCTCCTTCCCGAACATGAGGGTCACGTCTCCGCTCCAGTCGCAGTCAACATAGCTTCTGGGCGCCTTCGTCGTCGTCAGCCAGAGATTTGCGTCGCCGTTGAGCTTGAAATACTCGTCAATGTTGTCGTACACGCGGATGTCCACCAGATACCAGTAGTCCAGCCCCGCCCTTTTCACCGCGCTGTCCGAAATGTCAAAGCCCAGCGGCTTTATCAAATGCAGCCTTGCCCCGGTGCAGGCACAGGTGCGGGCTATCGCCCCGGTGTTGTTCGGTATCTCAGGTTCTACGAGCACAATATCGACCATCTGGCCGCCCCTCCAGCTTGTTACATACGTTTGTGACATTACTCATAATTTTAGGCCAGGGACATTTTACTACCTTATCTGGGATTTTACAATACCAATAATGCCGTAAAATCACATATTTTAATTAATTTTTTGTAAAATCCGTCATATAAAGTGTGCGATATTGAATCTGAGAGGGAAATAGCTTATAATGAGGATGCAAAAAAGGCCGCACCGCAGCCGGCGCGGCCCCTTTCGGAGGACTTTATGGAGAAATATTTTATAGTTGTCCCCTGCTATAACGAGGAGGAAGTGCTCCCTGAGACGATGAAGAGGCTTGGAGAAAAGCTCGTTTCGCTTCAGGAGCGGGGTCTTGCGTCTGAGGACAGCCGCATCCTCTTCGTGGACGACGGCTCGGCAGACCGCACCTGGGAGATGATCAAGCAGGCGCACGAGGCCTATCCCATCTTCACCGGCCTGTCTCTGGACCAAAACCGTGGTCATCAGACTGCACTGACCGAGGGACTCATGGCAGCCCGCGCTGAGCGCGCTGTCTCCGTCTCGATCGACGCCGACCTGCAGGACGACGTGGACGCCATAGACGCCATGGCAGAAAAGCACGCCGCCGGAGCGCACATAGTGTGCGGCGTGCGAGCCAGCCGCCAGACCGACACATTCATGAAGCGCTTCACTGCCAGGGCTTATTACAGGCTCATGCGCTTTTTCGGCTCCAATCTCATTTACGACCACGCGGACTTCCGGCTCATGGACCCGGAGGCGCTGGACAGGCTTGCGCTCTACCACGGCGACGACCTCTTTCTGCGAGGGCTCATCACCCGTCTGGGCTTCCCCTGCGAGACGGTGAGCTATGACAGGGCCGAGCGTTTTGCGGGCGAGAGCAAGTATACGCTCAAAAAAATGCTCAAGCTGGCCCTCAAGGGCATGGAGAGCGGACGCACGAAGCCGATGAGCGTCCCGCGCGAGCCCTACGGCCACACGAGGGAGGCGCTGGAGTTTTGAGCAAGTGCCGTGACTGCCCGAGAAACTGCGGCGCCGAACGCGAGAGAGGCGCGCAGGGACGCTGCCGCTCGGGATACCTGCCCCGTGCGGCCAGGGCCGCGGCGCACTTCGGCGAGGAGCCCTGCATAAGCGGTACACGCGGAAGCGGCACCATCTTTTTCACCGGCTGCGCCCTCGGCTGCGTCTACTGCCAGAACCGTGAGATAGCCAAGGGCGGCGGCGTGGAGCTGACCGTGCCGAAGCTGCGTGAGGTCATGCTCCGTTTGCGCGACACGGGCGTACACAACATCAGTCTCGTAACAGGCTCGCACTTCGTCCGGCCCATCGCTGAGGCGCTGTCAGGGCTGGAACTGGGCGTACCCGTTGTGTGGAACAGCTCGGGTTATGAGAGCGTCGAGACGATCAAATTGCTCGATGGCCTGGTGCAGATATATATGCCGGACTTCAAGTATTCTCTCCCCGATGCCGCGAGGAGATACTCCGACGCGCCGGATTACCCCGAGGCAGCCTCTGCGGCGATACTCGAAATGTTCCGCCAGGTCGGGGTCTACCGCATGGACGAGGACGAGATACTTCAGTCCGGCGTGCTCATCAGGCACCTGATATTGCCCGGACAATTGGAAAACTCGCGCGGGGTCATAGACTGGGTGGCGGAGCACTTCCCGATGGGCGGCGTGCTGTTCTCGCTCATGGGCCAGTACACTCCCATGCCGGGCGTCGCGGAGCAGTTTCCGGAGCTGGGCCGGGGCGTGACGGAGGCTGAGGCGAACGCACTATACGAGTACCTGCTCGAGCGCGGCATAGAGGATGGCTACTGGCAGGAACCGGAGGCCGCGGGCGAGGACATGATACCCGCCTTTGACGGAACCGGCGTTTTGGATTGACAAATCCCGCGCCGGGGTTTTTAATTGATGTAATTGGTACAATTATAGATAAATTGGAGGAAATGACATGGATTACAAGGAAGTTCTTGAGAAGGCACGCGGCAACATAGGCTCCTACTGCAAGGCATGTCCGGTGTGCAACGGCAAAGCCTGCGGCAACTCCATGCCCGGCCCCGGCTCCAAGGGTCCCGGCAACGGCGCCGCAAGGAACTATGACGCCTGGCAGAAGGTGTTTGTCAACATGGACACCATCTGCTCCAACGCCGCGCCGGATACGAGCTTCAAACTCTTCGGTCACGACTTCGCGCTGCCTGTTTTCACCGCTCCCATCGGCGCACTGCCCATGCACTACAGCGACGCTTACGACGACTTCGCCTATAACGACATCCTCATCCCGACGGCCGTGGAGTGCGGCTCCGCCTCCTTCACCGGTGACGGCGTTGACCCCGAGATCATGAAGCGCTCGGCGGCTGCCATGGCCAAGGTCGGTGGCATCGGCATCCCGACTATCAAGCCCTGGAACAATGAGGCCGTTTTTGAGAAGCTGGATGTCCTCAACGAGCTCGGCATCTTTGCCGCGGCGATGGACATAGACGGCGCGGGCCTGCCCTTCCTCAAGGCCATGAACCCGAACGCAGGCTCCAAGCCGGTGGCCGACCTCAAGGCCGTCATCGACTACGCCAAGATGCCCTTCATTATCAAGGGGATAATGACTGTTGCGGGCGCCCAGAAGGCTGTTGAGGCCGGCGCTGCGGGCATCGTTGTCTCGAACCACGGCGGGCGCGTGCTCGGTCAGACTCGCGCCACCGCCGATGTACTGCCCGAGATCGCCAAGGCAGTCTCCGGCAAGTGCGTCATCTTCGTAGACGGCGGCATCAGGACCGGCGTGGACGTGTTCAAGGCCCTGGCCCTGGGCGCGGACGCGGTGCTCATCGGCCGTCCCTTCGTCCCGGCGGTCTATGGCGGCGAGGCCGAGGGCGCAAAGCTTCTCTTCGCCAAGCTGAAGGCCGAGCTGGTCGATACGATGACGATGTGCGGCGCGCACAGCCTGGCCGAGATCACTGCCGAAAAGGTCTACATAGACAAATGAACCGCGTAAAAGCGGGGCGCGGGCGGCGTTTGCTGCCCGCGTTCCTTCTGATTTTCGCTCTGCTGCTCCCCTGCCCCGCCGCCGCGCTGGACCTTGAAGAAGAGCTCGGTCCGCTCTTTGAGGAGTACCGCCTGACGGAAAATAACTTCGCCATGGGTTTCCGCTCCATGCACGACGGGACGGAGTACTGGTATAACGAGGACAAGCTGTTCGAGACCGCGAGCCTCTACAAGCTGCCGCTCAATATGTATTTCTACGAGCTCGAGGCAGCCGGCGAGCTTAGTCCGGAGGACAAGGTGGCAGGTATCGAGCTGTCCCGCTGCCACGAACTAAGTCTTGTGAACTCCAACAACGAGATATCCATGGCGATGGTGGACCGGCTCGGCTCCTATGCAGAGCTCAAGCGCATCGCGCTGGGCTACTGCGGCATGAGCGAGGAGGAGGCCGGGCCGGACTATTACCCTTCCGTTGGCTTCACAGCCCGGATGATGGTAGGCATCCTGCAATATCTCTATGACCGCCCCGAAACCTTTGCCGAGCAGATAGCGCTGATGAAAACCGCGCAGCCGGACGAGTATCTGCGCAGCGGCAGCTGCGAGTACGAGATTGCGCAGAAGTACGGCGCCAAGGTCTATGACGACGGCATACTGAACGTCTGCATCGCGGGAATCGTCTACACTGACGAGCCCTTCCTCGTTGCGATATATACCCACGGCGTGGGCGGCGCGGGCGAGCTCATGGGCAAGATCTGCGACGTGCTCGTCGAATACGAAGAGGAGCGTCAGGCCCCCGAGCCCTCCCCCGAACCAACTCCCGAGGTCTCTCCCGCCCCCGGCACTGACCTCAAAGAGCTTCTGTGCCTGACCTTACGCATGGCGCTCAGACTTGCATTTATATGACGCCCCGAATAGAAACCGCCTCCGCAGCTGTTCTGTACTGCGAAGGCGGTTTTGCCATGTCCTGCTTGCGGCACGGCGAGGCAGTGGTATAATGGATGCGCATAGAAGGGAGGCGTTAAAATGTTTGACATATTGATATGCGGAGCCTTGATAGTGGATGGCTCCGGGTCCGAGGGCTATATTGGCGACGTTGGAGTCGAGGGTGGCAAAATATCCGCCGTCGGCAGACTGGGCGGGGCCGCCGCCGTTGAGGTCATTGAGGCGGAGGGCCGCTGCCTCACACCCGGCTTCATTGACATACACCGCCACGCAGACGCCGCGCTGTTTCGTCACGACTGGGGTCGTGCGGAGCTCGCCCAGGGCCTTACAACTATAATAAACGGCAACTGCGGTCTGTCGCTCGCTCCCGTTTGCGGCGCGCACGCGGTGGAGATACAGCGATACCTCTCCCCCATCGTCGGCGAGCTGCCGGAGGGGCGCGAATTCCCGTCCATGGCCTCATACCAGGCCCAGGCGCGCGAGGCAGCGCCGCCTGTTAACACGTTCATGCTCGCCGGGATGGGTACGATACGCGCCTGTGCCGCCGGTTTTTCGGACCTTCCGCTCACAGCTGAGCAATATGCCCGTGTACACAGGCTGCTGGAGGAATCTCTGGCTGGGGGAGCGATAGGCGTCTCGCTCGGCCTCGGCTATGCGCCGGAGTGCTTTTACGACACTGAGGGCCTCATACGTGCGCTTGAGCCCCTGCGCGGCTCGAGCACCGTCGTGACCGTGCACATGCGCCAGGAGGGCGACGGGGTTGTGGACGCCCTGCGCGAGATGCTGGCCGTGGCCCGTGAGCTCAGGATGCCGCTCGAAATAAGCCACCTCAAGGCCATAGGCAGACGCAATTGGCGCAAGTCCGTCCCGGAGATGCTGCGGCTGATAGGCGAGGCCCGCCAGGACGGCCTGGACATCATGTGCGACGTTTACCCCTACCCCGCCGGCTCGACGCAGCTCATACACGTCCTGCCGCCGGAGTACCAGGCCGGCGGCACGGAGGCGCTCACTGCCGCGCTGCTCGACCCTCTGACGCGCGAGAGGATGCGCGAGAGGATGGAAACAGGCTCGGACTTTGAAAACATCTCGCTTCTGGTGGGCTTTGAAAACATACGCGCCACCTCGCTGCACAGGCCTGAGAACCTGGAATTCGAGGGCCGTTCGATAGCCGAGATCGCAGCGTCCAAGGGCAGCTCTGATTTTGACGCGCTGTTCGACCTTCTGGCCTCGGAGCACTGCGCCGTCTCGATGATAGACTTCATCGCGGACGAGGAGGACATCTGCGATATACTCCGCGCGCCATTTTCGGGCGTGATTTCCGATGCGACCTATCCCGCTTCCGGCCTGCTGCATCCGAGGGTCTACGGGACCTACCCGCGCCTGTTTGAGCGCTATGTGCTTGGGAAGGGCGTACTCAGTCTGCCGGAGGCCGTGCGCAAGGTGACGCGCCAGCCGGCGGACAGGTTCGGGCTGAGGACAAAGGGCCGCATAGAACCGGGCGCGGACGCGGATCTCTGCCTGTTCGACCCCTCCGCCCTGCGCGAGCGCGACAGTTACGAGCACCCGGAAACTCTCGCCACCGGCATGGACTACGTACTGGTCGGCGGCAGGCCCGCCATAGCCGAAGCCCGCTTTACCTTCTAGGCGTAGCCGCTCCCGCGAGCTGCCACATTGCTTCGGCAAGGATTATGCCGGAGATAGTGTCTACGATAACGTGCTGCTTTACCGTAAGCGTGGACACGGCGACGGCAAAAGCCATGATAAGCGATGCGTGTCTGTACCAGGCTGGCACCCTCCGTTCTCCGCGAATGCCGGCCCAGCACAGCCAGCTTACCGCGCAGTGCAGCGAAGGAAACAGGTTGTTAGGCTCATCTATGGAATACAGCAAGCGCACCGCGCTCTCCCATATGCCGCCGCCCGTCACCTCCGGGCGCTCCATCGCAGCCGGCAGCACCACGAACGACAGCAGGCATATGCCCTTCATCAAAAAGTCCGCCAGATAAAACCTCAGCGCCGCGGGCCTTTCCAGTCTCGCACAGATGACATAGTTCACCGCCCAAAACACAAAGCAGCCTATGTATATAAGCACCGTCCAGGGTAGAAAAGGTATGCGCTCATCCAGCGGCAGCGACATGTCCAGCTGCGGCAGTCCCCGGGCCAAATAACGTCCGCCGTAAAACACCAGCTCGTTCCATGCCAGAGCCAGCAGCGGCAATGCCACCCAGTATTTATATCTGTTCTCAGTCCTCATCTTTGTCCGCACCAAGGCCGACCCACATGCCCTGAGTCACCCTGAACTCTCCATGTCTCTCAATATATGTCCGCACCTCTGGCAGCAGGCTCATGCGCCCGTGCTCGAAGAATTGTACGATGGTCGAACCGGCCAGCTCGAAGCGGCCCATCTCATCTCCCCTGCGGCAGCGCGCGTTCTCCCGCTCGTTCACAATCCCGCCAACCGCAAAGGCGCCCACCGCCGTCTGTACCACAGGCCCGAAGTTTTCCGTTGCCAGCAGAGTCCAGCAACGACGGTTCAGCGTGTACACCGGGTACTTCGCGCAAGCCGCGGGCTGTACGCTGTGAAGTTCGCCCGGGATATAGTGGTTATCACCCTGGTAGCCGTCGTCTATGTAGCAGTAGCGGTGATAGTCAGCCGGGCAAAGGCGGTATATAAGACAGTCTCCGCCGCCAAATCGCTTGGCCAGTTCCGCGTCTCCCAGCAGGTCGCTCAGCTTGTAGCGCGAGCCCTTTATCTCAAACCCGCTGTCCCCGTCCACAGGAAAGGCGCTCAGCCAGCCGTCGCAGGGGCTTATCAGGTGCTGCGGCGTCATGTCTGCCAGCAGATACCTGCGGCGCCGCGCGAAGAAGTCGCGAAAGCTGCGGTAGCTGCGCAGCTGTTTTTTGTCCACCCTCAGTCCGTGGCGTCCGGCATACCAGCGGATGAAGGGCTTTGACAGCGGTGACTTCAAAAAGCCCACAACCAGCCTGTCCGCCCTGCCCTTCTGCATAAGCCGGAGCACGGCGCGGCCTGTGCCGGTCCCGTACAGGAAGCGCACGGCGGCGCTGTTTCCGTTTGCACTCATATATCCACCCAGGCAAGCAGCAGCAGAAGCTCCGCCCCGCCGCAGACGATCATGCCGATCTTCCCCGGCAAGGCGGGCTTTTTCAGCTTGAACGGCGTCAGGAAGGCCGCCGCCATGAGTACAAGCAGCACCGGACCCAACTTGTCCGCCGGCCAGCGGCAAAGCTTCGCCAGGCCCACGAGTGCGGGCAGCAGCAGCGCGGCGGAGGTGACGGGCAGGCCAAGGTACTCCTCCCGCGCACCGCCGCTCAGCTCCTGGCGCTCCTCCTCGTCCACGTTGAACCAGGCCAGCCGGATGAGCGCGCAGAGCAGGTACGCCGCTCCTATATAAAAGCTCGGTGCGCTCTGCCCCGCCACTTGGTAGACGATGACGGCCGGCAGAACACCGAAGCAGATGAGGTCGCTCAGCGAGTCTATCTGTATTCCAAAGCGCTTCTGCTGTTTTGTACGCTCCATCGTCGAGGCGATCTTGCCGTCGAACATGTCGCAAACTCCGGAGATCATGAGGCAGAGCAGCGCCGCCTGAATGTTCCCTCCCATGGCAAAACTCAGGCCCAAAAAGGACACTAGCATGCCGATATAGGTCAGGATGACAGTGTAGTTATATATGCCCAGCATATCGTCCACTCCCAAATCAAATTATGTGCGCGAAGAACAGGCTGTAGGCCAGGATGCACCAGGGCTTTGCCACAACGATTATCCAGGTGAAGCGCCGCGCGGACATGCCAGTTAGCCCGGAAAAATAGCAGAGAAAATCATCCGGAGCAAGCGGGAGCAGTATTGCCAGAAAGAGCACGACTGTATAGCTCTTTTTCCTGTTGACCCACTCGACGCAGGACTGATACTTTTCCATCGGCACCATTTTCTTCACCAACGCCACGCCGAAGCGCCGCGCCAGGAGAAAGGCCGCTATTGAGCCCACGCTGATGCCGATGTAGTTGCACCAAAACCCGCCCAGAGCGCCGAAGAGGCTGGCGCCGACGATACACCCCAGGAAACCAGGCAGCACCGGCAGCACGACCTGCAGCGCCTGTATGAGCGTCAGTATGGCTGGTCCGTAGAGGCCGAAGCCTTCTATGTACTCGCGGAGGCTGTCAACTGAGCCAAACCTGCCCTCTGCCCAGCCTCGCACAAGGAACAGCACCGAAAACAGCAGCAAAAATACCAGCAGCGCCGTCAGGACTACCTTCAACTTCCCGGCGAATCTCTCCATCCCAGCTCCCTCCATTTACTTCGCTTCGGCAAGTTTAGCGCAATAATCTGAACCGGCGCCTTAATAAGTTCTGAAGAAATCTGAAATTTGATCCCGGCCTATAGGCCGGGCATGGTATGATGTAATATAATGTGCGCACGAAAGGGGTGGAGACATGGCTCAGAAGATTTTGTTTGCGGACGACGATCCCGAGATCCGCGAGGTGCTCAGGCTCCTGCTCAGCAGCGAGGGCTATGAGGTCTCCGAGGCCTCCAGCGGCTCCGAACTGCTCGAAAAACTGGATGACGGCGTAGATCTTGTCATACTCGACGTCATGATGCCCGGCCTCGGCGGCTACGCGGCCTGCGCCGAGATACGGACCCGCTCCGCCGTACCTGTTCTCTTCCTCACGGCCAAATCGCAGGACTCGGACAAGACGATGGGCTTTTCCGTCGGCGGTGACGACTACCTCGTGAAACCCTTCTCCTATTCTGAACTCATTTCCCGGGTAAAGGCCATGCTCCGGCGCTACTATGTCTATGGCTCCAAGGCCAACGCCGCGAGCACCGTCATACACTGCTGCGGGAACGTCGAGATAGACACCGCACAGGCAACCGTCACCCGCGATGGGAGCGAGGTAGCGCTCACGGATACGGAATACCGCATCCTGCTCCTGCTCGCCTCGCATAGGAAGAAGATCTTCTCCGTGCAAAACATCTACGAGAGCATCTGGAACGAGCCGTATTTCTACAGCTCAAACAACACCGTCATGGTCCACATCCGCAACCTCCGGCGCAAACTGGACGACGACCCGCAGAACGCCAGGATAATCCGCACCGTCTGGGGAAAGGGCTACCGCATTGAATAACAGGCTAGGCATAAAACACGGCGTCAGCATACAGCTGATGGGCGCAGTGCTCATATCCCTCGCCGCCGCGGCCGCGGCCTTCTTTGCCATATACCTGCTGGGCAATGTGGTGCTGGACCGGACGGTCTACGGGATGAGCTTTGTCCGCAGCATGTCGGACCAGCAGTTCGCGCTGCTTGAGACCTACGTCGAGGACGAAGAGGTCACGCCCGACAACCTTCGTCCCCTGGACATCTGGTGTGGGCGCGGCAGTAAGGTATATCTGTCCATCTACGTCGGGGACAACATCATCTATGAGTCACAGCTGACCTCAAAGGCGCGTCCAATAATTTCAAACTATGACCCCGAGCTCGAGGACCCGGAACGCGAATACGAGCTGACCCTCAGCGACGGCACGGTCACGCGCGCCTTCCTCTACTATTATGCCGGCGACGCCTATTACTATTGGCTGATAGTCGTGGCCAGCGTCACGGGCTTTGCGCTGTTTTCCCTGCTGTTCATTACATTCGTACACCGGAAGCTGACCTACATCATGCAGATGAAGGACGAACTGGACATCCTCGCAGGCGGCGACTTGAACTACAAGGTAACGGTCCGGGGAAACGACGAACTGAGCGAGCTCGCCCGCGGCATAGACGAGATGCGTCGCTCCATACTTGAGCACCAGAAGGCAGAGGAAAAGATGCGCGCAGCAAATTCCGCCCTTGTTACCGCAATGTCTCACGACCTGCGCACCCCGCTGACCTCACTGCTCGGCTACCTGGAACTGATGGACAGGGGAAAATACAAAGACGAGGCACAGCTCAAGCACTTCATAAGCCGCAGCCTTGAAAAGACGCTCCGCATAAAGGGCATGGCCGACAAGCTCTTTGAGTATTTCCTGGTCTACTCCTCGGAATGGGGTCCTCCTGTGACCGAACTGCTGGACGCCGACGAGCTTGTGCAGCAGTTCTGGGGCGAGTATGCCTTTTCTCTGGAAAACGAGGGCTTCCTCGTTCGGTACGAGCTTGAACCGCTAAATGGCAAACTCCGGACAGATACAGCGCTGCTGCGCCGCGCCTTTGACAACCTTTGCTCCAACCTGTACAAGTATGCGGACCGCGGGACTGAGATAAGGATACTATGCCTCCGTGTTGGCGACAGTCTCAGTTTATCCGTCTCAAACGGCATCTCACCCGAGCGGGGGCTGAAGGAGAGCACGAACATAGGCCTTAACACCTGTGCCAGGATAATTGACCACCATGGCGGAAGTTTCAGCTATTTCGAGGAAGATTCAACGTTCACCGTCTGCATATCGCTGCCACTTGAGTGAATGCCGCGGCGTCCGGACTGACCGCTTATACGCATAGAAAGCGCCGGAAGGGCTCTGCTGCCCGTTCCGGCGCTTGTATTATTGTTGGAAGGTCGCTTTTAGGTGACCGGAATTTCTTCGCAGTTGGTGCATATATCCCGCTCGGAAGAACCGTTGCAGCTGACGAAGGTATCCCCGACCGTGGCGATGGCGCCGAACTCGACAGGCACCGCTACGCAGATGTCCTGGGTAATGGTGAAAACGCAGGAGCCATTTTTCAGTCCGCCGCAGACCTCGCGGCCCGGGGTCACTACGGGTTCGCCGCAGCATTTGGTCATAGTCACACCAGTCTGGGCGAAGGGCGTAACGGTGACGGGAACGCAAATAGAGGCAGACTGATAGCCCACAGCAGGGCAGGTCTGGGTCTCGTTCAGCACATTGGCATTGATTTCCGACATTTGATAGTCTCCTTTCCGGCCAAGGCCATTCTCATCCTATGCTCAAGCAACTCAAAGGTTCACAGCCTCCGATGCACGCTTCTCTCTTTCATCCGGGCAAATCGTGACCTTGTCACGGTTCAGTCCGCGTGGCAGCAGTATAATAGCGGCATCAAGCTCAATGGAGGAGTTATATGGTCCCGATCAAGAGGAGAAAAAAAGCTGAAGTGGATGAGGCCTCATGCGTGGCCTGCGGTTGTTGTGTCAAGGTCTGCCCCATGACTGCCATAGAGATTTTTCACGGAGTCTCCGCGCGGATAGATAAGGGAAAGTGCGTGGGATGCGGCAAGTGCGTAAAGGAATGTCCTGCAAGCGTGATCGAGCTGCGGGAGGTGCAGGCATGAAGAAACGTTGGTACGACTATCTATGGATAGCTTCCCTGCTCTACCTCGCTCTGGGCTTTTTCAACATACTGTTTGCTTGGCTGGGTCTGCTCTGCTTCTTTATTCCCCTCATAATTTCAATAGTCTCGGGGACAAAGGCATATTGCAACCGTTACTGCGGCCGCGGACAGCTTTTTGCCCTGCTTGGCGGACGTTTTGGCCTCTCGCGCAGACGGGACATACCAAAATGGATGAAAAGCAAGGCTTTCCGTTACGGTTTTCTGGTCTTTTTCTTCACCATGTTCTTTCTGATGCTCTGGAACACATACCTGGTCTTTGCCGAGGTACGGGACATGAAGCAGGTCGTCACCCTGCTTTGGAGCTTCAAGCTGCCATGGCACTGGGCATATCACGGGACGCTCCTGCACAACGGAGTCGCACAGTTCGCGTTTGGCTTTTATAGCATCATGCTGACCTCCACCATACTCGGCCTTGTGACGATGCTGCTGTATAAGCCCAGAAGCTGGTGCGTATATTGTCCGATGGGCACGATGACGCAGCTAATCTGCAAGGCTAAGTGCGGCGTCGGCGTTGACAGGACAGTCGAGTCTGATTATACTTGTTGCAGAAGCAGAAAACAGTTTGAATAACATTAAAAAAGGAGAATCAATATTATGAAGTCCAAGTTCTATATCTGCCGTCATTGCGGCAACCTTATCGGTATGGTCAACGACTCCGGCGTCCCCGTAGTATGCTGCGGCGAGCCCATGAAGGCCCTGGTCCCCAACACTGTCGACGCCAGCGGAGAGAAGCATTTGCCCGTCGTCAGCGTTGAGAACGGCGTTGTCAACGTAAACATCGGCAGCGTGGATCATCCCATGGTCCCCGAGCACTACATCCAGTGGGTCTATGTCCAGACTGAAAAAGGAGGCCAGCGCAAGGTCCTCAACCCCGGCGACGCCCCCAAGGTCAGCTTCTGTCTCGGTGACGACAAGGCCGTCGCCGTCTACGCCTACTGCAACCTCCACGGCCTCTGGATGACCGAGGTCAAATAAAAGCGCAGCCAGCGATAAATGTAAACGGACCGTCCGAATGGACGGTCCGTTTTTGTGTTATTGGTCAGGCTTGCAGCTCTCTCAGGAGAAGAGAGAGAAGATAGCGGGGCCTATGGGGATACCGACGACCGCTATGCAGAGCGCCACGACACCCTCGAGGATGAGGCCGTACTTATATACGCTCTTCGAGGAGATCCACTCGTCGTTACCATGCAGCATAGCGCCGGCCATGGAGCTCGAGGGGGTGATGAGGCCCTGAATGAGTTCAAGGCTGAACAGCGTGACCATGACCTGCGGGCTGTACTCTATGTTTTGCAGCAGCGTCATGCCGATAGGGACCATGATCGTGATGGAGACGATGTTGTTTATGACATTCGTCAGAGCGAGGCCGATCACCATGACGATGGCCATACTGACGAACGGGCTGCTGAGTGTCGTTATGGGCATGAGCAGAGTGGAGAGCATGTCGGGGATGCCGGTGGAGGCGTCCGTCAGCTTGCTGGAGACCTGCAGCGCCGCAGCAACAAGGACTACCATACCGTAGGGTATGCCGCTCTTTAGGCAGAGGCCGAAGTCGAACATCTTGCCGCCCTCGCCGTCGCCTATGAGCGAGAGGATGACGAGGATAACCGCAAAAGTGCCGGTGAAGCCGAGGTTAGACAGCAGCTTGGTGATGGTGAGCTCGGCGGGCAGGAAACTGGGCAGGATGAAAGCCACGCAGAAGAGCAGCGTGAAGAACGCCATAATCTTGTGCTTGCGTGTGACCTTGAGCTCGTCCTTGGAGATAAGGTCGTCGGGTATCACATAGTCGACCTTTATCCGGAGCAGGTACTTGCTGACAAAGTACATGGCAGCGATGACCACGACGCTCAGCAGAACGGTCAGCAGGATGTAGGGTATGGAACCGACCTCGACGCCGGGCGCTGCCGCGCGCAGCATACCGAAGCAGATCTGCGTAAAGGCGTTGTACGGCATCACTATGCCGCCAAGGTAGGCGGATACCAGTATGCCAATGATGACAACCGCGGTGTAGGGGGTCTTTTTCTCCAGTTTGGCCCTGCGCACTACCTCGTAGAACATCTCCCAGGCCAGGATGATGATGCCAGTGGTGGCGCAGGTCACGGCGCAGGTCACGGCGGTGGCTATCCAGAAACCCAGGGCCATGGACCAGGGACCCCGCTTGGCAAACTTCCGGGAGAGCACATATTTGGCGATGAGCTCTATGAGTCCGCTTCTTTCAACGGCAAAGCAGAAAGCCAGGGCGATGAACACCATGTGGAGCGTGGCGTCTCCGAAAGTGGCCGAAAGCACGCCCGTGACGGTGTTTTCTCCGACGAAGCCTATGAGGACTATGCCGAGCACGCTGGGCCAAAAGACTTCTCCCACGGTCCATGCGTAAATGCAGCCGAGGAAGATGCCCAGGACCGCCATGCCGACCTCGGTCACAGAGCCGAACGGCGGGATGTAGCGGAACAGGAAGAACAGCGCAAGGATGACTATGGTATGTATTATCTTATTTTTTCCGGAACCCGAGGAGCTGAGATCTTTACTCATATCAATACACCTTTTCTAAATCATTTCTCAGACGCAGGTCCATCCGCCGTCACACGGCACCGAGATGCCCGTGACGTATGAGGACTCAGGCGCCGCCAGGAAGAGCAGAGTAGAGTCAAGTTCGCCGGGTGCGCCCGGCCTTCTCATAGGGGTATGGCTCCTTATCCAGCCGCCCATCCGTTCCATGCGCTCAGGCGAATTGGATTCGGACTCAAAGAAACCCGGCAGGATGCAGTTTACGGTGACGCCCCGCTCAGCCCATTCCGCCGCAGCGGCCCTGGTGAAGTTTATCACCGCACCCTTGCAGGCGTGGTAGGCAGCAACATGTATCTCCTGCAGCCCACCGGCGCCCATGACGGATGATATGTTTATTATGCGCCCATAGCCGCGCTCAAGCATGTGCCTGCCAAAGTCCCTCGTACACATCATGACAGCGTCGAGGTCTACGGCCGTCACCGTTCGCCAGCCCTCAAGAGGATAGTTCTCGAGCGGGCTGGGATAACCTCGTCCGGCGTTATTTACTAGTATATCCACATGTCCAAAGCGTTCAATCGCTGCATTTACGGCGTTTTCCACATCTGAGGGTATCGTCACGTCACAGCAGAGGGAAAGGACCTCAACGCCCGTCTGCCGTATGATCTCTTCGGCGACAGCGTCCTGCTTCTCCTTTCGGCGGCTCATGAGCACGAGATTCGCGCCCTGCCTGGCCAGGGCCATGGCAAATTGTCTGCCCAGGCCCGCGGAAGCGCCCGTCACGGCCGCTACCTGACCATGTAAGTCAAACATTTTCTCTCCTCCCCTGTTTTCATCAGTCTCTGGCGTCCATTCCGCCGTCTAGGCGTATACCAGAACCGTTAACATGTGCGGAAAGCTCCGAGGCGAGATACAGCGCCATGAACGCCACTTCCTCGGGTCGGCAATAGCGCTTGTCCGGAGTACCGGCAGTCATGGCCGCCATGCGCTCTTCGTGGCCAGCAAGCTGAGGCATCTGCATTTCCTCTATGCGCTGAATCATGGGGGTGTCTATGCCGCCGGGGCAAATGCAGTTCACATGCACTCCGTAGGGCGCGAGCTCCAGCGTTGCTGACTTGGCAAGACCGTAGGTCGCGTGCTTGGAGGCGGAATACTGGCTCAGTCCGGGCGAACCAAGATAAGCGCCGTGGGAGCAGTTGATGACTATTGCGCCGCTGTGCTGTCTCTTCATGATAGGAGCCGTATACTTGAGCGCGTAGAGCACGCCGAAAGTGTTTACGAAAAACACTTGCATCCAGTTTTCCATGTCCGCGTCCTCGAGCAGGCCGCGCTTGCCCTCGTAGCCCTGGTTAACGACCAGCGCGTCGATACGTCCATAGCGGTTGTATGCGGTCTCAATGAATTCTTTCACCTCGGCCTCTTCGCGCATGTCTACAACTCCGGTCATAATGCGCCCGGGCTCAAGGCCCAGCTCGGGAATGAAGGCGTCGAGCTTCGCCTGCGAGGTCGAACTCACCGCAATGCGGCAGCCCTCCTCAGCGAAAGCCCTCACAAGAGCCTTGCCGCAGCCTCCCGTTCCGGCGGTGATGACCACTACCTTGTCTTTTAGTTTCAGGTCCATTTCGCACCCCGCCCCCTCAGTCTATCTTCGGCCCGGTGAGGGCGTAGACGTCGTACTGCACCATAAGCGGCGTCTTGGTCCTGTCTACGATGCCCACGCCGAAGCACTGGCAGCGGTTGAGCCAGAGGTAGTTTTCGGCCTCGGTCTCAAATTCAACGGAAGTGTAGATGTAGTTTATGTCGGGGAAAATGCCCTTGCAGTAGTTCTCAAACCCGCCTTTGCCGGTGTCCATCTTGCCCGTGTAGTGCATATAGATCTCCGCGCCGTCGTCCGTGCGTATCATGGTGCGGACATCCGGCATGGAGACGCCGTCCGTTCTGACGACGCACCAGTCGCCGCCCCCGGGGGCGAGCTCGCCGTTGACCTTGTCGCCCCAGACACGGCCGTCTGTGATGTATCCAATCTGCCTGAGTCCGAAGGGGGATTTGGGCATCCTATAGAAGTCGCCGATGTTCGCGTAATAGGAAAACAGATATTCAAAACCGAATTTATTCAGCATACCGGTCCACCGCCCCTTCAAAAGTCCTGCAGCGACATTGCCGCATAGAAGCCCTCGCGTATGGCGTTACCAGCCTTGGCCGGCTCCATGCAGTCGCCTATGATGGTGGTCTTTGTCGGATAGGCGTGGAGCACGGCGTCCGCGAGGCCCATATTGCGCTTGCGCCCGAATGCGCCTACGACCACGTCCGCAGGCAGGACGCGGCTGCCGTCCTGCGTCTCCACCTGCACGCCCTCCTCATTCACTCCTACCACGCGGGTGTCGGTCAGGCAGGTCACGCCGTACTGCTTGAGCAGGCGGTTTATGCTGATGGCGTTTATATACATGACGTCGGCGCCGATCTTGGAGCGCATCTCTACGATGGTGATGTTCCTGCCCTCGGGCGCGTACTCGAGCGCGGTGTCGCAGGCGGAAAGGCCGCCGCCGCAGATGACGACGTTCTTACCCTCCGGCAGGCCGTTCTTGTGCACGTCATAGACGTCAATGACCTTCGGGTCGTCCATACCGGGGATGGGCGGGATGAGCGGCAGAGAACCGGTTGCGACAAAGATGGCATCGGCCTCGGCCAGCTCGGGCTCGCTGCCCGTTATCTCAGTGTTGAGCACGACCTTGACGCCGAGCTTTTTGATCTGCAGCTCATACCAGGCGATGAGCTCGCGGATGCGGTGCTTAAAGTCTCCAGTAGCTATTACCTTGAAGGTACCGCCCAGCTCGGAGCCCTTGTCGTAGAGGGTGACGGAGCAGCCGCGCTCTGCGGCGCAGCGGGCGGCCTCCATGCCGCCGGGTCCGGCGCCGATAACGACGACCTTCTGCGGCTTTTCGAGCTTGGTGACCTCCATGCTCTCTTCAAAGCCCGCGGCGGGGTTCACGGTGCAGGAGAGCTGAGTGCGGCGCCCGAAAATGCGGCCTATGCACTCCTCATTGCAGATGATACACGGCCTTATCTCCTCACGCCTGCCGAGCTTGAGCTTGTTTGCAAACTGTGGGTCGGCTATGGACTGGCGGCCAAACTGGACCATGTCTGCGTCCCCGCTGAGCAGCAGCTGCGCGGCGCTCTCCATCGAGTGGTTGCCGGCGTTGATGATAGGCTTGCTCAGGTGCTTGCGGGCCTCTTTGCAGACATAGGCCATGCAGGCGTCGCCGTTGTAGCGGCTGGGGAAGATATAATCCTCGGTGTCGTAGCTGCCCGCGTCCACGTCGAAGGCGTCTATGCCGGACTTATCGAGCACGTCGAGGATCTTCATGCTCTCCTCCAGGGTCCTGCCTCCGGCAAAGCGGTGGTCGAGAGAAATACGGAAGGTTATCGGGTACTTCGGTCCTACCACGCTTCTGATGGCATCCACGGCCTCAAGCGCAAAACGGCAGCGGTTTTCAAAGCTTCCGCCGTATTCATCATCGCGCTTATTCCACACTTCAGACAAAAACTGATCTATGAGATAACCGGCATGCGCGTGAATCTGGACGCCGTCGAATCCCGCTCTTTTGGCAAACTCGGCGGCCACTTTGAAGTCGTTCATCGCGCCCTTTATCTCATCTCGGGTCATCGCGCGGCATATGACATTGTGGTCAAAATGCGCCGGGACCGCAGAAGCAGACACGGGCGGCTCAGGGTTGCCGAGGTCGAGCTTGCTGTTTCGGCCTGTACCCGGGCTGAGCTGCAGGAAGAACTTCGCACCCCACCTGTGCGCGCGCTCTACAAGCACTGTCGCCTTGGGTATGCAGTGGATGTTGTCCACATGTATACTGGGGCTGCCCTGGGCCAAACGGGTGTTGATGTAGGCTGAACCGGTGTGCAGAAGGCCTATCCCTCCCTTGGCCCGCTCCTCAAAATAGCGCAGGCCCTGCTCGCTGTCGGTACCATCTTGGTCATAGGCAAAAGTACCCATTGGCGACATGCTGATGCGGTTTTTGATCACCACGCCGTTGATCTCGATGGGCTCCCACAGCGCCTTATACATGTCCAAGTTCATGCGTCTCCTCCTCTTATAATCTGAACATCTCCGGAGCATTGTTTGTTTATGCACAAACAAAATAACACAAGCACAGACGAAGTTCATTAGCCCGCCCGTGGTTTTGACGATGCATTTTCAACCGATTGCACAAAAATTTTCTCACGCCGTTGACAGTCTCTGCCGCAAGGGCTATAATCTACCAAACTCACTGTTGAAAGGATGCGTGAACTTGAGGCATCTTGATTTGGAAGCGCTCAGCACCTTTCTCCTGGACAATATCCTGGAGGGCGGAAGCATTGGCGAGCTCTTAGCGAGGGTCTATCAGCAAACAAGGCTGCCAGTGATAGCTTTCGACATCTCCTTCAACATTCTTGCCTACAGTTTTCCAAGGCCTTTCTATATTCAGGGCTGGGAGCAGCTGGCTACGCTCGGCATCTTCTCCGAGGAGCACGTCCTCTCTCACGATTTCCTGGCGCTTGAAGAGCAGATACTGACGAACCGCGCTTCGCTCATAGTCGATACCGCCGGCGTGGCCGAGTACAAAACCGCCTTCGGCCCCGTGTTCGTGGACAACAAGCTCTATGCCTACATCGCCACGGTGGTGGAGGATGCTTATATGGACGAGGTGCTGGAGCTTAACGACCTCATATGCCGTACCATAGCCATCACGGCAAAAAATATCCCCGCCTCCGAGCAGGAAGCGGGTGAAAGTCTGCTCCTGGGGCACCCCGTTTCTGAGGCTCTGTTCTCAGCCTTTTCGAACCGGAGGCGCGCTCCCTATATGTTTGCCGTAATTCGCGCGGGCAGCATGGGCGAAGCGACGCGCAACTATGTTAAAAGCCGCATCAATAGTCGGCGCGGCTGTACCGCAGCCATAGATACCGATGGCGATATCCGCCTGTTGTTCAGCTCTCTTGACCCGCTCAGCAGCGAAATTCCAAATCAGCTCGTAATGGTCCGGCTGAGCGAGAGATACTCCTGCTGCATCGGGTTCTCCGACCTCTTTAACTCGCTCGACTCCGTAGGGACCGGCATCTTTCAGGCCAGGTTAAGTGCGGATGTCAGGCGCGTCATGGGCAGAGGTCCGGGCGTCTCTTGCTTCACCGATTGTTACCCCGAGGCGCTCTGTCTCGCCCTTGTGCGAAGCTGCGGTGAGGAGGCACGCTACTACCTCAAAAACATCTCCATGCTCATCGACATGTTTCCCAAAAAGCACCCCGAATATATCTCCACACTCGAGGCCTATTGCAAAAACGGCTTTGACAGTCTCAGGACAGCCCAGGCCATGGGAGTACACAAAAACACCGTAGCGTACAGAATCGGGCGCATAGCAGAGACTTTGGGTCTGGACCCCGGCAGCGGCGCTCAGATGGATGCACTGCTGCTGGAGACTACGCTGTACCGCCTTGTCAGCCGTCTGGAGGAGGTGAGCGAGCTTGGATAAGCCCTCCATTGACAGTCTGCTGCTTGACGGCCTGCACAGCGGACGCCAGCTCACTCAGATCATATCAGAGCTTGAAGACGCACTTGGCCTTGAGCTGGGGCTCTACTCGCTTGACCTTCAGCCACTGCTGTCAAATGCCCGCGCCCGGTTGCCAGGCAGCTTTGAAAACGCCTTTGCAAGCAGTTCGGGTACCGAAGCGGGGCTGCGCTCCGAGTATTTTTCCGTGGACCCTGAAGGCCGTCGATGCTGCGTGAGCCCCATAATCCGCGACGGGGTACAACTCGGTATAATAGTGGTATACGCCCGTGACGGCGCACTCTCGCGCGAGGAGCTGCACTCGCTCTCGGTCAGGCTTTCAAAATTCTGCGCCTTTTTCATAAACGCGGAGATCTCCTCCTCTCAGCGCCACAGTTATGAGAGTCTTTGGCTCACCGGAGCTGTATTCAGCTCGAACACGGGCTTTGACATCACATCTGACGCAGGGATAGCTGAAAAGCTGCGCAGCGGCTATGTGTTCTGCGCCTTTCTCAGTCCGTCTCGTCAGATACGTCAGCTGCGAAATGCGGAGAGAGATTTGGGCCGTTTCTTTCACAATGCGCTGCACATAATCCGCGAGAACGTCATACTCATGTTCCTGCACTCGCTCAAGCCGGACGGCCGCTCACTCCCCTCCCCCGTTCGAAAAGAACTCTCAACATTTGCCCAGCGGCATAAACTCCAGTGCGGCGTCTCTGACTGCTTTGACAGCCTTTCCGACAGGGATTTCTACATCCGCCAGGCCCTCGCCTGCCTGGATATGGCGAAGTCCGATACCGATATCGTCTACGCTGGAGAGCACTATTGCGGGCTCTTTTTTGAGCGGATAAACGCTGAGTTGGGCATGGACGTCTTTCTGCTGCAAAAGCTCGTGCAGATATCGGACTACGACCAGACCTTTGGCACCGAATATCTGGCCACCCTGCGCGCCTATCTGTCCTCCGGCAACAGAGTGACCGCTGCGGCTAACGAGCTTTATATCAACCACAGCACGCTCAACTACAGGCTCAAAAAACTGCACAGCAACTTTGGCATAGACGTTGAGGACAGCCGGTCAATGAACGCTCTCAGATTCGGACTCATAAACTTTGACAAGCGCTGATTCGTCCGCCCATAAAAGCAACCTAACAAGGCATGTTGCACCGCCGCTCCATGTATGAACGCCGCGGGAAAAGGGGCAATAAATAATAAAGCCGGCAAGCTAAAAGCTTGTCGGCTTTATTATTGGACCTGAAGAGTCTTGAACTCTCGACCTCTCGGATGTGAACCGAACGCTCTCCCAAGCGGGCGTGTGAGCTTTCCGGTATTGACGCCATGCCCGCGATAGTCCGTGATCTCGACGATGATACTGCCAACAACGTTATGGTGGATTTAAACCTGCAACAAGAGAACATCCTCCCTTCCAAATGCGTTCAGGCCTACAAAATAAAGCACGATGCCCTCCGCCGTCAGGCAGAAGGAAAGGCAAAAGAAAATCCTGTCCAAGTTGGGCAAAATTCTGAAGCAAGGACTTTACGTGAGATTCTTGTGGAAAATTCGCCGGACAGCTATACTCAAATTCAATGCTTCATTCGCCTTACAGAGCCTACACCAGAGTTTCAAGAAGTGGTTGACAGCAAGAAAATAGCGTTAACTCCGCCTTGGAGCGGCTCAAGCAATTCTCCCAGAGCGGAGAGCTGACCGCTGAAATCATTCGGGCAATTATGTCCAAGGAAATAGCCGGAGATAGACCGCATCACCATCACCCGCGACAGGCTGCGTAAATACTTCCCGCGCTCCTACACGCCGAAGCAGATGGAGAAGCACCTTTACCGCGCGCGCGGAATGCACATAACGCACTTAAAAGCCCCAAGAGCTTTGAGCACGTGATGTTCGACGAGCCTAAGAAAGCGGATAAAAGCAAGATTCATCCGCTTGTTTACTGTGGTATCACGAGGCCGAGGCCACTCGTACCAGCATGATCGTCTGCGTCACGCCCTTGCCGGCGAATGAGGGCGAGCCAACGTTTATGCACTTGTCGATGAGCAGCTGTATATGGTCGGATATGCGGAAATAGTCGTTTATCCTGTAAAGGTCGATGACCTGCATGCGTTTCTCCTGCGCCATCGAGAGCATGGGCCATGTTCATGGCTGTCTCGGTCTTGCCCGAACAACGGTTGCCCATGAGTATGTCCATGCGCATCCCCCATTTTTCTTCAATTACAGAACCGAAAAAGTGAACGTAACAGTTTTTCTTCTCAAACGGAGCGGCGCCGGCTGACAAAAGCGAAAAAGTCGGTATTGTACAAACGAAGTCGCCTGTGTTAATTTACAAAGGCGACTGCCAAGGCGTAATATTGCATACAAAGAAGCAGAACGAGCTTGCACAAATTGTGTAAAATCACTATCATTATATTTGATATGGAGGTTTGAAAAAATGAAAAAGAATGCTCTAAAATCCCTTGCCCTGCTGCTTGCGGCGGTACTCGTGCTCGGCAGCTTTGCCGGCTGCGGTGAGGCCGTCCAAGAGCCCTCCGTTCCTCCCGAATCCGGCGCACCGGCATCCGATGCCGCCGAGACCCCGGCGGAGCCCGTTACCATCACCTTCTGGCATACATACAGTGACAGCGAGGAGGCGCAGCTGCTTGACGTTGTGCTCCCGCTCTGGAACGAACTGCATCCCGAGATCACTGTCGAGGCCGTGCGCCAGGACAGCAGCCAGTACCATGAGATGATCGTCACCTCCTTCGGCACCGGCGCGAGCCCGGATGTCGCCCGCGTGGACATCGCGAACATTGCGGCCTACGCCGCTCAGGGCGGGCTTGTAGCCCTTTCGGATTACCCCGACTTCGCGGAGATTTCCGCCGACTACATGGACGCGCCGCTCTCCACGAACCTCTATCAGGGCAAGTACTACGGCCTGCCCCTCGACACCAACTGCAAGGCCGCTGTCGTGAACATGAACGTTCTCGCCGAGCTCGGCCTTGACGCCGTGCCTGAGACGATGGAGGAGCTCATCGAGGCGGCCGCCGGACGCGGCACCTACACGATAAACGTCTCCGGCGTGGGCGACTGGGATATGTACCCCTACTTCTGGCTCTTCGGCGGCGTGCTGACAAACGACGATTTCACCCAGGCCACGGGCTATCTTGACAGCCCCGAGAGCATTGCCGCCATGGAAAAGATCGTCGAACTGCACGACTCCAAGATACTTACCATCCGAGACGTGGATGGCTCCGTCGACGCCTGGGACGGCATCAATAGCGAGTACGCCATGTTCTTCGAGGGTCCCTGGTATTTTGGCTCCTACGAGGACAGCGAGGCCAAGGGAATAGTGGCGTCCACCATCCCGACTTACAACGGCAAGAGCGCCTCCGTCGTCGGCGGCGAGAACGTCGCTGTGTTCTCCACCAGCGAGCACCCGGATGCGGCCTATGAGTTTGCCAAGTTCCTCACCTCTACCGAGGCGCAGCTGGCGCTGCTCCAGGCCGGACAGCTCCCAATACTCAAGTCCCTCGTGGACAGCGACGAGGTGCAGAGCAACCCCGTCTGGTCCGTCTACATGGCCCAGATGGAATCGGCGAAGGCCCGCATCCCCTCGCCCAACAACTCCAACATCCAGCAGATCTGGAGCGACATGGTGACCAACATCTTCGTGAGCGGCGCAGACATCACCACAGAGCTGCAAAACGCGGCCGCGCTCATCGACGAGCAACTCGCTTGACACGGCAAAAGTGCGGGGCCTTCGGGCCCCGCACCCGACGAGAGGAGGCATTGAGGCATGGATACGTTAATGGCGGCAAGAAAAAAGCGGTTAAAAAAGGGTGCGCAGGGCTGGCTGAGGGCCCTGCCGTTCATCCTTCCCGGGCTTATACTCGTGGCCGTCTTTGTCGTCTACCCGATGCTGTTCACGATAAGGATATCCCTCTCGGAGTACAAGATCGTGCAGGGTGACATTACGTTCATCGGGTTAGAGAACTTCAAAAACGTGCTCGCGGGCGGCTCGCGCTTCTGGTATGCCTACCGCAACAATTTCCTCTACGCCATCGTGACCGTGCCTTTCATCATCCTGGGCGGCATGTTCTTTGCCTATCTCATCAACAACCTTCGCCGCGGCCAGGGCATCTTCCGCGTTGGCTTCTATCTGCCGGTCATCACCTCCTGGGTCATCGTGTCCCTGGTGTTCCAGTACATGTTCAACAACTCCAGCCGCGGCCTCATCAACTACTTCCTCGTGGATGTGCTGCACGTCATGGACGACTATGTCCCCTGGCTGCTGCGCGAGTGGTCGGGCAACGCGGCCATCTGGCTGATGGGCATATGGAAAAACATGGGCTGGGCCATGATAATTTATCTTGCGGGCCTGCAGAGCATTCCCAAGGAACTCTATGAGGCGGCTGAACTTGACGGCGCAGGGCTGTGGAAGAAGTTCGTGTACATCACCGTCCCGGCACTCCGGCCGACTACGTATTACGTCATGGTGAACATGATAATCGGCTCCTTCAACGTGTTCATTCAGGTCATGATGCTGACCGGCGGCGACCCGAACGGCAAGACCTCGGCGCTGCAATACCTGCTCTACGACCGGGCCTTCAACCAATTCGAGTTTGGCGAGGCCTCGGCCATCGGCCTCATCTCGGCCGTGACCATAGTGGCCATCACGTTCCTGCTCAACCGCAGGCTCAGGCTCGACGACGTGGAGAAGGAGGGCTGACATGAGACGCGGCAAGAAAATGTCGGAAACGATAGGCCAGATACTGCTCTGGGTCTTTCTCATCGCGGCGCTGCTCATCTTCTCGGTGCCGTTCATCTTCATGATAACGAACTCCTTTGAGGAGTTCAGCTATGTGCTGCCGTATCCGCCGAAGCTTCTGCCCGACAGGCTGGATTTCTCGGCCTACGCGCACATCCTCGGCATGGACATCTTCCCGACGGCGGTGAAGAACAGCGTCATAAACACCTGCCTCACCGTCGCGGCCTCGGTGCTCATCTCTACTCTCTCGGCCTACGGCTTTGCGCGCATAGACTTCCCGGGCCGTGAGGCGATCTTCAAGCTGTATCTCTTCACGCTGATGATGCCGAGCTTCCTTAACATCATCCCGCAGTTCCTCGTGCTCCGGGGCATAGAGCTGCCCTGGCTCAAGAACGGGCTCATTGGCACGCGGCTTGGCCTCATACTCGTATACACCGCCACCAACGTCTGCGGACACACCTTTTTCCTGCGGAACTTCTTCCGCGGGCTGCCTGATTCGCTCTCGGAATCGGTGATGCTCGACGGCGGCGGACACGGCACGATATTCTTCAAGGTCATGCTCCCGCTCTCGACGCCTGCCGTCGGCACGATGACCATCTTCGCCTTCCAGGGCTTCTGGGAGGAGTATTTCACCGCCAAGGTGCTCGTCGGCGCAAACGAGGACATGATCACACTGCCGCTACTGCTGCAGAGACTTAACGGGCAGTACGCCACACGCTGGGAGTGGGTGTTCGCGGCCAGCATACTCGCGCTCATCCCCGTTATCACTCTGTTCATCGTATTCCAGAAGAAAATGGTCGTGGGCGGGCTCACACAGGGCTCGGTCAAGGGGTAATTATGGAGAAAAACACGCTCATTTGCACGTTCGACAAGGCGCAGTATCTCTGCGGCGAGGACGTGAGGATAGACCTGCCGCCGGAGCTGAGAGGCGGCGAGGCACAAGTCATGCGGCTCGAAAAGCCTGTGTCCTGCAATGCGCACCGTGAGGGTGCGGCGCTCGTCCTCTCCGGGCTGTGCGAGGGGAATTACGGTGTGAGCATCCGGCGCGGGGATGCGCGTTGGGAGGGGGCCTTCGACGTAGTACCGGAGCGGCGGCACGTCACGCGCTACGGCTTTCTGACCGATTTCTCGCCGGATGACACCGGAGAGGAGGATCTGCGATGGATGTGCGCAATGCACCTCAACGCCGTGCAGTTTTACGACTGGATGTACCGCCACGACAAGCTGCTGCCGGACTCTGAGCTCTATTCCGACCCCATGGGACGGCCCACGAGCCTTGCGGTAATCGAGGACAAAATCACTGCCTGCAAAAAGCTCGGCATGCGCCCCTTCGCCTACGGGGCGGTCTACGCCGCCACCACCGAGACCTATGAGGCGCATCCAGACTGGGCCATGTACTCCATGAACGGAAAACCGCTCGTGTTCGCAAGCTGGCTGTATTTCATGAACATAGCAGCCTATTCACCCTGGAGCCAACACATCGTAGAGCAGTACCACGAGGCGGTACGCTTCGGCTTTGAAGGCATACACATGGATACCTACGGCCTGCCCAAGCACGTTTGGGACGCACAGGGCAAACCCGTAGAGCTGGCGGAGGAGTTCCCCAGCCTCATCACGCACGCGGCGGAGGCGGTGCGCTCAGAGCGGCCGGAGGGCGGCGTCATCTTCAACTGCGTCAACAACTGGCCCGTGACCGACGCAGCCTCCTCCCCGCAGGACGCAGTGTACATCGAGGTCTGGCCACCAAACGACAGCTACCGCGACCTCTATACGCTCATCCGGGAGGCAAAGCTGCTCTCTGGCGGCAAGAGCGTGGTGCTTGCCGCCTATTTGAAACCCTTCGAGACCGGCGGCGAGGCGGCGGAGAACGCCTTTCGCCTGGCCTGGGCGGTCATCTCGGCCTCCGGCGGCACCCAGCTCGTCCTCGGCGAGGACCGCTGCGTGCTTAGGGACAGCTACTACGTCAATCACGCCCGGCTCCGGGACGAATTTTGCCCAACGGTGCAGAAATACTGCGATTTTCTTGTGAGATACGCGGATCTGTTGTATGATGACAAAGGAACAGACATAAGCCGGACGGCAGCCGGCGGCATAAACGAGGACGTCTGCTTCTCCGGCGAAAGCTGCGAGTTTTCGACTGACGGAGCGGGCGGCACAGTCTGGAGTATCATACGTGAATCCCGTGAGCTCATAAGCATCCAGCTCATCAACCTCCGCGGCAACGACGCGCGTTGGAATGAGCCAAAGTCGCGGCCCATCACGGTGAAGGGCATAAAACTGTGCCTCCGGCTGGACAGGCCGGTCAGGGGTATCTGGTGGGCCTCGCCGGACGGGGAGAGTCTCGGACCCGTGGAGCTTGACCACAGCTGGACGAATTCCGAACACGGGCGCGTCTACTCCGCCTCCCTGCCGCCCCTCGATTACTGGGCCACCGTCTGGGTACGACTGGGGGACTGAAAATGCTCTTTTCCTATAACGCAGATCTGCTGCCTCGCCTGAGGATGACGGGGCACATCCGGTACAGCCAGCCGTGGATACACTTTGCGCGTCGGCTGGACGAGTATGTGCTCTATGTCATACGCGAGGGCAACATGTACCTGCGGGAAAACGAGCTGGAATATCATCTGAAGGCCGGCGACTTCTTCCTGTTGGAGCCCGGCCTTCAGCATGCCGGGACCAAGAAGGCCTCCTGCGATTATTTTTACGCGCACTTTACGCACCCGGAGCTGCGCCGCGTGGACGACGAGGCCGCGGCAATGGCGGAGCTGGCCGAAAAGCGGCGACAGAGCCTCATAAGCTATAACCTCGACGCCGCCGACCCTACGGACAGCCTTACATACCTGCCCAAGCACTTTCACCTCTCCGGCGGCGAGCACCGGAGCCTGCTGCGCTCCGCCGTTGCCTGCTACGAGGCGCGCGAGGAGCACTACAAGCGCCGGGCCTCGACCTTTCTGCACAGCTTTCTGCTCCAGACCGCGCACGAACACCTCATGGCTGAGATGGCCGTGCGGGACCGCCGCATCAACCGCTCCGAGGCCGCCGTGGACCAGCTTGTGCAGTATCTAAACCGAAATTACACAAAAAGGCTCATGAGCCAGGAGCTTGCGGAGCGCTTTGAAATGAACTTCGACTATCTCAACCGCGTTTTCTCGGCGATGACGGGCAGCTCCATCTTCTCGTACATCAACATGCTGAGGATAAACAACGCCAAGCAGCTCATCGCCAGCACCGACCTGGCCTTTTCTGAGGTAGCCTATCTCGTCGGCATACGGGACCGGTACTATTTCTCCCGCCTCTTCAAGAAGCTGACCGGCATGAGCCCGACGGAGTATTACAAGAAAGCGAGGGGGCAGTGAGATGGAGTACCCGCGCTTTTTCCGGCTCTGCTGGGACAATCTGCTGACGCTTATGGGGCTGAACCTGCTCTTTTGGGTCTGCTCCGTGCCTCTCGTCACCCTGCCTGCATCGCTCACGGCGCTGGCCGGAGCGGGCCAGGCTCTGCTGGAGGGTGAGGGCGCCGCGCTGCGGCACTTTCTTCGGGTGTTCCGGCGAGAGCTTTTCCGCGCGATGCCCGCGGGTTTCGCCATTCTACTGCTCGAGGCGGCAGCGGTGTGGGGCTGCCTCTTTTACCGCGGCGCCTCCACGGGGCTGTTGCCGATGGCGCTCTCTGTTTTCTGCCTCGTTTGCGCCTACATCGTGTTCTGCGCGGGTGCGTACTGCTTCAATATGCTCGCGCGGGTCGAGCTGAGCTTTGCGGGGCTCGTGCGCAACTCCTTTGCGCTGGTGTTCATGTGTCCGCGGCCGCTCTTTACGTGGCTGCTGCTGTCTTTTATGCTGCCGCTTGCGGGGGCGTTTTTATTGCCGCACTCGGTGCCGTTGCTGGCGCTGCTGCTCATCTCGGGAAGCGGTCTTGCCGCAGCGCGCGGGACACTGCCCGCCGTGTGCGAATATGTCGAAAGGAAGTGATCTCATGTCCGAGGCATGGTGGAAAGAGCGCGTATTCTATCAGATATATCCCAGGAGCTTTCAGGACTCCAACGGCGACGGCATAGGCGACCTGCGGGGCATTATCTCACGGCTCGACTATCTCAAGAGCCTCGGCGTCGGCGCCGTGTGGCTCTGCCCGGTGTACGACTCGCCCAACGCCGACATGGGCTACGATATCCGCGACTACGAGCGCATCATGGCCGAGTTCGGCACGATGGAGGACTTCGAGGAGCTGCTGCGCGGCCTGCACGAGCGGGACATCAAGCTCGTCATGGACCTGGTCGTGAACCATTCCTCGGACGAGCACCGCTGGTTTGCGGAGTCCCGCTCCTCGCGGGATAATCCCTACCGAGACTACTACATCTGGCGCGACGGGAAGGATGGACGCGAGCCGAACAACTGGGCCTCCTTCTTCACGCCATCGGCCTGGAGCTACGACGAGAACACGGGGCAGTGGTATCTGCACCTCTTCTCCGAGAAGCAGCCTGACCTCAACTGGGAGAACCCCTCCGTGCGCGAGGAGGTCTACGCCATGATGAACCGCTGGTTTGACCGAGGCGTGGACGGCTTCCGCATGGACGTCATCACCATGATAGCCAAGGCCCCCGGACTGCCAGACGGCACGGGCGAGCCGGGCAACGGCGGCTATGTGTTCTCGCCGGAGCACTTTGCCTTCCAGCCCAAGCTTCACGAATACCTGCGCGAGATGCGGAGCCGCTGTTTTGACGGGCGCAACTGCATGTGCGTGGGCGAGACCTCATTTGTGACGACGGAGAATGCAAACAGTCTCGTCGGCTACGGGCGGGAGCTTGACCTCCTCTTTCAGTTCGACCTCATGGACATGGACGGCGAGGGCTCAAAGTGGAACGCCATCCCCCTGGACGTGCCGAAGCTCAAGCGAATCATAGCCGCGTGGCAGGGCGCGATAGACTGGAACACGCTGTTCCTGGGCAACCACGACCAGCCGCGCGTCGTCTCGCGCTTTGGCGACACGGGCAGCGAGGAGCTGTGGAAGCGCAGCGCGAAATGCCTTGCGACGCTGATGTATCTTCAAAGGGGTACGCCCTTCATCTATCAGGGCGAGGAGCTGGGCATGACAAACGCACCTTTTGAGACGCGCGAGCAGCTCCGGGACGTTGAGGAGCTGAACCTGCTGGCCCTGTGCAAGAGCGAGGCGGAGCTTGCATGGGCCTGGCGCGGCATAAAGGCCAAGGGACGCGACAATGCGAGAACACCAATGCAGTGGAGCGCCGGCAAGAACGCCGGCTTCACCACGGGCGAGCCCTGGATAATGCTCAATTCGAACCACACCAGGATAAACGCCGAGGCAGAGGAGGGCGACCCGGACTCCGTCCTGAACTATTACCGCGCGCTCATTGCCCTGAGGAACGGCACTCCGGCGCTGCTGCGCGGAGACTGGCGAGAGCTCCTGCCCGAGAACGGACAGATAGTGGCTTACGTACGGGAATTGGAGGGCGAGGAGTATACCGTCCTGTGCAACCTCAGCGGAGAGAGAGCTGAGCTGCCCTGTGCCATGAGTGAATTCGGCAAGCCCGTGCTCGCGAATATGCCTTCCGATCCCGCCGCCGAAGCGCTGTACCCCTATCAAGCGCTGGTGCTGAAGCGCTCTTGAATTTGTCATGGTCGGTTGAGGGCCACAGCCGTACTCCGCTGCCAGCTTTGACGACCGCGGTTCCCGTACCGCGGTCACTGAGTCTGGTTGCTCGTATTTCTCCTACAACTGTGCTGACAGCAGCTAAAACTCCATAATTCTGTTTAGCCTGTACACCGTTCTTATGGCGTCCATTTTTGCTGCCCTGCGCCCTATAGCTATACGCCCTGTCAGCCTTATTCCCGTTATCGTAGTAAGCTTTATAGGCGTTCTTGTAGACAGCGCTGTAACCTTTGGTTTCAACATACTGGTTTGCGTTTTGTGGGTATACTTTAAACCGGCCCCACCCAGGCAGTCAGGACCGGTTTTTGTATGAATATGCACAAACTCAAGGCCCCCACGTCCGACGGCCCGGCAGAGGAAGCCGGATTCCCTCATGCGCTCGGCCACGCTCTCGCAGAGCATCCAGTAGACGATGCCCGCGTCCTCGTCGCAGCAGAGGTCCCGCGGCGTGGTCGTGCTGTTGCCTATGCTCTTGATGACCGCCTCGTCCCCGGCGCGAGGCCAGCTTGCGCTCCGTAGCCCGGCCCACGCCGAGCAAATCTGCTGCTGGGAGGGGCCAGACCTTGTCGCGGTAGTTCTCCGGCGTGAACACGGTGACGGCGTCGGGCTTTTTGTAGTCCGAGCCGAGCTTGGCGAAGATCTTGTTCCAGGACGCTCCGACGGAGACGGTGATGCCCAGCTCAAACTTGACGCGCTCGCGTATCTCATTTGCAAGCGCCTCAAGCCCGCGCTCGCGTAGTTTCTGCGTCCCGGTGACGTCGCACCAAACTTCGTCGAGGCCGAAGGGTTCTACGAGGTCGGTGTAGTCGGCGTAGATCTCGCGCGCCATGCGCGAGAAGCGCAGGTAGCGGTCAAAGTGCGGCGGCACGATGAGCAGCACTGAGCGCACGAACTCACATCCTTACGAGATAGTAATTGCATTGTGACTCTCTCATCAAGAAATTTGAAGTGGAGTTAATATCTTTACAAGATATCTATAGACGTAAAAAGAGCCGGGACAGATTATCTGTCCCGGCTCAAAACCAAGCATCAGCAGGATGCGTCGCCGCACAGAATGTGCGCCCCGGAGGACGATTTTCGGGAGTGTCCGGACACTCCCATTGCTTGCCGCCGATCTCACTCCCCGTCTAGCCTGCCGTCGCGGAGCTTGTACACCTTGTCGGCCCGCTCTGCGACGGCGGGGTCGTGGGTCACTACTATTACACAGCGGCCCTCCTCGTGGGCGAGCTTTACGAGGATGTCCATGATGTTACGGCTGTTCTCGCTGTCCAGATTGCCCGTCGGCTCGTCGGCCAGGATGAGCTCGCTGCCCGAGGCCAGGGCTCGGGCTATCGCCACGCGCTGCTGCTCGCCGCCCGAGAGCATGTTTGGGTACCTCCTGAACTGCTCCGGCGTGAGGCCCACCGACAGCAGCTTTTCAGTGGCCGCCGCCTCGGCCTCCTTCGCGGGCAGAGCGCGGACGTACAACGGGTATGCCGCGTTTTCCAGCACCGTCAGGTGGCCGAAGAGGTTGAAGTTCTGGTAGATGACCGAGACGTGGCCCAGCCGGTACTCGTCCCGGTCGAGCTCCGAGGTCGCCTTCCCCTCGAACTCCACAGTGCCGCCCGTCGGGACGTCCAGGCCCGCCAGCAGGCTCAGGAAGGTCGTCTTGCCGCAGCCGGAGGGGCCCGTGACCGCATAGATGCGCCCCTTTTCAAAGCCGCAGCTCACGCCGCGCAGCGCGTTCGCGATCTGGTACTTGTTCCGGTAGCTGTATTCGAGCTCGTTCGTGCGCAGTATCTCCATCGCTATTCCTCCACTTTCATAAGCCGCATCACGTTGACGCCCGTAATCCGCACTATCGCTATCGCCGTGCCGAGCAGGAACACCAAAAGCAGCAGCAGCGCCTGGACAGCCGGCCCCGCGCCCACCGAGAGGCTCGCCGGGATGACGAATCCAAGCCCGAGCAGCCAGCCGACTGCCGTCGGTATGGCGTACTCCTCGAAGGTCCACCTGAATATCTGACCTCGCTTCATACCGAGGCAACGCATGACCGCGAATTCCTTTATCCTCCGCCGCGCGCTCAGGTAGCCCGATAGGAAACCTATCGCCGCCATGACCGCCAGCAGCAGCGGCGTAAGCAGACGCAGCAGCCTTATGCCGCTCATGAGCTCGTCCCGGGACCTGACGTAAGCCTCGTCCTGTATGATTACGCCGTAGCTTATGCCGTCGTTCACATTCTCCGGCGCGGGCTCGACGAAGTATTTGAAAATCTCCGCCCGGCTCTCCTCCAGCAAGCTGTTGTCTGCGATGTCGAAGGAGCAGGAGTCCGTGGGAAAGACCTCGCTGTCCTCGCCGCGGAGCATGAAGAAGGGCACATAGAGCGTATTCTCCGGGCCGCCGCGCACCCAACCTATCACCCGGAGGGAAAACTCGCCTCCGAGGGCGTCGGCGCATTCCACACGTAACTCCCCTGCCGCGTCCGGCTCAACAAAGCCCTCCGGCGCAAGACAGAGCCGCTCGCTCGTACCCAGGGCACTCTCGTCCCAGCCGTCGAGGAACTCGACCGTCACTCCCTCAAGCGCCGAGAGCGCGGGGTCTGAGTCCAGGCTCAGGATGCGCACGCCCCGGCAATCGACAGGATATGTGAGATCGAGACCTGCCTTTGCGCGGATATTTTTCACATAGCTGCCGAGCATGCAGCCCACGCCCTCCCGCCTGCCGGTGAGCTTCTCCACCTCGGCGGAGTACATGTTCAGCCTGTCCTGCGACATGCCCTTGGCATCCGTGACAACGCAGTGCACCAGCGTGTCGCGCACGACTTCGTCGAGCGCGGACTCCTGCCTTGCCGTGAACCAGGCCAGCGCCGACGAGAGGGCTATGCCACTGAACACCACCAGAGCCAAAAGCAGGCTTATGCCCCTCCTGCGTATGAGCGAGCGCAGAGCGAGACCGTGCATTGCGGACATCGCGTCACCTCTTTTCCGTCATGAGCGGGCGCTTTGAGACCCGCCTTGCGCAGACAAGGCCGCAGAGCGCGAGTATCACAAACTGCGCCAGGGCGCAGACGAGCAGCATGGCAAAGCTCAGGCCGATGTTCTCCGAGAGTATGGCCCGTGTCAGGTCGCCGAAGGCCAGCGCCGCAGCCGCAGCGCCGAGTATGACCGAAATGAGCGCCGCCGGGATGAGGAAAAACTGCATCTCACGGAACACGGCCCTGTCCGACTGGCCCAGCAGCCGCATGGCTCTGGCCGTACCACCCATTCTGTGCATGGCAAGTGCCATATACAGGGCCAGCACCAGCACAAAGACCGCGGAGCTGAGCACGAGCAGCCGCGTCGAGTTCTGCGTCAGCGCCTCTATGGAGGTCTCCAGCGCCGAGTATTGCTGGTCGAAGCAGATGAAGCTGTCGGTCATGCCCTGTGCGGCCATGTATTCCAAGAACGCCTCCGACGCACCGTTTTCCAGCTCGAGCGCGTTGAGGAAGGTGGCGTAATCGCTCTCATACTGCTCCGCGTCCGGCACTGAGGCCTTGGGTACGAATATGGTCTCGGCGGTGAAGCTCTGCTGCCCCGGCGTCCACTCCGGCGCGGTGTAGATGCCGACGATCTCGTACTCCTGTACAAATCCTATGCGGTTTTCCGGTGTCATCACCAGGGTGCGGCTCGTCAGCTCCGTGATCGTGCCGCCCGTTGAAAACATCGAGTACTCCGACTGCGCCGAGCCGGTGTTGTAGAAGTCCAGGCCCAACCTGTCGCCGGGCGCAAGTCCGTTATACGCGGCAAATTCCGCGCTTACGAGGCAGACGGCGGCGCCGGATTCATAATCCTCGGGCTCAAAGGCCCGGCCCTCCAGGATGGACGCCGTGCCGGAGTTGAAGTTGTATAGCGTGTAGAGGTTGTCCGTCAGCACCACTGCGGCGGAGTTTATGTTCGTCTCCACCCAGGGGATGATCTCCTCGCGCCAGACCCTGCCCTCGTCCGAGGACAGGAAGGCGCTCACGTCGCCCTCATACTGCGCGTAGAATGGCAGCTGGCCCTCTGCGGCGCAGTAGTAGACATTGTAGTATCCCTCGTGCTGCTCTGTCATCTGCTCCAGCCGCAGGCCCTCCGCTCCGGCGAGGATGGGGTTGCCCTCATCCGCAGTCTCCTGCGCGCCGGAGACGCCGTCGAGTATTTTGGGGCTGAAGTAGAAGTAGCGCGGGAGGCCGTCGTTATCCACGCTGCGAACCTCGGTGCTCACAAGGTCTCCGTTTTCATCCTCGAGGTATTCGACCCGGCTTTCAACTCTGAGGCCGCTGAAAAAGCCTCGGACGATGTAGGTCTTTCCCTCCTCGAGCACGAAGGTTCCGTCCTCTCTGCACAGGCTCTTGCCGTAAAGGGGGAACACCGTGAGCGTACAGCCGACAAGCGCCTCCGGCGAATAGCTCTCTGAAATTGCAATGCAATCGAGCACCTCGAGCTCGGCGCTGTAATCTTTGCTGCCCAGGGTCGTGATGTTTCCGGAAACGCCGCCCTCTATTCCTATGTCTGTCACCTCGCCGCAGCGCACTGCGAGGACGCAGAAATTGTGGTTCCACTCGTCGAAGCCGAGGTTGTAGTTGAGCCTGTCCACGCTGCCCGAGGCGAGCGGCTCAGCGCCCGAGAGCTCCGCCCGCATTGCGGCACCGGAGCAGCTGCTCACCACCTGCGGCGCACTGCGTGCGGCGTCCATTATTACGCCCGAGGGGTAGACCGTGCGGAGCACCTCATCCGTCTCAGGGTCAAGGTAGCTGACGCTGCCGTCCTCATTATGCTCGAGATGCGTTTTTCCTCTGATGCCGCCGTTTTCGTCCGTGATGTACTCCATGGCGCCAGTATTGGGGTTCGACGGGGCGCCGACGGGCACGGCGATGGTCGTGTACGAACCCTCGATGCTCCGCACCTGCCGCATAGCGCTCTCCCACGCCCCGAAGCCAAGGCACGAAAAGGCCGAGGCGAGAATCAAAATGACCGCCAGCAGTATGAACACAGGCTCGCGTTTTGCCTTTTTCAAGATAATGTGCATGGCCTCGCCTCCATATTCCAACAGCCGCGCATTCTAAAGCATGAGAATGCGCGGCATTTTCTAATTGTCTACGGTAACATTATACAGGAAGCCATCTGCATTGTCCAGGATCATGCGGCGCACCGGGGCATGTAATATGCTCGGTCATAGTTCCGCCACAATCCGAGCAAAAATACGTTGTTGTTTGACGCTGGCCATTATACATGTAGCGCTATACTTAATTTTTACGTATCTAGTGAAATAAATGGTGGAGCAAAACACAAATAGTAATTGAAGCCTATTTTGCTTAAGATCCGCTTTTTCACCCACGTATGCAAACACCTAGTGTCAGGGGGGCAGCAATGCGCCCTAGGCGCTGGCAGTGCTACATATCCAAATACCCCTGACCTCCTGTTTTGATCCCATCCAAATCAAAACAGGAGGTCATTTTAATGGCATACAATTACGCCAGAGAGAAACGAAGATTTGACGCTGAATGGAAGTGCAAGGAACTTTGGTACAGGAAAGAAGGCATGAGCGAGGGCGGCATCGAGCAGATGCGCCGTTTCGACCTCGAACAATTCAACCGCGACAGAGCATACGAGAGCCGCAGGCATCCGTTGGAGACGGCCTGCGGCTCTTACCATACCCTGTGATTCCCGAGTTCAATTCCGGCCGCTGCGACTGGATAGAGGAGCTGAGCGATCCACGGCTCTATGCAAAGCTGCGCGAGCTGTCTGAGGCTGACCTGGAGCTTCTCACGCTTCTCTGCGTTGACGGCCGCTCCCAAGCGCAGACGGCCAATGTGCTCGGGTTCACGCAACAGGCGGTGTCGAAGAGACTGCACAAAAAAATATTTGACTTGAGGTTGTAAAAATCATATTTTCGCTGCCTATATAGCAAAGGGACATTTTTTGAGAGTTCCCCACAACTTGATACACTTTACAGCGAGCACAGATCCTGCGTGACTGGAGACGGTCAGCGACGTGAGGCGCGGTGCGACGATGAGACTCCCTTTGTGGTGGAATGGTTCGTCCGAAACGGTATCGAGGTCTGGAGCGCCGACGAGGGCCAGCAGAGACTTGACACGCACGTCGACAAGCTGATGAACTACATCCGCTACTGGCAGGCCTCCGGCGAGAGCATCAAGACCTCCATATACACGGCCTCGACGGGAAAGACTTCCCCAACACCACGCTCAACCGCATTATCAAGAACGTGATGTACACCGGCGTCATCAAGAACAGAGACAGCCAGCCAGCGTATCTGGAGGAGCCGCGCAACTGCAAGGGCAGTTCACTGCTCGTCGGCAACATCTTTTGCGCCCACTGCGGCAACAGGCTGACGCTCACGACCAGCGGGCGCAAGAAAAACCGGAACATCCCCATGGCCAAGTACATCCGCTACCAGTGCCACTACAACGTCCGGCACCCCGGCGAATGTGACGGTCAGTCCGGCTACTCTGTACCCAAGGTGGATTCCATGGTCGAACAGGTCGTGCGGATGAAACTTGCTGAGATTGCCGCTGCTCCAGAAGCCGAAATCATCGGCAGGCAGCGCGAGCGTGAGATTGAGCTTGCTCGTATACGGTTGGAGCAGGCAGAGGACGAGATCGCCGGCATTATAAAAGAGCTGGACTACTACCGCGCCGAGACCATCAAGGTCATCCGCGGTGAAAGCCCGCTCAACGCCCAGCTGCTCAACTCGCTCATGTCCGACGCCGCCGACAGGCTCAAAGCCGCGCAGGCCCGTGAGGAGGAAGCGCAGGCGTCGCTCGACGGCCTTCTCGACTCATCTCAGAGCTTACAGGCCGAGTACGACCAGCTCCTGAGCTGGGCCGACCTCTATTCCAAAAGCAGCTTTGAGGCACGGAAGATGATACTCTCCCAGCTCATCGACTCCGTGTATGTCGGCAGGGACTACAAGATGGAGATTAACTTCAAGTTCAGCTTTGATGAATTTAACACCCAGTCGCTTCCATTTTACTCTCTTCAGGAAAATGCAGGCGCATGAGATACAGGGCCTAACAAAAAAAGGCGAGAAAGTCCTCATTTTTAGAACTTTCTCGCCATTTGGTGGACCTGAAGAGACTCGAACTCTCGACCTCTCGGATGCGAACCGAACGCTCTCCCAGCTGAGCTACAGGCCCGAACGCTTGAACATTATAGCACATATTTCTGATTTGTAAAGAGTTAAAATCAATATTGATTAAAATAAAGTTTTGTAGTACAATACATCCGCGGCTCTTTGCAAGGCTGCACCAGTCGGGGAGCTAGCGGTGCCCTGTAACCTGCAATCCGCTATAGCAGGGATGGATTCCTACGTGAGGACGTGTTATGTGCCGTCTGACCCTTGTAAGCGGCGTTGAAAGTCCCGGCCCCGCGCAACGAGCCCCCGTGAACCATGTCAGGCGGGGAACCGAGCAGCATTAAGCGGGTAAGTTCGTGTGCCGTGGGCCAGCCGGGACCGAGTTGGCTGCAAGCGTAACGGGTGTGTCGCACGTTCAGGCAAAGGTGTGCAGTCTTGCAAAGTGCCGTACTACTATATCCTCTATAAAAGGTCGTGGATGCCATCTACCAGGCGCTCTACCGCAAATACCGGCCGCGAACCCTCGATGAGGTCTGCGGTCAGGATCATATAACCGAAACGCTCAAGGCGCAGGTCGCCTCTGGGCGCCTTTCGCACGCCTACCTCTTCATCGGCACCCGCGGCACCGGTAAGACCAGCTGCGCCAAGATCCTCGCCAAGGCCGTCAACTGCGAGCACCCCGTAAACGGCAATCCCTGCTGTCAGTGCGCCGCTTGCCGGGGCATCGACGACGGCACCGTTATGGACGTCGTCGAAATAGACGCCGCCTCCAACAACGGCGTAGACAATATCCGCGCTCTCAGAGACGAGGCAGTGTTCTCCCCCGCCAGCGTCAAAAAGCGCGTCTACATCGTGGACGAGGTCCACATGCTCAGCATTGCCGCCTTCAACGCCTTGCTCAAGATCCTTGAGGAACCGCCCGAGCACCTCATGTTCATCCTCGCCACGACCGAGCTGCGCAAGGTTCCGGCCACTATCCTCTCGCGCTGCCAGCGCTACAGCTTCCGCAGGCTCGACGCCGAGGTCATCTCCAAGCGCCTCGACTACATCGCCGCGCAGGAGGGCTTTAATCTAACGGAGGGCGCTTCCAAGCTCCTGGCCCGGCTGGCGGACGGCGGTATGCGCGACGCAATATCCCTGCTCGATCAGTGCTCCAGCGCTCCGGTCATCGACGAAAACGCCGTACTCGAGGCCACAGGCCTTGCTGGAAACCGGCGCGTTGCCGACCTGCTCTCGGCCATATCAAAAAATGACGCCGTCGCCGCTCTGGACGTGTTCTCCTCGCTCTGGCGGGACGGGAAAGACCCCGCTTCCCTGCTCTCCGACCTCTGCGCGCTCATGCGCGACGTGCTCCTCTCCGAGCTGGCTCCCAGGGGCGGCGTCTCGCTCATGTCCGGCGCATACGACGCCAAGACGATCTCGGGTTTTGCCCGTGTATTTACAAAAGAAGAGCTGCTGCGCAACATGCAGCGCGCTCAAGACGCCATTGCAGCGCTCAGGGACAGTCCCTCGCCGCGCACCTGCGTGGAGCTCTGTCTGGTCTCGCTCTGCTACCCTGCCCTCAATTCGGGTATACCGGAGCTGCTTGCCAGAATATCCCGGCTCGAAGCCGGAACTCCACCTCCGCGCGCCCCAGCGGTCGAAGCCGCCCCGGAACCGGAGCCGATACCCGTCCCGGAGTCGGAACACACATACGAGCCCGCGCCGGAAGATGAGGCTCCCCCGACACCGGAGGAACCGCCTGCATATGACGACGGCGGCTACGTCCGGGACGAGCCGGAACCGACGCCCGAACCTGTGGGCGTGTACTACAACCCCGAGCCCCCGAGGCCCGACCGGCCCGACAACTTCCCGGAGCCGGACCCCTCTCCTGCCCCCTCCGGTATGCCCAAGTGGTCCGAGGTCACGGCAGAACTGGCGAAGGAGCTCAAGCCCGCGCTCATGCGTCCGCTTACGGACAGCGGCCTGCTGACCGCGGAATTCACGGAAAATTCGCTTCACCTCACCTTTAGCAACAGCTTTGCCGAGCGACGGCTGAACACACCGGAGACGATGGCGCTCATCCGAGCTGCCGCGTCAAAGCTCGCTGGCAGGCCGCTGGATATAGAGGTGACGCTTCTGGGCGGCGGCAAGCAGCCCACGCGCAGTGTCGAAGAGCTGCGCGGCAATCCATTTGTAAAATTTGTCTGAAAGGTTGGATGACAATATGGCAAAAGGCGGATTCCGCGGCGGCTACGGCGGCATGGGCGGCATGAACCAGGCAAACATGATGAAGCAGGCTCAGAAGATGCAGGAGGAGCTGCGCAGGATGCAGGAGGAGCTCGAAGCCTCTAGCTTCGAGGCGAGCTCCGGCGGCGGAGTGGTCAAGGCCGTGGTCAGCGGCAAACACGAGCTGACGGGCCTCACGATAGACCCGGAGGCAGTTGACCCTGAGGACGTTGAGATGCTCCAAGACATGATAATCGCCGCAGTCAACGAGGCGCTCCGCAAGGTGGACGCCGCTTCGTCCGGCAACATGGCTAAGCTCACCGGCATGAAGGGCCTTCCCTTCTAACAACTAAATACCGTTTTTTCAGTGAGCATACTTGCCGCAAGGACCCGTCGCGGCAAGTCATGCTCGCTTTTAAGTCAAAGTGAGGAATCTACATGGTAAAACTTTTTCAAATGAGCCTGAGGGAATACAAGGGCATCACTATCCTGACGCCCATCCTCGTCTCGCTCGAGGTAGTGATGGAGTGCATCATCCCCTTCATCACGGCGCAGCTCGTGAACGAGATAAAGGCCGGCTGCGGTATGGACGAGATCCTGCGTTACGGCGGCCTGCTCGTCCTGATGGCGGCGCTCTCGTTGCTTTTCGGCGCGCTGGCGGGCCTGACTTGCTCGACCGCCTCCTGCGGCCTGGCAAGGAACCTCCGGCACGACATCTTTCACGCGGTCCAGGGCTTCTCTTTTGAGAACATAGACCACTTTCTGACCTCCTCCCTCGTCACGAGGATGACGACGGACGTCACCAACGTGCAGTTTGCGTTCATGATGATAATACGCCTGGCGATTCGCTCGCCGCTCATGCTGGTGTTTGCCTTCGTCATGGCCTTCATGATGGGCGGCAAGATGGCCTGGATCTTCCTGTTCGTACTGCCCGTGCTCGGCGCGGGATTGGCGGTTGTCATAGCCAAGACGATCCCGCTCTTCCGCCGTGTGTTCAAGAAATACGACAAGCTCAACGAGTCAATTCAGGAGAACGTCAAGGCGATGCGCGTCGTCAAAGCCTTTGTACGCGAGGATTACGAGTCCAAAAAGTTCGGGACCGCGGCGCAGGACGTCTGCGCAGACTTCACCAGGGCCGAGCGCATACTCGCCCTCAACGGACCGCTCATGCAGTTCTGCATCTACTCGGTCATGGTCTTTGTCCTCTCCTTCGGTTCCTACACGATCATCACCTCCATGGGTCTGGACTTCGACGTCGGTCAGCTCTCGGCACTGCTCACCTACAGCTTCATGATGCTCTCCAGTCTCATGATGCTCTCCATGGTCTTTGTCATGATAACCATGGCTGGGGAGTCAACAAAGCGTATTATTGAGGTTCTGGCCGAAAAGAGCACGCTCACGAACCCCGAAAACCCTGTCTACGAGGTCGCGGACGGCTCCATCGACTTCGACCACGTCAGCTTCCGCTACTCCGAAAAAGCGGAACGCATGGCGCTCTCGAACATTGACCTGCACATAAAGTCAGGCGAAACAATTGGCATCATCGGCGGCACGGGCTCCTCGAAATCCACGCTCGTGAACCTCATCTCGAGGCTCTACGACGTGACCGAGGGCAGCGTGAAGGTCGGAGGCCGCGACGTGCGCGAATACGATATTGAAACGCTGCGCAGCCAGGTGGCCGTCGTGCTGCAGAAGAACCAGCTGTTTTCCGGCACTATCAAGGAAAACCTCCGCTGGGGCAACAAGGACGCCACGGATGAGGAGCTTGTACATGTATGCAAGCTGGCCCAGGCCGACGACTTTGTCTCCCAGTTCCCGGACGGCTACGACACCTACATAGAACAGGGCGGCACGAACGTATCCGGCGGCCAGAAGCAGCGACTCTGCATAGCCCGTGCGCTGCTCAAAAAGCCCAAGATACTCATACTGGACGACTCCACCTCCGCCGTCGATACCAAGACCGACGCCGGAATACGCAAGGGCCTGCGCGAGTTCATGCCTGAGACAACTAAGCTCATCATAGCCCAGCGCACGGCCTCAGTCGAGGACGCGGACAGGATAATCGTCATGGACGGCGGCAGTATCATGGCGGTCGGCTCGCACGCAGAACTCATGGCCTCCAATGAGGTCTACCGCGAGATCTACACCTCGCAGAACAAGGCAGGTGCGGACGAATGAAGAGGACTACCGAAAAGAGCGGCGCCATCGTCAGGCGTCTGCTGCGCACCATGCGCGAATTTTACCCCGTCATGCTCCCGCTGGCCATCGTGTGCATCGTCATAAACGCCATCGTCAGCTCAATTCCCTCGCTGTTCATGCAGAACATCATCGCAGTCATAGAGCAGAGCTGGCAGTCCGGCAACTGGGCCGCGGCCAAGGGACCGATACTCAGGCTTGTAGCCATATTGGCCATATTCTACGGCGTGTCTCTCATCGCGGGCCTCATCTTCAACCAGCTCATGGCCATCATCACCCAGGGCACGCTCAAAAAGCTCAGGTGCAGGATGTTCGACAAGATGCAGTGCCTGCCCATCAAGTACTTTGACACCAACAGCCACGGCGACATCATGAGCCACTACACCAACGATATCGACACCCTGCGTCAGATGGTGTCCCAGAGCTTCCCGCAGCTGCTGTCCTCTACCATCATGGTCACGACAGTGTTCTGCATCATGCTCTATTTCAGCCTCTGGCTGACCCTGGTCGTGCTCGCCGGCGTCATACTGATGGTCTACCTCACCGGCAAGATCGGAGGCAAGTCTGCAAGCTACTTCTTCCGTCAGCAGACCGCGCTTGGCAAGGTCGAGGGTTTTGCCGAGGAAATGATGAGCGGCATGAAGGTCGTAAAGGTCTTTTGCCACGAGGAAGAGAGCCAGGCCGACTTCGACAGGATAAACGACGAGCTCTTCCGCGAATCCGAAAAGGCCAACAAATATGCGAACACGCTCGGACCCATTCTCAACAACATCGGCAACGTGCTCTATGTCATCGTCGCCGTTGCGGGCGGCCTGTTCCTCATAAGCGGGGCCAAGAACCTCAGCATCTCCGGCATGGCCTTCAGCATCAGCATAGTCGTCCCCTTCCTCAACATGACCAAGTCCTTTGCCGGCAACATCGGCCAGGTGTCGCACCAGGTCAACTCCGTGGTCATGGGTATTGCAGGCACAAAGCGCATCTTCGCCCTGCTGGACGAGGAGCCTGAGGGCGACGAGGGCTACGTCACGCTCGTGAACGCCAAAGAGGTAAACGGCGAGTACGTCGAGTGCGAGGAGCGCACCGGTCTCTGGGCCTGGAAACACCCGCACAAGGCTGACGGCACCGTCACCTACGTCCCGCTTCGCGGCGACGTGCGGCTCTTCGACGTGGACTTCGAGTACGAGCCTGGCAAGCCTGTCCTGCACGACATATCACTCTACGCCAAGCCCGGACAGAAGGTGGCCTTCGTCGGCGCGACCGGCGCGGGCAAGACCACGATCACGAACCTGCTCAACCGCTTTTATGACATCGCAGACGGCAAGATACGCTACGACGGAATAAACATCACAAAAATCCGCAAGAGCGACCTGCGCCGCGCGCTGGGCATAGTGCTCCAGGATACGAATCTCTTCACCGGCACGGTCATGGAGAACATCCGCTACGGCAAGCTGGACGCCTCAGACGCCGACTGCATCGCGGCAGCAAAGCTCGCGGGCGCGGACGACTTCATCACCCGCCTGCCCGAGGGCTACAACACGGTGCTCTCCGGCAACGGTGCGAACCTCTCCCAGGGCCAGAGGCAGCTCATATCCATCGCCCGTGCCGCAGTGGCCGACCCGCCCGTCATGATCCTCGACGAGGCCACGAGCTCCATCGACACCCGCACCGAGGCCATTGTCCAGCGCGGCATGGACGCGCTCATGCAGGGCCGTACGGTTTTCGTCATCGCGCACAGACTGTCCACGGTGAAGAATTCGGACGTCATCATCGTCCTGGAACACGGGCGCATCATCGAGCGCGGCACGCATGAACAGCTGCTCGAGCAGAAGGGCCAGTACTATCAGCTCTATACCGGCGCGTTCGAGCTGGAGTAAGGGACCTATTGACGCCGGAGCCGAAATGTGGTCTAATATCAGAAAAGGAGTAGACCGCAGAACATGGATGACGACGGCGCCTGTAAACGAATAATGTACATATGACATACGCTCACGCCTACCGCCTTTTACGGCGGTGGGCGCGGGCGCATTTTCATTTTATTTGGGAGGTTTGACACTTGACTACGCTCGCATGGCAGCTCATACTCCAGGTCGTACTCATTGCGCTCAACGCCATTTTTGCCTGCGCCGAGATCGCGGTCATCTCGGCCAAGGACGCAAAGATCGCCGCGCTCGCTCAGGAGGGCAATCGCCGCGCCATAAGGCTCGAGCGCCTCACCAGCCAGCCCGCGCGCTTTCTTGCAACGATCCAGGTAGCCATCACGCTGGCCGGTTTCCTCGGCAGCGCTTTTGCCGCGGACAATTTCTCCGAAGCCCTGGTGGACTGGATGATCTCCCTGGGCGTCAAGCTCAGTCCGCAGGTGCTGGACACCATAGCCGTCGTGCTTATAACGCTCATTCTCTCCTATTTCACGCTGATTTTCGGTGAGCTGGTACCCAAGCGCCTGGCCATGAAAAACGCGGAGAAGCTGGCTCTCGCTGTTTCCGGACTCGTCACGGTCATATCCGTAGTCTTTAAACCCATCGTCTCGCTGCTTACCGCATCCACCAACGGTATGCTCAGGCTCCTGCGCGTGGACCCGGACTCCGAGGAGGACGTATATTCCGAGGAGGAGATACGCATGATGGCAACAGCAGGCAGCCAGCAAGGAACCATTGGAGAAGAGGAAAACGAGTTTATCCAAAACCTCTTCGAGTTCGACGACCAGCGCGCTGAGGAATTCGCCACGCACAGGACAAAGATGAGCGTGCTCTGGGCGGACGGCTCAACGGATGACTGGGAACGGGAGATCTTCTCCTCCCGCCACTCGCTCTACCCCGTCTGCCGCGATACGACAGACAAGGTCGTAGGCATATTGGATATTAAAGACTATTTCGCCCTGCCTGAACGCAGCGCGGAAGCGGCGATGTCACAGGCGGTCAAGGAGCCGTATTTCGTTCCGGACAGCATCAAGGCCGACGTGCTCTTTAAAAGAATGCGTGACGAAAGAATTCGCATAGCCGTTGTTTTGGACGAATATGGCGGCGTCACGGGCATAGTCACGCTCAGCGACATCCTTGAGCTGCTCGTCGGGGACCTCAACGGCTGCGATGAAACGGCCGAAGGGGACGCAAATTAACAGATTATTGATTTATTTTGCGAGTTGGGGTGCTATTATAGTCTGAAGCAAGATTGAAAAGGTGAAGCAGTATGCGGGAAAAGCTGATAAGATTCATGACAGGGCGCAACGGCGCCGACAATCTATCCAGGGCTGTGTCATTCATAGTCGTCGCACTTCTGGTGGTGGGCCTCTTTACCGACCACGAAGTCTCGCGCGTGCTGTGGGTGTTTGCGGTGCTGGGCATGGTCTATGTCTACTTCCGCATATTTTCCAGAAACGTGTATAAGCGCAGGACTGAGAACCAGAAATACCTGCGCATGACTTCCGGCATACGCGGCTACTTCCGCGGCCTGCGCGAGCGCTGGTCGCAGCGGAAGGACTACAAGTTCTACCGCTGCCCCAGCTGCAGGACGCTCCTGCGTGTGCCTAGGGGCAAGGGCAAAATCAAGCTCGTGTGCCGCAAGTGCGGCACCTCGTTCATCAAGACCACCTGAGAGATACTATGTTCGGCTACGTCATCGCAAACAAAGATATAATGACCGAGGAACAGGAGGCCAGATACCGTGCCTGTTACTGCGGGCTATGCCATGCCCTGCACAAACGTCACGGCTCTCTCTCTCGCCTGACTCTCACTTACGACATGACCTTTCTCGTCCTGCTGCTCAACTCCATGTATGAGCCGGAAGAGACTGCCGGCGTGTCCCGCTGCGTCATGCACCCCGTCAGGCAGCACAACTGGGTCTCGAGCTGGGTGACGGAATACGCGGCAGACATGAATCTAGCTCTCGCCTACCTCAAATGCATGGACGACTGGAAGGACGAGCGCAGCGTTACCGCCCGCTGCCAGGCGGCGATGTTCAGCGAGGAATACTTCTACGTCACGCAGAAGTATCCGGAAAAGTGCAAGTTTATAACCGAGTGCCTGGACGAGCTCTCCGAGATCGAAGGCAGGCGGGATACAGACCCGGACGCCGGCGCGCGCTGCTTTGGCCGCCTCATGGGCGAGATTTTTGCCGAGGGTCCGGATAAGCTCTGGAGCGAACGGCTCAGGCTGTTCGGCCAGGAGCTGGGCGAATTCATATATATAATGGACGCGGTCCTCGATCTGGAAGGCGACCTGGCCTCGGGCAGATACAACCCTGTCGCCGCCTTTGCAGAGGGGAAAACCGAGGACGACCTGCGCTATACCCTGACCATGCTGATAGGCGAGTGCGCTGCCGTATTCGAGCGGCTGCCCGTCGTAAGGGACGCGGACATTATGAGGAACATACTTTACTCCGGCGTATGGCTCCGCTACAACGCGGAGATGGCCCGCAGGCATGGTGAAGAAGGGGGAAAACCCGTTGAATCGTGACCCATATGAGGTCCTGGGCGTCTCGAGGGACGCAACGGATGAAGAGATAAAGACCGCTTACCGCACGCTCGCAAAGAAATATCACCCGGACCGCAATCCGGGCAACAAGGCCGCGGCGGAAAAGATGAACGAGATTAACGCCGCCTATGACGCAATAAAGAGCGGTGAGGCCAACCGCTATTCCCAGGGCGGCGGCTACGGCTATGGCTACGGCCAGCAGCAGGGCTACAGCGGCCAGCAGCAGTGGGACCCCTGGGGCGCCTGGGGAGGCTGGCAGCAGACAGACTGGGGCTACTCCGGCGGGCAGCAGCAATACCAGGAGCGCAACGAGTACCGCGCCGCGGAAAACTACATCAGAGCCCGGCATTTCCAGGAGGCCATGACCGTGCTCTCCTCCGTCTCGTCCGCGGAGCGCGACGCGCGCTGGTACTTCCTCGCGGGCATCGCCAATTCCGGCCTCGGCAACAAGATAACCGCCATGGAATTTGCCCAGCGTGCCGTCCAGCTCGAGCCGGATAACGAGGAATACCGCCGCTTCCTGGACGAGCTGCAGCACGGCGGCACCGTCTACTCCAACTACAGCTCCGGCTTCCCCGCCGGGGATTGGATAACGCCGAACAAACTCTGTCTCGGCCTGTGCGCCGCGCAGTTTTTGCTGCGCTTCTGCTTCTGCCGCTGCTGATGATGACGTTGAAAGAGTTTTTTGCGCGGCACCCCAAAGCCGCGCTCGGCTTCTCCGGCGGCACGGATTCGGCGTACCTCCTGTACGCCGGTCTGGAGTATGGTGCGGAGCTGAGACCGTATTACATAAAAACACAGTTCCAGCCTGAGTTCGAGCTGGAGGACGCTCTGCGCCTCTGCTCGGAGCTCGGCGTGGAGCTGCACGTTATAGAGTTGGACATCCTGTCCGTCCCCGGCATTGCAGAAAACCCAAAGGACAGGTGCTACCACTGTAAACGGGCGCTGTTCATGCTCCTGCGCGAGCGTGCGGCGTCCGACGGCTATGCAGAGCTTCTGGACGGGACGAACGCCTCGGACGAGCCAGGCGACAGGCCCGGTACACGTGCGCTGCGTGAGCTCGGCGTCCTCTCCCCACTGCGCGACTGCGGCATAACGAAGGCGGAGGTTCGCCGTCTCTCCCGCGAGGCGGGGCTCTTCACACACGACAAGCCCTCCTATGCCTGCCTTGCCACGCGCATACCGGCGGGCCGCAGGATAGAACCCGGCGACCTGCGCGATATAGAGTCCGCCGAGGCCGCGCTCAGAGCCCTGGGCTACAGCGACCTGCGCGTCCGCCTCACGGAGCGCGGTGCAAGGCTGGAGCTCCCTGAGAGTCAAATAGAGTGCGCGGCGTCCCAGCGCGCGGCGATACTGGATATCTTGGGCGGATTCGGAGAAGTTACACTGGATTTGAGAGGTCGGAAAGAGTGAAAAAACAGGACGTATTGGAGATACTGCGCGCTGTGGAAAGCGGCGCGATGAGCTCGGATGAGGCCTTCACAAGGCTGAAGCTCGCCCCCTTCGAGGACATCGGCTTTGCGAAGGTGGACCACCACCGCGAGATGCGCCAGGGCGTGGCCGAGGTCATCTACGGCCAGGGCAAGACCCCGGAGCAAATAGAGAGGATCAGCTCGACCCTGCTGTCCGGCGGGGACCGTGTGGTGCTTATTACTCGCATGTCACCGGAAGCTGCGGCATATGTGGGGGAGCACCACGCGCTGGTGTATGACCCGCTCTCCAAAGTGGGGCGCATAGGCGATATGCCGGAGCCGGACGGCGTGGGTACGATAGTCGTGGCGACGGGCGGCACAACGGACATACCCGTGGCCGAAGAGGCCGCACTGACCGCCGAGGCCCTGGGCAACACGGTAAAGCGGCTCTATGACGTCGGCGTGTCCGGCATACACCGCCTGCTCGACCACGCGGAGGACATCATGACGGCGCGGTGCATCGTGGCCGTGGCCGGCATGGAGGGCGCGCTGCCCAGCGTCATCGGCGGTTTGGCGGACTGTCCCGTCATCGCCGTGCCGACCAGCGTCGGCTACGGCGCGGCCTTCGGCGGCGTAGCGGCGCTGCTCTCCATGCTTAACTCCTGCGCCAGCGGGCTCTCCGTCGTGAACATAGATAACGGCTTCGGCGCGGGCTACCTCGCCAGCATGATAAATCACCTGGAGGGCCGCAAATGAGAACGCTGTACCTGGACTGCGGCATGGGCGCTTCCGGCGATATGCTTATGGCCGCGCTGGCAGAGATCGCGCCGGAGGGCGGCAGGATAGCGGAAAGGCTCGAGGCCCTGGGCCTGCCCGGCGTCCGCGCGGAGCTGGAGCGAGTCACGAAAAACGGCGTAGCGGGCAGCCATATCAAGATCAGCGTCCACGGCGTGGACGAGGCCGAGCCCCAGGCTTCACACGACCATCACCACCACGAGCATCGAGGTCTTGCGGACATATGCCGCATCATAGACGGCTTCGCTCTGCCGGAAAAGGTCCGGGCGGACGCGAAAGCGGTATATACGCTCATCGCGCAGGCCGAGGGCCGCGTACACGGGCGCGAGCCCGGCGAGGTGCACTTTCATGAGGTCGGCGCGCTGGACGCCGTGGCGGATGTCACGGGCGTGTGTATGCTCATGCACGAGCTGTGCGCGGAGCGGGTCGTCGCCTCTCCCCTGCGGGTCGGCTATGGCTCGGTAAAATGCGCTCACGGCGTCCTGCCGGTGCCTGCGCCCGCCACGGCGCTGCTGCTGGAGGGCCTGCCCGTCTACGGCGGCGACATTGAGGGCGAGATGTGTACGCCCACGGGTGCGGCGCTCATAAAATACTTCGCCCAGGAATTCGGGCCTCTGCCGGAAATGGTCATCGAGAAAAGCGGCTTCGGCATGGGCTCCAGGGAATATGAGCGCGTGAACGCCCTGCGCGCCATCGTAGGCGAGGGAATAGATCCCCTCCCGCGCGTGGCCGAGCTGCGCTGCAACCTGGACGATATAACGGCCGAGGAGCTGGCCTTTGCGCAGGAGCTGCTGCTGGAGCGCGGCGCGCTGGACGTGTATACCCAGGCGCTTGGCATGAAGAAGGGCCGTGCCGGGGTGATGCTGAGCTGTCTGTGCGAGGAAGCGCGCCTGGACGAGTTCGCAGAGCTCATCCTGCGCCACACGCCCACGCTCGGCCTGCGTGTCTACCGCCCTGAGCGCATCACCCTCTCCCGCCGCGAGGAGCTGCGCCAGACACCATACGGCCCCGTCCGCATAAAGATAGCCGAGGGCCGCGGCATCCAAAAGTCCAAGCCCGAATACGAGGACCTCGCCCGCCTCTCCCGCCAAACCGGCCTCCCCCTATCCGAGCTGAAACGCGAGCTGAACAAGTGAACAGCAGCAAGGCAGACGCCCCATGGCGTCTGCCTTTTATTTCTGCTTCTTGACAAAGTTCCTCTACAGTTGTAGAATATGTTTATCTTCTACAACTGTAGAGCTTGGAGGTAACTTATATGAACGACATGCGCAGGCTGCCGGATGCGGAGTTGGAGGTCATGAAGGCGGTTTGGGACTGCGAGCCGCCGGTCTCGCGCTCGGAGCTGGAGCACATACTCAAGGACTCGCACCCCATGGCCCCGACCACGCTTTTAACCCTGCTATCCCGCCTGGCGGAGCGCGGCTTTGTCGGCATCGAAAAGGCTGGCCGCAGCGCGCGCTACACGCCCCTCGTCAGCCGCGAGGCCTACCTTGCCGCGCAGAGCCGCAGCTTCCTCGACAAACTCTGCGGCGGCAAGCTCTCCGTCCTCGCCGCCGCCCTCTGCGACAGCGGCCTCAGCCGCGAGGAGATCGAAGAACTTCGCGGCCTGTTGGAGAGGGATGAGCTATGAGAGACAGCGTGCTTGCAAGGCTCTTGATTGCATTTGTGATCGCCATTATGGTCACGATCGCCTCCCTGCTCAGGCTCAAGCACGAGTTTGACGAGCCAAAGCCCGGCAAAGGGCGGAGCTATTCCTCCTTCTCCTACTTCTGCGCGCTGCCGCTGTATCTGGCTCTCTTTGTGGTCATTATACTCATCTTCAGGAGGGAAGAATTCGGGAGGAGCCTGCTGCTGGGCCTTTTCTACTCGGTTTTCTTCTCCATCATGCTCTACTACCTCCTGCTCACTCCCCTGATGCCCTGGCTGCGGCGGCATATCAGCGCCTGGGCCTGCGCCGCACTCTGGCTCCTGCCCAACATCCTGTACCTCACGTCCTACACCTCTATCGGCCCCACGATCCCTCTGCTCATACTGGACAGCAGGGGCGACCTCGCAATTACGCTCTTTTACGTCTGGCTTGCTGGCTTCTGCCTCATCATGCTCTGGAAGGCCGCGGAGCATCTGAGCTTCCGCCGCCGCGTCCTGCGCGACGCCGTGGAGCTGAGCAGCGGCATCTGGCTCGAGGAACTGGCGGCCACGAATCTCGGAGGCAGGGGTAAGCCAAGGCTCATGCGCTCCCCCGCCGTCACGACACCGCTGACCGTGGGTCTCTCGCTCGAGACGATGGTCGTTCTCCTGCCCGAGCGGAGTTACAACGACGATGAACTGCGCCTCGTGCTCCGGCACGAGCTCATACACATCGCGCGGCGCGACTCTGCCTCCAAGCTCGCGCTCGTGAGCATCGCCGCCCTGTGCTGGTTCTATCCGCTCTCCTGGTTCGCCATGCGCAGGAGCGCTGAGGACATCGAACTCTGCTGCGACGAGTCGCTGCTCTACGACGCCGGTCAGGACGAACGCAGGCGCTACGCCGAGCTCATTCTCAGCTCAGCCGGAGACGGGCGCGGCTTCACCACCTGCCTCTCGGCCCGCGCGTCCTCACTCCGCTACCGGCTTAAAAGCATCATGCAGCCCGCCGGGAAGAGCCCCGGCGCGCTGGTGCTGGGCCTTGCGGCTTTTCTACTCATAGTCAGCTGCGGCCAGGTCGCCCTCGCCTACGGCGGCGGAACGGGCGCGGAGCTGCTCTTCCGCTCCCAGGACCCAGCGCTCTGCGTCCTCGACGACACGCCCTGTACGGATACGGAGGCCCTGAACGACTACCTCGCCTCCCTCGATCTGCGCGAGCTCGCCGGAGACTACGACTTCAGCGAAAACAGGGACGGACAGTACATCGGCCTGATGTACGACTCGCCTGGCGGTCAGTTCCACCTTGGCCTCTACGACGATGTGGTTGAATACCTTCCCTTCTTCGGCACACGCGGCGGAGTCATCACCTACTACTACCTCCCCGCCGGCATGGACTGGGAACTGCTCGACGCCCTGTTCCCTGGCCAGGGCCTTTTGGAAGGGGGCGAACTCTGATGGGGGCCTTTTTCGGCCGCTTTTTAACCTCTCTCATGCTCGCGGCGATCATCTCTGCCGGCTGCCTGGCGCGTCTGCGCGGCGAAAACGGCGGCAGCGGAAGCGGAAAGAAAAAACAGGCCTACAGCCCCTATCCCATGATGGGGCCGCTGGCCATCGTGCTGCTGCTCTGCGGCGCTATTACAGCGCCCTTTTACGGCCCGGAGCGGGCGCTGGATGAGCTGCTCGTCATGTGGTTCAACGTCTTTGTCGTCGTCTGCGTCTACTACCTCGTCCTTGCACTGCTGCTGCCCCGGCTCAGGGAACACATCAGCGCTTGGGCCTGCGCCGTGCTCTGGCTGCTGCCCAACATGCTGTATCTGGTGCAGATAAACAGAGTAGTTCAGGGAAAGCCGCTCTTCGTCATAGAGGTCTCGGGTGGGCTGGCTTTTGCGCTGCTCGGCCTGTGGGTGGGCGGCTACTGCCTCGTCATGCTCTGGAAATGCACCGAACACCTCGCCATCCGCCGCCGGATACTGCGTGATGCAGCGCCCGCGGAGGACCGGGAACAGGCCGTCTATCAGGAGGAGCTGAAGCGGGTGAATTTCAGGGGACGCAAGCCCCTGCTGCTGCGCTCTCCCGCCGTGCAGTCGCCGCTGTCCATAGGGCTCTTCCGCCGCTCGACGCGGATAGTCCTGCCGGAGCACAGTTACTCGGAGGACGAGCTGCGGCTCATACTCATGCACGAGATCGTCCACATCTGCCACGACGACGCCTCCACCAAGCTCAGCCTTGTGAGCACCGCCGCCATGTGCTGGCTGAATCCGCTGGTCTGGTTCGCCATGCGCAGGAGCGCCGAGGACATCGAACTCTGCTGCGACGAGGCCGTCACCTTCGGTGCGGACAGGGACGGGCGGCGGCGCTACGCCGACCTCATTCTCGGCTCCGCCGGGGACGAGCGCGGCTTCACTTCCTGCCTCTCTGCAAAGGCCGTCTCGCTCCGCTACAGGCTAAAAAACGTCATGCAGCCCGGCATGAAGGGCTCCGGGGTGCTTGCCATCGGCATCGCGTCCTTTCTGCTGTTCATGGGCTTCGGCCAGATCGCCCTGGCCTACGGCGGCGGGGCCGGAGCCGAGGTCATCTTCCGCGGCGACGACCCGGCGCTCTACGTCCTGGAGGACGCGCCGGAAACGGATGTGTCGGGCCTGAACACCTACCTCGCCTCCCTGGAGCTGCGTGAGCTTGGCAGGGGCTATGAATACGACCCGGACGAGGGCAATTACCTGGGCATCGTCTACTCCGGCCCGCGCGGGCAGCTCTTCATTGGCATCCACGACGAGGCCATAGAGTGCCTCCAGCCGGTGAGCAAAGGCAAGGCCCGGCTTGAATGGTACTACGTCCCCGGCGGAGTAGACTGGGAACAGATCGAGAGCCTTTTCCCTGCTCAGAGCCCGTAATAGTCCCGCGCCTGGGACTCGCAGGCCCTGCTCTGACGCGAGACATATGCTTGACTGTCCATGGCCGCGAACCAGAGCCGCATCGGGAACTTGGCACGGATATCCGAAAAGAGATAGCTCCCGTCCCTCGGCTCCCAATACTCGACCAGTTCATAGCCCTCCTCTGTACGCTCCACTGTTATTGCCGTCGCCACATGTGAGGCTCTGCGCAGTTCGAGCTTCCCGTCGCACTCGTATTCGCCATAGTACACCCAGGCGTAGACGGTAGTGCACGCGCCCCGGCTCTCGCTGCCCAGGGCTATCCAGTTCTGCGTGCAGAAGCGCTCGGGGCTCTGGCTTGCGCTGTAGTTGTATTCCAGTATCGCCTCGTCGATGCAGCTTTGCATCCCGGCATCCATATGTGCCGGCGCGGTGGCGAAGCACACGCCCGCCAGCACGGCGGCCGCAGCAGCGACAGCCACGAACCGGCGCGTAGGCTTTTTGAAGTCCATAACCCGCTCTATGCGCTGCCTGACGCCCAGTTCGCCAAAGGCCGGCGGACAGGCGAGGGGTTTTCCATCCTCAATACTGAGCTCCAGCAGCGCCGTCGAGTATGCACGGCGCTGCTCTTTGTCCATGCCGCGTATCACGCTCTCGTCGCAGGCGGCCTCTATGTCGCGCCGGAACCTGCTGTACGCCAGCCAAATGAGGGGGTTGAACCAGTATACCGCGCGGAGTATGTACCCGACCAGCATCCACCAGTTGTCCCGCCGCCGGATATGCGCCCGCTCGTGCCGGATGACAATGTCGGCTGCCTCGCCCTCCAGTCCCTCTGGCAGATAGATGAGCGGATGCACAAGGCCCAGGACGAAGGGCGTGTCCACCTTCGCGCTCCGGTATATTCCCTCACCCGCCGGCACGGCGTCCGCGAGCTGCCTGCGGAGCCGACTGTAGCTCAGGTATGCGCGCGCCAGCATGGCGGCGGCTACGGCAAGCCAGAAGAAAGCTGCGATCTGCGCTATGCTCGGCCACTTCCCCAGGTCGATGCCCAGGCCGGAGTTCAGCGCGTCGTCCAGCAGCCCCAGGCCGCTGTCAACTGCGGAACTGCCGGAGGCCAGGAGCCGGTCAGGCACCGGCTGCTCCGGCGGCAGCAGGCTAAGCGGGCTGTATATGCGCACGGGCACGGCCAGGCGCAGTCCTACCAGCGCCCAGAGGCAGCAGGAGATGTTCGCCGGAGCGCGCCTGAACAAGTATCGGAACACGAGCACTATGAGCACCAGCCAGCTCGCAGAAAAGCTGATGTTTACAAGATAGAGGAATGCATTTCCCACGGTCCACCTCAGCTCTCTATGATACGGCGGAGCTCCGCGACCTCTTCCTCAGTCAGCTTCTGCCTCCGGGCAAAGGCCGCGATAAAAGCCGGGAGCGAGCCCTCGAAGGTCTTTTCAAGCAGCTCGTCCATCTCCGACGCCTGCACCTGCTCCTTGCTGACGATGGAGCGCACCGTGGCGTTTTCATTTTTCACCACGCCCCGGTCGCTCAGGCGCTTTAAGACTGTATACGTCGTCGTCCGGCTCCAGCCCAGTTCCTCCCTGCAGATGCGGGCCAGCTTCGTGCTGTTTATCGGCTCCTCCCGCCACAGAATGAGGCAGAAGCGGTATTCACTATCGAATATCTTAGGCGTGTCCATGCCGCACCTCCAAAAACGTCTAACGTGTTAGACTTATCGAAATAAGTCTAACACGTTAGACGCGTCAGGTCAAGAGCGTTTTCACTTCAAACGGGGCCAGGCTGAGACCCAGGGCCTGTGCGGGTCGGCAGTTGTGGTTCATGAGTATGCTCAGGCGGCCTCTGTGGGCCAGCTCCACGCCCTCGGGGAGCGTTTGCGGCTCCAGTCCGGCGCGGAGGGCGGCGGACTCCACGATGGCGTCTAGGGTATGGTCGTCCGGCGCCGTGCCGATATAATAGGCCGCGCCTTGGCCGTAGTCGTTTCGCGTGACGGCAGCGTAGCCGCTGTAGAACTCGTCGGCGTAACGGCAGAGCGTTTCGGCCGTGTCCGGCTCCGGCATCTCCCGGAACACGCCTGAGCGTCCGCCGCAGCTCAGCTCGAGCGCGTCCTCGGAAGCGAGACTCTCGCACTCCGCAACGTGCATACCCAGCAGCCGGGTCAAGCCCACGGGCAGGCGCTCGCCAAACACGAGATTGTCGTCCCGGTCCTTCACGGATGTGCGGAAGCTCAGGACCGCAACGCCTCCGTTTTCAACAAACTCGCACAGTCTCCGGCGGAAGTCCGCGTCCGTCACCATCATACAGGGCGCGAGCACAAGGCTGTAGACGGAAAAATCGCGCTGCGCAGGGATAACGTCCGCACCTATACCGAGGCGGTATAGAGAGCCGTGCAGGCGCTTGAGCTCGCGTTCTCCGTCCAGCAGGCGGCTCTGGGGCTGGATTCGGAGCGAGGCGAGGGAGTCGTAGTCGTAGAGTATCGCTGCATCTCTGTGTATGGGAGTTTTCAGCTCGTTTTCGAACTCCCGAACCTCCGTGAAGAAGCTCTGGGCCTCGTAAAAACGTCGGCCTTTCACGTTGTCCGGGTCGATTATGCCGTAGCAGAACTGCTCTGCTCCCTTTGCAGCGCCGCGGTAGCGGAAATAGAGCAGGCCCTCGCAGCCGTGGGCCATTGCCTGCCAGCTCCAGAGCTTGGCCTGACCGGGGCGGGGCAGGTAGCCCGTGAGGTCGTGACCCTGCGCGCCCATTATGGCCTCGGTTATCCAGAAGTTCTCGCCCTTGAGGCCGCGCATATGGTCCAGGCCGAAGGCGATCTCCGACGGCGGCAGCGGATGCATCTGCCCGCCCCAGACGGGGTAGTTGTTGTAGGCTGCCTTATCCAGCAGAGCGGCGAGCGCCGGGTAGTCGAGGCTTTTGGAGAGTCCGCCGCCGGGAAAGTCGTGAATAATCAGAGCGCCCGGCATGATGTCACGTATGAGCTTGACCTGTGCATCGGCAAAGCTGCGGATGTTCTCGCCGCAGAAGCGCTCCCAATCCAGCCGGAGCGCCGGATTGTGCGGGGCTATCGTAACTGTGGGCAGGGGGATCTCTTCAAAGGAGTTGTACTCCTGGCCCCAGAACACCGTTCCCCAGGCGGCGTTCAGGCGTGACACATCGCCGTGTTTTGCGGAGAGGAAATTCTGAAACCTTCTGCGGCAGTTCGAGCAGAAGCACTTGTCGCTTCCCTCGTGGCCAAGCTCGTTGTCTATCTGCCAGGCTGCGATGCGTTCTTCTCCGCGGTAGTGTTCGAGCAGGGCGCGGGTGATCTTTTCGCAGTGCTCCAGATAATCCGGGCTGCTGTAGCAGGCGACGTGCCGCCCACCAAAGGCGCGCCGGAGACCGTTTTCGTCCACGGACAGCACATCCGGATACCGGTGCGCGAGCCAGGCCGGGGGCGCGGCGGTCGGCGTGCCGAAGATAATGCTTAGGCCCCTCTCCCCCGCCTTTTTGATGACGCGGTCGAAGAAGGAAAAGTCAAAGCGTCCCTCCTCCGGCTCCATGACGTGCCAGGCAAATTCACCGATGCGGATGACGTTGCAGCCCAATTCCACTATGCCGTCCAAGTCCTCCTCGAGCCGCTCCGCCTCCCACTGTTCAGGATAGTAATCAACGCCCAATAACATAGTCACACCCCCGAAGTAGTTATCTGACAACATCATACAACAGCTCCGGGTAAAGGTAAATAAAAACGCGGAGAGACCGGAAAGTCTCTCCGCGTTTTTCAGGCACAGCCCACTGTGAGCAATATGTTGGCGTAGGTCCGCTGCTCGCCCGTCAGTATCGCCAGCCTGACGTTGCTCTCCTTGCAGGCGCCGTAGAACTCGTACCTTGAAAGCTCGCACAGCTCCAGCCCGGTCATGCTCTGGAACTCCGAAAAGATCTCCGGCTCCGGTCCCTCGTCTGGGCACATGACCTCCGCCTTCTCGGCGTTTATGACGCTCAGGACGGCGTCCAGGACCTGCGTGACCTCCGGCAGGCCCGGGCTGAGCGAGAGATAGACGGTCTCTGCGTCTGCGGTCATCGTGTCTATCGGGTAATTCCCGTCGGCTATCAGCAGCTTGTCCCCATGTCCGCAGTGGGCAAGCGCCGAAATTATAAGCGGATTTATGCACTTGCCTTTAAGCATTGGCCGGCTCATCTCCAGTCTCGTCTTTTCTCAGCTGTCCCAGCTTACCGCCCGGGTGGCGCTTTATGTAGTCCTTTACCGTCAGCCCGCACTGTGTTTCAAGCATGACGGCAAGGCCCTGTATCGCCATGCACTCTACAAGCACAGACGACATAGGCGCACGATTCAGCGGACCGCCCTCCTCTTTGACTTTTGCTATAAGGCACACGTCCGAGTTTCTGTCCAACCACGAACCTTCGCCTCCGCTCAAGCCAATGACCTTGCAGCCGTAATTCTTGATGGCTTCGACTGTGCATTTCAGCTCTTCCGTCTCGCCGCTGTTGGAAATGCAGATCACAACGTCTCCCGCGACCAGCTGTCCGCAGGAGCCGTGGACCGCCTCCGTCCCATGAAGGAAGGTGGACGGCGTTCCGGTGGAAGAGAGCAGCGACGCAGCATAGCTTGCAACGTGTCCGGGCTTGCCTATGCCGGTCACATGGACCCTGTTCCCCGCCGCCATTGCCTCGTCGATTATGGATATCGCCCTGTCAAAATACTCAGACGTCAGCTTATCTGCAAAATTAGCAACGTTTTCAACGGCGGTCTCTTTGAAAAACTCCAGGTTTTTAAGCTCGTTTTTCTCAGTCATTTTGTCCTCCAGCCACACGCTCCATGAGTTCCTTAGTTTCGCTCAGGCAGGGCAGCGAGGGCTGCGCGCCCATGCGCGACACGGTTATCGCCGCCGCCGCATTTGCAAACCTCATAGCTTCCCTGATCCCCTCGCCCCTGCATATAGCCGCGGCAAAGGCGCCGATGAAGGAGTCGCCCGCGGCCGTGGGGTCAACGGCTTTCAGGAGCTTGACGCAGGGCTCAATCACGCTCCTGGTTCCGTCAAAATATGCCGCGCCCTGGTCGCCCATCGTCACCAGCACCGAACCGGCGCCCATGTCCATCATGCGTTCCGCAGCGGCCTGGACCTGTGAGAGGTCCAGAACGCCGGAGCTTCTCTCTATGTTCAGTCCGGAGATGAGCGCAGCCTCACTTTCGTTAGGTGCGATAAAGGTAAGGCACTCAAGCAGACGGCGTGATAATTTGTCCGCCGGAGCCGGGTTCAGGAGCACCGGCACGCCCGCCGACCGCGCAGCCGAGGCCAGCTCCTCGTTGACCCACATGGGTATCTCAAGCTGGAGCAGCAGCATGTCGTATTCCGAAACCAGGCCGCACAGCCGGTCAACCGTGTCACTGTTCCACTGATGGTTAGCTCCGGGGACCACTACTATCCTGTTCTGGCTCTGGCCGCCTTCGCCGGTTTCGATCTGAACATTGCCTACGGAAGTGAAGCTGCCGGCTTCGCGTCTGATGAGGCTGGTGGACACCCCCGCTTTTTGCAGAGACGATATCAGCTGTTCGCCGTTTTCGTCCGCGCCGACGCACCCTGCCATGTCTACCTTCGCGCCGAGCAATGCGGCCTGCGCAGCCTGATTTGCTCCCTTGCCTCCCGGCGCCGTCCTGAAGTCGAAGCCCAGCACCGTCTCGCCGGCATTGGGGAATCTTTCCGTGGACACGATAAGGTCCATCACCAGGCTGCCTGCCACAAGTATCCTCGGAGCGCTATTGTTTCTTCCCATGTTCCGCCTCCGTATTGCAAATCTGCAGTATGCCGAGCAGCTCGCCAAAAGAGTGGACGGTTGCAAAAGTCCCCGGCACATTCGCCGCATCTGTTTTTTGTGAGTAGCCGAAGCAAATTATGCCGGCTTTGGCGGCTGCCGCAGCTCCCGAGCGGCTGTCCTCCACGGCAAATGCGTCGCGCGGCAGGCAGGACGCCAGCGAAAGTGCCAGCTCATAAACGTCGGGAGCCGGTTTTGCTTTTTTGACGCTTTCTCCGCAGCACACCCAATCGAAAGCCGTGCAAAGGCCGAGGTAGTCCAAGCACTTGCCTACGTATGCCCCGCTGGACGAAGAGGCGACTGCAGTTTTGAGTCCCGCCTCCCTCACTTGTCGCAGGAAATCCGCGACGCCGGGGTTCGCGGCCACCTGATTATCCCGTATGCTCTCAAAAACCCGCTCAAAATGCATATCTGCAAGCAGCTTCGCGCGCTCAGGGATATCGGAGTCGGCTCCGGAACGTCTGAGCATCTCCGCATAGAATTCGGGTACGGACTTGCCTACGCAGTCCACAGGGTCATACTGCGCTCCGGCGCAGTATGCCGCCAGCAGCGATTCCCGGATGTAAAAATGATAGGGTTCGCTGTTGAGTATAACCCCGTCAAAGTCGAGCACTGCCAGTTGATACGGCATTATCTCACCTCGGATTCACAGTCCCCGCTTTTCCATGGCCGCCGCCATGGCGCAATAGAGGGCGGTCGCGCACTTATAGGATTCAGGTTCCAGCATGGAAAACAGTTCGGCCAGGGCGAATTCCTCGCCGGGCTTTACCGCAAGGTTCCTGTCTCCCGCGTATTTTATAAGTTCGGCTTTCGTCGTCGGAAACGACACGCCGTCAATGGCTTTCACCAAATAGTGTCCAAAAGGAACATAGCCCTCGTTAGGCATCTTCGGCCTTCCTTTCTCCCCAACTTTCGGGGGAATATGCCCTGTATCTGCAAACAGTATCGCCAAATCCTCCAAGTTCCGGATTGGATGCGCCCCGGTGATTGAAGGAATACAGGAAATTGTTTGTGCTGCCCTTTTCACGCAGCTTGTCAATTATCTGCGGATAAAGGTCTGCTTTGAACAGCCACTCCTGGCCGAGAGGCGCCTCGGTTATTATGTTTCCGTCCGGATTCACAACCATGCTGTTGCCAAAATAGCTGAAGAAGCAATCGCTTCCTACGGAATTGCAGCCAACCACATAGCTCTGATTGAAATAGGCCGCTGCGCGGTTCGTGAGCTTCCACGCCTGGTCCCAGGGCGCGGGGTAGTGCGCCACGCGGATTATTACGTTTGCTCCGTTATATGCGGCCTCGCGCCATATCTCCGGGTAGTCCCCGTCCGCGCAGTCGATCGTCGCGATGCGGGAACCCTTGGGTCCTTCCGTAACAGGCACCGTCCAGCCTGGGTACGCGGTTTCGCCCGGTATCCACAGGTTCATCTTGACGTATTTGTGTACTATCTCGCCGCTCGAGTTTATCATAAGTACCGTGTTGCATATGGGCTTCCCATCCACTTCATTCAGGAAGGGGTTGATGACAGCCCAGACTCCAAGCTCGGCGCATTTTTCCTGGACCCTGCGTATTTGCGGTCCGTCTATGTCGATCACGGCCTGCTTTATCACGCGGCTGAAACCTTGGAAGCAGCACTCCTGAGCGACAAACAGGTCATAGCCCGGGAAAGCATATGCCGCTCTCTCCATGTCCGCTATTACCCTATCTGTGTTTTTGTTGACGTCCTCAATGTTTTGAGCATCGATAGCCGCGAACTGAGATACAACGACGCTTAGCGCTTCTACCTCAAATTTGCCGCCGATCGCATGTGTACCACCAATGTTCATAGTTTTTCTACCCTTCTTTGAGAATACGCTCAGCTCAGTTTTTGACGCCGTATCTGTAAAACTGCGTCATCTGATAATAAGCCGCCGGACCTGACACGTCCGCAATATACCTGGCGTCCGCATTGCCCGCAGCGCAGAGTCTGTTCAGGACCTCTCCCATGAACTCGTCATTCACGTCCGGCTCGGCAACTTTCATGTGCGCGCGCATATAAACGTTGACGTTGTTCAGAGCTTTCAGGTATCGTATTTCGTCCGCAAGGTACGAGCTTGGGGCGCAGCCGCCGTGGCCTCTGGCAAGCAGCGTGATGTTTCGTCCAGCCAGTTCGCCCAACACCTTGACCCAGTTTTGGATGTCGCAGTGCTCAAGGTAAAGTATCGGCTCATTCACGACCAGGTCGCCTGTGAACATCAGATCGAAGGCCGGCATATACACCAGCATGTCCCAGGGCGAGTGCGCCGTCACGGGCAGCTTTTCCAGCTCAAAATCCATTCCCTCTATGGAAACTCTCTCGCGCCCGCTTATCCCGATAAAGTTTCCCGGGAAAGTCACGCCGCGGGCCGCCCACTCCTGAGGCGCAGCAGCGGCTCCATATACGGTTATCCCTCCCTTTTCCGCAAACACCGGTAGTCCGAGGTCGTGGTCCGGGTGGGCATGGGTGATAAACGCGTGCTTTATCGGGAGACCAAACAACTTTTCGCTCTCGTCCAGCATCTCTCGTGCGCCGTCCTCGCTGGGTACGTCTATGGCTACGGTACAGTCCTTGAGCACAACAAAGCCGCCGTTGCACTGCCTGCGCTCGTCCAGGTTGCCCTCGCGATAGTAGACGGAGTCGTTTATCTTGAAAACACGCACGGAGTTGTGCTCATAAATCAGTGGATACTGCATTTTTCACCTCCGGCATCTTACTGCCTAAGTTTGTCCCCGCGGGTATAGATAAGCAGGATCAGCAGGAGGATCAAGCCCTCGACCATGGTCCTGACGCCCGCAGCCATGCCGAGCGCGACAAGAAGGTTATTGAGCAGCGTGAAAATTACTGCGCCCAGGAAACCACCGGAGATCTTGCCTTCGCCGCCGGTCATTTTCGTACCTCCTATGACCGTGGCGGCTATCGAGGTCATGGTGTAGGAATCGCCCATGTGCAGCATACCGCTTCCGCTGTACGACACCAGCAGGAAGCCTGCAATGGCGGAGAGCATGCCCGAAAAGATGTATGCAAACATGACCTCTTTGTTTACGTTCAGGCCGGACAGACGGGCCGCGCGGCGGTTGCTGCCTACCAGGTACAGCGATTTTCCCGTCTTGCTCTTCCTGATGATCAGCTCGATCACGACCGTCAGCACGATCGTAAGGATAAGCAGCCACCTGAGCACCGCTCCCTCGAATATCGGGCGTCCTATCATCAGCATGACTTTCGGCATACTGGGTACAGTCTGGCCCTGAGTGTAGGCGAGCGTGAATCCGTCCACTACGGATGCCATAAACAGCGTCATTATAAGCGGTGGTATGCCCGCGAACAGTATGCCGGACGAGTTTATAACTCCAACAACGGCGCCTATGAGGAGGACCGCAGCTATGCCAAGCGGGATGTTCGAGGCAGACGACATGCACACGCTCGAGCCTATGAGAGCAGCCATAGTGATGACCGGTCCCACAGTCAGATCCAGGCCACCGTTGCCGGAAAGCACAACTGTGCTTTGCGCATATGTCACTATGGCCAGGATGCAGGAAAGAGTCAGTATACTGCCGATGTTGTTGCTGGCGGCAAAACCGCTCCGTATGATCTCGCCTATCCCAAACATGACAACGACGATTATCAGCGGGACAACATAGACGTTGTTCTTTGGAGATATCCAGCTGCCGAATTTCTTGACCGGCTGCGGCAGTCTCTCGCTATTCTTCATGCTTATCACCTGCTTTCCTGAGCGGCAGCCGTATGACGGGCTTGTACTTCTTTATGAGAGACATGAGAAGTACGCCTGCAAGCATTATGATCGCGGTCGACAGGCCCTGGTAATATGCGTTTATCTTGGCTCCGTACACCGTGTAAGTTATAAGATACATGAACATCGCGCCGAACATCGCGCCGATCGGATTTCCCTCTCCGCCCGTCAGCGCAACGCCGCCTATCACGACCGCCGCGACGGCATTCATGGAAAGGCTGAGTCCGACCGTTGGATTGCCTCCGCCTATGTTGCCCGAAAGAGCGATCGCGCCTATCGCGGTGCAGAATGCCGCATACAAATATGTCGTGAAATGTACGAGGTTTGAAGGGATGCCGGAAAAGTATGCTTTCTTTTCATCCTTGCCGACGGCATATATCCAAACCCCGAAGGGCGTCATACGTATCACGAACCAGATTATCAGCGGCACAAGTATGAACCAGACGGAAGTCGGGATACCGAGGATGTTCCCGCTGCTGTAAAAACGTATGAAATCCGCATTTCCCACTCCGCTGGGCGTCGGCATGATGCACAGCGCCAAGCCGCTTGCAACGGAAGTTGTCGCGAAGGTCGTCAGCAGAGGATTGAGGCGGAAAAAGCCCACCATGACTCCGTTCAGCAGACCCACGGCCATGGCCAGTCCTATCCCCGCAAGCGCGGCCGTAAACACCGGCACGCCCTTATCCACAAACGTAACGTAGGTCACGTTCACAACGCACACGATGGCTCCAAGCGAAACGTCAAAGCCGCCGCCTATAACGACCACCGACAGCGCTATCGTCAAGCACACGAGCGGAGCCGCCAAATTGATGAAGCTGAGCAAAGCCGCCCCTCCGGTGAAGCCCTTGACGAGAAACGTGTTTGCCACATATACGGCAACCATGAGCACAAATGCCGGGAAGGCCGAGGACCTGGTGATGCGCTTCAAAACACTTTTCATTTGTTTTCTGCGCCTCCCTCTTTGGGCATTGCATACGCCGCAATGTTTTCCGTTGTAATGTCGCTCCCCTTGAGAGTGCCTACGATCTGCCCGTCATACATTACTATCACCTTGGAAAAGGGTACGGACTTTGTCAGCTCTACAAGCTCCTCATCGTCGCTGGATACAAATATGACGGCGGAGCCTGAGTAGGTCAGTTCTTTCAGCAGATTGTGGACATCTCTGCGCGCGTTGACGTCTATGCCCTTCGTCGGGTCGTCCGCGAGTATGATCTTCGGTTCCGCGGACGTCCATCGGGCCATTACAACTTTTTGCTGGTTGCCGCCGCTGAGATTTTGAATGAGCTGCTTCGGGGAGTCCATGACCACGTTATATTTTTTAAGGATCTCGAGCTTGCTCTCACGGCTTTTCCCTGCATGAAGCACGAGGTCGGTTATGGCGCTCACGTTCTCCATAATGCTTCTGTTGGCAAAAGTACCCTCCAGCTCTCTCTCTCCGGAGATAAAGGCCATCTTTTTCTTGACGGCAGCTCTCGGTGACTTCAGCTTGCAGGGCTTGCCATACAGCTCGAGTGAAACCGGCCTGTCCATGGCGAACAGCATCCGCACAAGTTCCGACTGACCGTTGCCCTGGAGACCAGCGACGCCTATAGTCTCGCCTTCGTGCAGCTCCAGGCTCACCGTTGAATCTCTCCCGAGCAAGTTCAGGTTCGACACACTCAATGCAACTTTTCTGTTCTCATAACAGCCGTCGGCGTCCTCGGCTATTTCAACTTCCGTTATATTCCGCCCTGTCATCAGCGACAGCAGCTCGTTCTTTTCCATCTTGGATATGTCATAAGTTCCGATGACGCTCCCGTTCCTCAGAATCGTCACCGAATCGCAGATGGCATACAGCTCCGGAAGCCTGTGGGAAACAAATATCACGCTGCAGCCCTTGGAGCTCAGTTCCCTCACGACGTTCCTGACTATTTCCACCTCTTCACGGTACAGCGCGGACGTTATCTCGTCCAAAATGAGTATTTCTGGTTCCTGTACAAGAGCCTTTGCAAACTCCACCATGTATTTGTGGTTTATGGAGAGCTCTTCGATCTTTTTATCTATCAGCTTTGCAAGCCCCAGTCTGTCAAGTGCAGCCAAGGCCGATTCTCTGAGCTCTTTTCTGTTTATCGCGCCCATTTTTGTGGGCATGTTGCAAATGGTCAGGTTTTCAGCAACAGACAGGTTTGAAAGCAAACTCAATTCCTGAGCCGTTATTACAACGTGTTTTTTCCTTGCGGAAGCCGGAGATGAAAACGTCGTTTCTTTGCCGTCCAAATAAATCTTGCCGCCACTGGTCCCAACAAAGCCGCCGATTATTTTTGCGAGCGTGCTTTTGCCCGAGCCATTTCCTCCGAAGAGCGCTCTAACCTCTCCCCGCTCTATCGAGATGGACACATCTCTGAGTGCTACGACCGCGCCGTATGATTTGTTGATCCCTTTGCACTCAAGTCTCGCCATATCTTTCCCTCCAAAACGCTTGCCGCCCAAAACCGGCTCCGTTCAGGGCGGCAAGCACGCTATTCTGGCTCAAAAACGGGTCACTTTACAAAATAGGAATCGATCTGCTCCTGGCTCATCCAGCCGTCAAGAGTATCGGCATCGGACATACCCTCGCCGAGCGCAACGGCCTCGTCTACGCTTATGGACTTGGCATACTTGAACCTCGCCATCCAGGGCGCGTCGGGCTGCGCTTCATTGGTGACGATGTAGGGGGGCTCAAGCAGGATCGTGTTGACAAGATTCTCGTCGAGCGGATTGGGAACGAGCACGGATTCATCAAGCTCGTAACCCTCAAGGAGCCTCATGGTAACGTTGAGAGCATCGCATATCTGGCCGGGGTGAGTGGCATAGGCGACGCAATTGAGCGTGTCACTCTCCGCCCAGGAACGCAGGAAGCCGAAGGTGGAGTCTCCGGTCATTATTCCCGGGGTCTTGCCGGCATTTTCATATGCCATGAGCACGCCGGGCGCCGTCACGTCCTGCTGAAGCACGCCGTCGATGTTGTCAAACGTGGAAAGGAAGGTGGCCATGACGGACTGGGCCTCGGTGGCGTTCCAGTTGGCGGGGGCGGAAGCGAGAACGTTGATCTCAGGATACTCGGCAAGCACGCTCTCGTAGATCTCAACGCGGATCTTGTCGGCAGAGTTGCCCTCAACGCCGGTGAGCTGCACTATGTTGCCCTTTCCGCCCAGCTCATTGACCAGCCAGTCTATATTGAGCTGCGCGAAACTCTCGTTGTCGCCGCCGACAAAATAGGTCCCCTCATAGGCGGCAGGGTCGCCGGCTATGACTACGAGTATGCCCTCGCTCTGGGCGCGCTCAATGACGGTACCGAGCGAAGTCGCGGAAACGGGGGTTATCATGATCGCGTCAACGCCCTCGTCGATCATGTTGTTGATCTGGGTGATCTGCTTGGAAACGTCGTTATCGGCGTCGGTGATGATCAGCTCCTTGAGCCTGCCCTCGGCCTTGAGCTGCTCGGCCATAGCTTCCGCGTCGGCCACATACTGCGCGCGCCAGGTGTTGCCCACAAACACGTTTGCAAAGCCGATGGTGAAGCCCTCGCTCTCGTCCGCAACAGGCTCGCCGGTATTCTGGACCTCGGGGCTGTTCTGCGGCTCCTCGGTCTGTCCGCAGGCGCAAAGCAGCAAAAGCAGCATTGCCAGCGCAACGACAAGTGATACCATCTTCTTCATTTGCTTATTCCTCCTTTTGAAATTATAATCGAAGTGTCTCCTGTAACTAGCTTGTCCACTTCGACCGACTGTACCAACAATATATCACGTGCCTTGCTCACAGTCAACCAAATTCATTCATATATCGCCATTATAATTCTTTTTTGTTCATATTCACTCATTTGTGATTCTCATTTAGTGCGTATAAACCAAACTCATCTCCTTCACGCTCGAATTCGCGCATGACAGAGATGAGTTTGATCAAATATCTTCTGCTTGTAAATATTGAAATTCACAGTTCTTTTGTGTAGAATACTGATTAGGAAATATTAGCGCAGTACCTTGATATTGCAAATGGATGTGATAGTATGCTTCAAGCGGAGCGGCAGCAGAGAATACTTACGCTCATAGAACAAAGAGGAGTCGTAAACGCTCATGAATTGTCAAAAGAGCTCGGCGCATCTCTTTCAACCATCCGCAGGGACCTTTTTGAACTGGAGTCTAACAGGAAGCTGACCAGGACCCACGGCGGCGCGATCTCAAACGCTTACAGCCTTTCTGTTGAGCAGTCCGTCAACATCAAGAAGGATTCGTTTGCCGACGAGAAAAAGCGCATTGCCCAGGCGGCTGCCACCTTTATCAAGCCCGGTGACACCATCATACTTGACTCCAGCACAACCGTCAACGCAATGACGGATTATCTTTCCGACATTGCAAACCTCACCGTCATCACAAACGACCTGCTCAATGTCAATCGTCTCTCCCAATGCGGGAATATTTCGCTCATGACCGTCGGCGGGCTGCTGAGAAAGGGCTCTTTCACGCACATAGGCTATTTTTGTGAGAGGATGCTGGAGGAAATACACGCAGACGTCGCTTTCCTGGGCGTGGACGCCGTCAATTCCAAGGCCGGCGCCATGATATGCGCGCAGGAAGGTACGCGGCAGAAAAGGCTCATGGTCGAGGCCGCCGCCGAATCCATCATCGTTTGCGACCACTCAAAATTTGCGGCCAAGGCCCTAGTCAGCTTCTGCTCCATCCGCAACATATCCAAGATCATCACAGGACGTGAAGCGCTGGACAACGAAAGCGCACTCTCTGCGATTCGCAGCCAGGGAGTTGAGATCATCACAGTCTGAGAACAAAGCAAAGAGCCGCCCTATCCACGCGATAGGGCGGCTCTTTTGCTATTCATCTGTTATTCCACCGTCACCGTGCCGTCCGGTTCCACCGTAACGGTCATGCCGTCCTGCACGTATTCCAGGAACTCGTCCCCGAGCCGGTCCACAACGGGCATGTTGGCGTCGGTCCAGTTTGCGGCCAGTATCGCGCCGGAGGCGGCGAGGCTGTCTATCGTCATCGAAAACAGCATACACGCCGGCTGATTGTCCGTCGCGCAGGCGGTGTACAGCACCATGCCGCCCGTCGTCGAGCCTATGGTCTGCGGCAGGCAGAGCGCCGTACCCTTCATCGGCTTCTTGTAGAGGTCGGCGTTGTTCTGGTCGCCGCACTTGACCTTCTTATCCCCGAACATCATTGCCATCTGGAAGCTCGCCAGCGTATTGAAGCCGCCGTGCGACACCAGCGCCGGCGCCGTGCAGCTGCCCGCCACTACGGGCCTGCCCTTGAATACCTTAGCCATCAGCAGGCACCTCCCGTTATCTTGTTCAGTATCTCCGCCTCGGTATAGTACCGCGCCGTGGTATACGTCCGGAGCTTGTTCGAGCAGGTGATGACCGGCATCTTGCCCGAGAGCGGGTTATTCATATACATCAGCGGACAGATGTAGGAGAGTATGACGCCCGTGCGCTCGAGCCGCTTGGCATAAACCGTCTTTTGGAACTCCTTTATCGTCGCGGGCGCGGCGGTGAACACCGTAGGCACCGTGACCTTGCTCTTGCCGTTTTCTTTGAGCGCCTTCTCGATATTCTCCGTCCAGTCCTTGAGCTGGCCGAGCGTCAGGTGCGGGCAGCCCACGAAGCAGAGCTTAGGCGCGGCGTTCAGGTCCTTCCAAACGCAGGGGTAGTTTGCCTTCACACGCTCGAGTTCGGCGTCGTCGATGACGTAGACCGGCGCGCCCTCGCGGATGAGCGACTCGCCCTGCTCCTTTGCCTCGGGCGTCAGATTTTCGATGTGGTAAAGCCCCACAGCGCCGTTTGAAGCAGTGGCCGCACCAAAGTCCTTCAAGTACGCCGTGACCTCGGGTGTTATCTCCGTTCCGAGCCACTTGTCCAGTCCCTTTATATACGGCACCTGTTCCATTACCTTCATGCCTATGGCCGAGCCTAGCAGCTGGGCCTCGGGCTTCTTTTCCGTTTTGACCTCGACTATCCAATCGGCCTTCCTTCCGTCGTCGGTGAGCAGGCCGAAATATGGCACGCAGCCGGCGATGGAACCCATGAGCTCGAGCATGCCGGAGTTGCGGTTGCACCTCGCACCGAGAACACTGTTCGCGTAGACCACCGCCGAGGACTCCGCCCATGAGAGCACTTCGCCCTTTTCAGGCTTGTTGCCCACCTCGTCGAGGTAGCAGGCGCATGTGAAGGCGTCCTTGCTGAGTATGCCGAACTTTTCGAGCTGGGCCTCGTAGCGCTTCTGCTGCGAGTACATGATGCCCTTGAATATTATATCCTGCAGGAGGTTCGAGGGTACCTTGGGGTCAAGGGGCAGAGGGTCCGCCGAAAACTGCTGCTTTGAGACTGCCCCAGCCTCAAGCAGCTGGTCATAGAGGTCGTACACCGGCTTCATCACGCCGATACCGAAGCTAATGACCGTATGCCCATATTTACTCGTTACCGGTACCATTTTCTCTGCACCGAATGTCTCTCCATACATGACAAGCGAGCGCATGACCTTCGCCATGACCTCGCCCTGAGCGCCGTCAAGCATGGCCTGCTGTTCCGCCGTTAGATGCATGATGATCAACTCCTTGTCAATAACCTGACAAGATTTTACCATGTCCCGGGTTCAAAGTCAACGCGCCGCTCCCCGCCCATGTTCATGCTGCCCATGTCTGAAACGTCGAGCGCCCCTGCGTCCACCGTCACGTCCTCGCCCGCCAGCTGATACGTGATGCTCTCGGCTCGCAGCAGGCAGAACTCGCGCAGCGTCTCAACGCCCAGCTCAAACTCCTCGTAGGTACAGAACTTCGTCGGGTCGAGCTCGACATAGGGCGCGATGAGCGACACCGTCTCGTCCATCAGTTCTTCAAACCAGCCGCTTGTAAACACGCTGTCAATGAACTCGGCAAAGATCTCGTGGTAGAGTTCGGTGTACTCCTCGGACTCGAATATCCAGGCCAACATGGGCCGGGATTCGACTGTGCCGCCGGATACGGGCTCGTCGATGTCCCAGTTCACAAGGCTCGTCGCGTCCGAGCCGGACATGAAGCCGCCGAAGGCCAGGTTGTAGTCCCAGGGCAGCATCGAGAGTATGCCGTCCTCCTCATAGAGATAATAGTTGTGCACCATGGAGCCGGTGTAGCTGTCGAAGTTGCAGACAAAGTTGTGAGCAACGAAGTAGCGGATGACTGCCTCCACGTCCACGCAGTCCGATACGTCCCCGCCCTCGTTCAGCGCCTTGAGCGCGGCTATAAGTCGCTCTTCGTCCGAGGCCGAAACGTCGGTCTTGGCATTGTCAAAGATGTTCGGGTAGCTCTCCGGGTCGTCGTCGGTGTAGATGAGGTACACGTCGTCCGAACCCATCATGCCGCCGCGGTCTGCGCCGAAGCCGCCCTCCTCGGGCATTGTGAACTCTCCGCCTTCTCCGCGACCGGGCATTTCGCCCATTTCACCACGCCCCGGCATCTGCATTTCGCCGCGCTCGGGTATCTGCATTTCGCCGTCCTCGGGCGGAGTGAAGTCTCCCTCCGGCAGCTGCATACCGCCGCCATTATCCGGCGGGGCAGCTCCGCCGCTGCCCTCCGGAAGCTCGACTTCCTCGGACGGCGTGATGTCCTCGCCGTTTTCAAAGCGCTCCCGGAACTCATCCATGTCGAAGCCGCCGCCGTTTCCGCGGCCTCCGCCCATCTCCATGCTGTCGGGCTTGTAGAGCTCGCCATAGTCCGTGCCATAGTTGCGCAGAAGGAAGCTCTCCTCCACGCCCTCCACCGCCAGGTAGAGCCCCCAGTCCTCGCCGTTCACTGTTATCCAGACATAGCTGCACAGGGGCGCCGCCGCGCCCGCAGCTGCCATTAGCCGGTAGCTGAGGTAGTCCTTCATATAGGTGTTGTCCTGGATGATGTTGTTCAGGTTCAGCTTGTCGAGGCCGTAGTAGCTCAGGGAACTGTCGTAGTGGTCAAACTCAACCTTGAAGCTGTACCTGTCGTTTCCGTAGGCCGCGACGGAGCTGAGCGAGGTGTTGCCCTTGGCGCGTATGCCTGCGCCTGGCTGCTCTTCGCCGTCGATGATCAGGCTGCACATGACGTATTCCTCATCCTCACAGCCGTCTATGAAGCCCTCCCAGTCGTCCATGACGATGTCTATGGTGTGGACGGTCGTGGTATCAAAGAGCCGCGTCTCATATCCGAGCGTGACACCGCCGGACCCGGCCTCGAAGCCCAGCGCCGGAGCACAGAATGCAAGCGCCGCTATCAGCAGCGCTAGGACCAGCGCTGCGACGCAGACGCGGTCAAGTCGTTTGCTGGTTGACATAATATATACCTCAGCCCATGTACTCGCCGTTGTAGCTGACGAGGACGGCACTCTGGACACCGGGAATGGCGGCCAGGGCGTTGACGAAGCCGGTGCTCTCGCCCTTCATGCGGACCTCCACGTTGAGTTCGACGCCGTCGGGGCGGACAGTCTTGCTCTTGACGGAGCATTTGGAGACGCTGCCGGTCAAAAAATTCGTGGCCTCACGCTCGCTCTCCTCACCGTCGCAGCGCAGGACGACGATATATGGGTCGAGCCAGGAGCGCCGGTTCACGAAAACGATGAGGATGAGGCCGATGACGGCGCTGCCCAGCACGGCCAGGACGATGAGCCCGGCGGCCAGCACGATGCCGACGGCGATGGACCAGAACAGAAAGGCGATCTCAAGAGGCTCCTTGATGGCAGCGCGGAAACGAACGATCGAGAGCGCGCCCACCATGCCGAGCGAAAGCACGACGTTGCTCGTCACGGCAAGGATGACGACGGTGGTTATCATCGTCAGCGCTACGAGCGTCACGCCGAAGCTGGAGGAGTACATGACGCCCATGTAGGTCTTTTTGTACACAAAGAATATGAAGAGTCCCAGCGCGAAGGAGAGTACCAGCGCCAGCGCTATGTCCACCAGGCTGATGCTGTCCACGCTGGAGAGGAAGTCGGATTTGAAGATGTCCTGAAAAGTCAACATGTTTACTTGCTCCTGTCTTATAGAATCAGCCGTAAGCGCGGCAGGCGGCGTATTTTGAGAAGGCCCCGGTGCGAATGCCGCGCAGCGCCACAGCGTCCCTGACGATATCGGGCAGAAATTCGTCCCACTTCACCTCGAGTATGGCGGGGTAACCCGGGACGGGGACGGTTGTGCAGCCCGCATCGAAGAGGGCGGTGCAGTCGAGTCCGCTGCGGATGTCATAATCGAGCGTGACCCTGACGTTCCCCGCCGGGAAGGTGTAGGCCTCGCGCGTGTAGTCCACGATCGTCTTGGGCAGCAGGCCCGAGGCCATGCGCGCCTTCAGCTCCTGCGAGAGCGGGCCTTCCGGCGTCCAGTCGGAACCTGATATGACGGCCCGGACGGTGTCCGCGCGCATCGGTTCCGTCAGCTTGCAGCAGAGGCCGTTGCGTTTTATCTTCTTCTCCAGCTTTACGAAGCCGGGGTCGCCGTTATAGAGTCGGAGCCGGAATTTCTGCCTTGAGCCAACGCCGTCCTGCTTTTCGCGCAGGGCAGTATCCCGGGCGTCGTCAAAGTACAGGCTACGCACGGAGTATCGCCCGTCCGGCGAATGTTTGTCCGGGTCAAGCACCGCCCTGAGCCTCTGCCTGAGCGCTAACAGCTCCGCCGTGCCAAGCTCGTGCTTGAGCTCATGTCTGAATTCGCTCATAACATCACCTCCTGCAAGATGGTATGTTCCGAGCCTTAGTTATGCCTTAAAAAATTACCCCGAGGCCTTCTTTTGCCCCGGGGTAAACGTAAACAATTTGTGAAAAGTTCAAATTTGACGCAAATCGACATCTAATGCAGTCTCGCGGTGAACTCGATTTCGGTTTCTCCTATCCGGGCCGCAGCAAGGCTCGCGCCCATGTTCTCCGCCAGAGCCCTGGCTATGGAAAGGCCCAGGCCCGTTCCACCGGTACTCTGTGTCCTGGCGCTGTCTCCGCGATAGAAACGGTCAAACAGGCGCTCCGGTTCCTCGGGCGGTTCCGCACAGGCGTTGCGTATACGGAGCGTCACGCGCCCGGACTCACGCCTGAGTGCAAGGTTTATCTCACCTCCCGGCGCTGAGTACTTGACCGCATTATCCAACAGTATGCCCGCCAGCTCGGCCAGCTGTTCCGGCACGCCCTTTGTGTGCAGACTCGGTTCGATCTCACAGCTTAGCCTCAGTCCGGCCGCCTCTGCGGGCTCACGAAACTGAGCCGCCGTCTCCTCCACGAGCGCGGAGACGTCAAACTCCATCTCCACCAGCTTTGCCGCGCCGCCCTCGTCCAGCCGCGCCAGCGTGAGCAGGCGCTTCATCAGTTCGTCCATGCGTTCTGTTTGCCGCTGGATATTCCGGCTCCAGCGGCTCTCGCCCTGGTGCAGCTCCAGCGCGTCGGCGTTCGCGCGGATGATAGCAAGCGGAGTCTTTATCTCGTGTCCGGCGTCAGTTATGAACTGCTTCTGCCGCTCCATGCTCTCGGCTATGGGCCGTGTCGCGCGTCTGGACAGCAGCACGGCGGCAAGCAGCGCTGCAAGCCAACAGGCCGCGCCAGCCAGCAGCGACAGCACGGCAACTATCAGCATCGAGCGTTCATCCGCCGAGACGTCCAGGAATACAGCCACGCTCCCCCGCCCGTCCCGCGAAGGCGCTATTCGGTATCTGAACCGCCCTTCCCTGCCGCTTGCGTCTCCAGCTGCAGCAGCGCTCTCCGCGTACTCCACGGCCTCATCTTCCGTCACCGTACTTATCCTGGAGGTGTCTGCATACACGGCGCTCCCGTCCGCGTCCAGGCGAACGATGAAAAATACGGCGGACATCGCGTCGTCCCCGTCCAGGGGCGGCCCGAAGAAACCAGGGACGCCGCGTTCCGGACGTATCGTACCCTCGCCGTCCGCGAGGGCGTTAAGCAGCATGTCCGTGTCGCGCGAGTTCAGCCAGAGGTTCACTCCGTTGATGCCGCCCAGCAGCACGAGCAGCAGCAGCGTTACGCCTGCCATTGCCGTCACGACGAACTTTCTGCGCAGAGTCTTAAGCATCCGGGGCCTCCAGTCTGTAGCCCACGCCGCGACGGGCCTGTATCCTGACCCCGGAGCCCACGGCGCCCAGGCGTTTGCGCAGAGTGGACACATACACCCACACGGCGCCCTGCTCCGTCTCGCTCTCATAGCCCCAGGTCTTGACCAGCAATTCCTCCGTGGAGAGGTATATGCCGCGGTTGAGCATCAGCGCCTCCATCATGCGGTATTCCAGGCGCGTCAGCGTGACCGCGCCGCCCGCAGCAGACAGCTCGTTACTCCTGCGGTCCAGCGTCAGGTCGCCGAAGCTGAGCACGTCAGGCGTATAAGCCTCCCTGCGCCTGAGCATTGAGCGGACCCTGGCCAGCAGTTCGCCCATGGCAAAGGGCTTGGGCAGGTAGTCGTCCGCGCCCAGGTCCAAGCCCAGTATCCTGTCCTCTACTTCCGACTTGGCCGTTAGCAGCAGCACGGGCGTTCTGTCTCCGGACTCCCGCAGCTCGCTCAGGACCTCCAGGCCGCTCTTCTTCGGCAGCATTATGTCCAGGATGATCCCGTCGTAATCGCCGGAGCGGGCGTAGTCCAGCGCCTCCTGTCCGTCCTGCACCGCGTCCACCATGAAATTGTGGCAATTAAGTATGTCCGTCACGGCCTCTGCCATGGCGGGTTCGTCCTCGGCGTAAAGCAGCTTCATGCTCCGCCCCCTTTCATATGAAATACCGGCCCCTTAAAAAGAGGCCGGTATATTTTAAGCACATTTTTACGCTCAGCGGGAGTTGAAAATCTTGAAGATGGTATCGTAGGGGTCGTCCTCCTGCGGGGCCTGGGGCTGGGCCGGAGCCTGGGGCTGCGGCTGAGCCTGCTGCTGGGGCTGGGCCGCCTGCTGGCTGGCCTGGGTATACAGGCCTTCGGCAGCCGCGGGCTTTGCCTGAGCCTCCGCGCCGGGTACCTTTGCCCTGCCCTCTTCAAAGCCGGTGGCGATGACCGTGACGCGGATCTCGTCGTCCAGGCTGTTGTCGAAGGTGGCGCCGAAGATAATATTCGCATCGGGGTGCGCGGCCTCCTGGACGAGGTTCGCCGCGGCCTCGACGTCCTCAAGGCCCATGTCCTCTGAGCCGGTGACGTTTATCAGTACGCCGTGCGCGCCGTTTATCGAGGTCTCCATGAGCGGGCTGGCGACGGCCATCTTTGCGGCCTCCTCGGCTTTGCCCTTGCCCACGGCGTGGCCGACGCCCATGTGCGCGAAGCCCGCGTCCTTCATGATCGTCGTCACGTCTGCGAAGTCGAGGTTTATGAAGCCCGTGTTCTTGATGAGGTCCGAAATGCTGGTGACGGCCTGACGCAGCACGTCGTCTGCTATTTCGAAGGCATTGGCAAGGGTGACCTTCTGGTCGGTGGCGTATTTCAGGCGGTCATTCGGGATGATGAGCAGGGAGTCGACCTTGCCGAGCAGGGAGTTGATGCCGCCGAGAGCCTGGTCCATGCGGCGCTTGCCCTCGAACTTGAAGGGCTTCGTCACGACGCCGACTGTCAGCGCACCGGCCTCGCGGGCTATCTCCGCGACGGTGGGAGCTGCGCCGGTACCGGTGCCGCCGCCCATGCCGGCGGTGATGAAAACCATGTCCGCATCCTCGAGAGACTTGGCGATGTCGTTGCGGCTCTCCTCCGCGCTGCGCTTGCCGACATCCGGGTCGGAGCCGGCGCCCTGTCCGTGGGTCAGCTTCTCACCGATCTGGATCTTCTGGTCCGCGCTCGAGACCGCAAGGGCCTGCTTGTCCGTGTTCACGGAGATGAACTCCACGCCCTGCGTACCCGACTTGACCATGCGGTTGACAACGTTGTTGCCGGCTCCGCCGACACCAACGACCTTCAGCGTTACGACATTCTCGGGGCCGGTTTCGGTTTTATAAGACATATTCGGTGCCTCCCTGTTATCTTTTGAGACGCCCTGCGGCCTTTGCCGCCTGGCTGTATTTTTCTTTTTTCTTCTATTCATATTATAACTTTTCACTTGTCCGGTCAACTATTTTTTGTTTCCATAACACATTTTTAACCCGTTTGCACCTAAAATGGACTGAACACCACCTGCTCGCCGTCGTACGAAACGTCTATCGTGCCTCTGTCGTATTCCGTGAGCTGCGAAACTGCGGAGAGCAGCTTGGCCAACCTGTACTCCGTTTCGCCCGACTCGCCCAGCTTCACCGTGAAACGGCCCAGAAAGCCCATAGTCGGTGAATTCAGGTTCGTCATGTCGATGTAGTTTACCTGTCCGTACAGGCCCCTCTCCTGCAGCTGGTCGAGTATCTCGGTCAGGTATTCAAGTTTGCCCGTGTCGTCGTCTCCAGTGGTGAACACCTTGCCTATCTCCGTGGTCAGCGGAGTCACCCCGCGGATCTCAATGAGCGCCTCGCGCTCTTCCTCGCTCGCCTTCGTGAGGATGCGGCAGCTGCGGTCTATCACCCAGGCCTCGCCCTCCACGCTCACATAGCCCAGAGCCTTGCACTCGTTTACCGTCAGCACGACCTTGTTTGGCAGGTAGCGCTTTATCGACACGTCCTCTATATATGGCAGTCTGGCAAAAATGCCGCTCACGACCCTGAAGCGATTTATGAAAAACAGATTGTCTCCTTCAACTATGCCCGCTGCATCCTGCACTTCCTGCGCAGTGTAATATGAGTTTCCCTGCACCTCGACCACTGAAACGCGGAAGAAAATGCTCATGAGAAATATCAGCGCTGCACAGGCGACCAGGAAAGCCACCGGCCCGTAAAAGGCCCTGCGCCTGCTTTTCTTTTTCCTCTGACTCCGCATCAGGGTCGCCATTGCGTCCTCCTCCCGGCTAGATGCGCCGTTCTATCTCCGCGCCGAGCTCTCTCAGCCGCTGATCAAAGTTTTCATATCCGCGCTCTATGTGACCGGAGTCAAGTATCTCCGTCTCGCCCTCCGCGGAAAGCCCGGCTATGATGAGCGCCGCGCCGCCTCTCAGGTCGGTCGCAACTGTGGGCGCGCCATGAAGTTCACGGACCCCCGTCACGACAGCCACGCGGCCCTCGGTATGTATCCTTGCGCCAAGGCGCATAAGCTCCTCCGTATAGCGGAAGCGGTTCTGGAACACATTCTCCACAAACACCGAGGTCCCTCTCGCCTTCAGGCAGGCCGCCAGCATCAGCGGCTGCGCGTCTGTAGGAAAGGCCGGATACGGTCCGGTTATGACGGGCGACGGCGCTTTGAGGTTTCCGTCCGACCTGAGCCGTAATCCCCCGCCACCGTATATTATATCACAACCGCACTCTGAAAGCGAGTGCAAAACGGTGGAAAAGCGCTCCGGCTCAGTGCCTCTCAGCTCGATATCCCCGCCCGCGGCGGCCACCGCGCATAGCAGCGTTGAGGACACTATCCTGTCCGGCATTATCCTGTGGCCTATCCTGGGGACCGGGGCAAAGCCCCTTATCGTTACGGTCGGCGTTCCCGCTCCTGTAACATCCGCGCCGAGGCGCTGAAGAAATGCCTGTAGTTCCTCGATCTCCGGCTCCCGTGCGGCGTTCATGATGACCGTCTCTCCCTCTGCGGCGCAGGCGGCCAGCATTGCATTTTCTGTCGCGCCGACGCTGGGCATCGGGAGCGCTATGCTCGCGCCCCTGAGGTGTTCCGCACGGCAGACCAGATCGCCTCCAGACTCCTCTATCTCAGCGCCCAGAGCTCTGAGCGCCATGAGATGCAGGTCTATGGGTCTCGGGCCCAGCTCACAGCCTCCAGGCATCGACAGCCGCGCCTCTCCGCAGCGCGCCAGCAGCGCGCCCAGGAATATGACGGAGCTCCTCAGCTCGCGCATCAGGCTGTGCGGTATTTCGGCCCTGCAGAGGCCCGTAGAGTCTATGTTCACGACGTCGCCCTCGCGCTCCACCGCGCAGCCCAGGCCGCGCAGGATACGGATGGTCGCGTCCACGTCCCGCAGGCTCGGGACGTTAAGCAGCTCGGTCTCGCAGGGGGCCAGCACCGAGGCGGCCATGATGGGCAGCACCGCGTTCTTCGCTCCCTGCACCGTCACGCTCCCGCGCAGCCGCGCACCGCCGCTTATATGCCAAACGCTCATTTTCTCTCCCCCAAACAGCAAATTCACGCCATTCTATGCGGGGGAGAGTGGGATTGTTAAAATATCGCTTCTACGGGCCGCCCTATTTCCTCTCTGCGAGACCGAGGACGATATCCGCTATCCTGTCCGTCGCGTCAGGCACGCCCAGGCCGAGCATATTCTGAGACATCTCCTTGAGCCGTTCGGGCCGCTGCAGGAGCTCGGAAACGAGGCCCAGGAGCGAGTCCGCAGTGAAGTCCTGCTCCAGCATGACCTTTGCGCCGCCTGCCTCCTCGAGCACCCTTGCGTTTTTCTCCTGGTGGTTATTCGTCACATTCGGTGAGGGTACAAGTATTGCAGGCTTGCCCATAGCCGTCAGCTCCGCGAGCGTGGAAGCGCCCGCGCGGCAGAGCACCAGGTCCGCCGCCGCCATTACCCGGGGCATATCGTATATGTAGTCGCGCACGTCCATGCCGAGGCGAGCATAGTCCGGCTTCTCGCGCTCGAGGGCGTCTTTCATTCTCGAGTACCCGGCCTTGCCAGCCGAGTGGATGAGGTTGAAAAAGGGCTTTGCGCAGGCACGGACGATGAAGTCCGTCATTATCTCGTTCATGTGCGCCGCTCCGAGGCTGCCCCATACTGAGGCCACGAGCGGCCTGTCCTCAGGAATACCGAGCTCGCGCTTTGCCTGCGCCTTGCTCTGGCTAAGGAAGTCCACGCGCACCGGGGTACCGGTGACCTTGACTCTGTCCGGGTGCTTGTAGTTCGCGCGGCTCTCCTCAAAGCCGACCATGATGGTGTCCACCGCGCCCTCCAGCATCTTGGTCGTAAGGCCAGGCACGGCGTTCGACTCATGCACCGCCGTCGGCACGCCCAGCTCGGACGCCGCCTTGAGCACGGGGAAGCAGACGTAGCCGCCCGTACCCACAGCCACATCCGGCTCGAACTCGCGTATGATGCGCTTTGCCTCCGCGGTGGCTGTGATGACGTTCTTGAGCGTCGCCAGGTTGTGCTTTATGTCCGCGGGTTTGATGCTGCGGTGCAGGTTCGTTATCCTGACGGTTTTCATCTCGTATCCGGCTCTCGGCACGAGGTCCGTCTCCATGCGCCCCTCGGCGCCGATGAACAGGAACTCCGACTCCGGCGCGGCCATCGCTATGCGTCCGGCAACGGCCAGCGCGGGATTTATGTGGCCCGCGGTACCTCCGCAGGTAAAGAGGAATTTCATATCATTCCCTCCAGTTTTATATCTTTACGGGTATGTCCCTCGCGGCGCTCAGGACTATGCCCATTTCTGCAAGCTGTATCATAAGCGCCGTCCCGCCGTAGGAGAAGAACGGCAGCGAGATGCCAGTACACGGCACCAAATTAGTCACGACCGCGACGTTCAGAAAGACCTGTATGGCCAGGAGCGTCGTTATCCCCGCCGTGACGAGGAAGCTGTATCTGTCGCGCATGTGCATTGCCAACCAGTAGCCGCGTATGATGAGCAGCGCGAACAGCAGGAGTATGAGTATCGCCCCGGCAAAACCCAGCTCCTCGCAGACCACCGGGAAGATGAAATCGTTGTGTTCCTCCGGCAGGTAGAGGTATTTCTGCCTGCCCTGTCCCAGCCCCAGTCCGAAGAGGCCGCCAGAGCCTATCGCGTAGAGCGACTGGATGATCTGGTAGCCGTCGCCGCTCGTATTTGCGAAGGGGTCAAGCCAGGTGGTGATGCGTCCCGAGGCATAGGGAAAAAACGTGATGATGACGCCCAGGCCCACGGCCGCGATGGCCAGCGCCCCGACGAACCAGTATAGCCTCACGCCGCCCAGGAAGAGCATGACCGCTCCGATGGCGATTATTATGATCGCCGCCGAGAAATGCGGCTCCATGACCAGAAGCGCAACCACTACCAGCAGAACGCCCGCAAAGGGCAGGATACCGTATTTGACGGTTTTCATCCGGCCCCGGAACTTGCATATAAGCGCTGCAAAATAGAGGATTATGCCTATCTTGGCTATCTCAGAGGGCTGAAATGTGGTGAACCCCAGGTCGATCCACCTTTTCGCATCGCCCTGCGAGACGCCGATGAATGGTACGAGCGTCAAAAGCCCGATCGCGCCCAGCAGCACCATGAGGCTCATGCGCCGGTAAAACTGCATCGGCAGCAGCGACAGCAGGTACATCGCCGCCACCCCCGCCAGAGCGAAACCTAGCTGCCGCATGAAATAGTAGGCGGCGTTGTGGTCGGTGGCCGCGCTGTAATAAGCCCTCGCGTAGCTCGCGGAGAGCACCATGACGACGCCTATCGTCAAAAGCGTCAGCGTAAGGGCCAGGAAAGGTAGGTCCAGCCCTCCCCTGCGCTCCTTTACTGCGATCGCTTCAAAACCTATCCTCTCGCCGGTATATTCCATGGTTCCCTCCGATACCGGCCAGAGCGCCGGTTATTAGAAGGCGTAGCGGCTGTACACCCCTACAAATGATATGACGGCGCAGACGAGAGATATGCTGAAATATAGGAGAAACAGCTCGCGCTCGGTCCATTTTTTGCCCGTCCAGCCGCCCATCTCCAGATGGTGGTGGAAGGGAGCCATTTTGAACACGCGCTTGCCGTGGCTCAGCTTGAAGTAGCCGACCTGGATGATATCAGACAAGGTCTCGATTATATACATGAGGCCGAGGACGATGAGTATGAGCGGCATATCATAGGCAAACGCCAAGGCCACAATGGCTCCGCCCAGGAAAAGCGAGCCTGTGTCACCCATGAACACCTTGGCGGGGTTGTAGTTATATATGAGGAAGCCCATCAGCCCGCCCACGAGCGCCGCGGCGTAGATGCCAAGGCTCAGATACTGTTCGCCCCAGATATAGGCCAGGACCGAGAAAAACAGGCATACGGGTATGCTTGTCCCGGCGGCGAGGCCGTCAACGCCGTCCGTCAGGTTCACGGAGTTCACCGTACCGACGATGACAAATGCTGCAAAGATGAAGTACACGACCTCCGGCAGCGGCTTTACAACGTTCCAGAAGGGTATGTACAGGTTTGTCGTCACATAGCCCGTCCGGCGCATGAGGAACACGAAGGCCAGCGCCGCCACCAGCTGCAAAAGGAACTTCGACTTGGCCGAAAGGCCGAGGTTCTGCTTTTTCCTGAGCTTCTCATAGTCGTCCAGGAAGCCTATCGCGCCGAATATGAGCGCAAACACAAAGCAGAAGATGTGGCCCCAGTCTCCGTTCATCATAGGCTCGAAGCCCACAGTGAGGCATACGACGGCAAGCGCCGCGATGAACATGATGCCGCCCATCGTAGGCGTGCCGGACTTGGACATATGCCAGCGCGGCCCGTCCTCGCGTATGGCCTGGCCGGCCTTTATCTTTCTCAGCCACGGCACCAAAAAGGCGCCTATGCCGCTGGATACAAAAAACGCTATTGCAAAGGCCATTATCAGGCGTATCGTCATTTGTACATCTTCCTCTTTCTCAGGACTTCCGCAACAATCTCGCGTTCGTCCATATGATGCTTTTCGTGACCTATGATCTGGTAGTCCTCGTGGCCCTTCCCGGCGAGGATTATGACGTCCCCGGGCAGGTGGTGCTCTATCGCCCACTCGATGGCATCCGGCCTCGAGCAGATGACCTCCTTTGGCGTCGTGCTGTCCCTCATGCCCTCGAGGATATCTTCAATTATGGCCTCCGGCTGTTCTGTTCTCGGGTTATCCGAGGTCACGACGACAAAGTCCGCGCACTCGGCGGCTATTCTGCCCATGATGGGCCGCTTTTTCCTGTCCCGGTCCCCGCCGCATCCAAAGAGAGCAACCAGCCGTCCCGGCGTCACCTTGCGCATGGAGCGCAGCACGTTCTCCAGCGCGTCCGGCGTGTGGGCGTAGTCTATGAGTATCGTGTAGTCTCCGTCCGTCGGGACGACCTCCACCCTGCCCTTCACGCCGTGTGCGGAGGCCAGAGCGCCTATGGCGTCCTCAAGCCCTATGCCCAGCGCCAGTCCGACGCCCAAAACGCCCAGGGCGTTGTACACCGAGAACATCCCGGGTATGCCGAGTTTCGCCCTGCGGCTCTCGGCGCCGTGTACGACCGTGAAGCCCACTCCGGAAGCGCTCAGCTCAATGTCTCCTGCGTAGAGCTCGGCCTCGCTGTGCTCGCAGGAGAAGGTATGCACCGGGCATTTGGCGCTTTCCATCATGAAACGCGACCACTCGTCGTCCAGGTTCATTATACCAAGGCTGCACATGGAAAAGAGCTTAGCCTTCGCCGCGGCGTAGTCGGCCATGTCCTTGTGGAAATCCAAGTGGTCCTGGGTCAGATTAGTGAAAACGCAGGGGCCGAAGCTCACACCCGCGACCCGGTTCATGGCCAGCGAGTGTGAGGAGGCCTCCATGACCACGTGCGTGCAGCCTGAGTCCGCCATCTCGCGGAAAAGCCGCTGCAGGTCGCAGCTCTCCGGAGTCGTGTGTTCGGTCTTTATGAACTCGTCGCCTATCATGTTGCCGTTCGTGCCTACGAGCCCGACCTTCGCGTCGAGGCAGACCTCCAGCATGTGCTTTGTGAGGTATGTCGTCGTCGTCTTGCCGTTTGTTCCTGTGACGCCGATGACCGTCATCTCCGAGGACGGGTCGTGGAAGAAGTTCCGCGACGCAATGGCAAGCGCCAACCGACTGTCTTTTACAATCACATACGGGACATCGCAGTCCGGCGCCTCCTCGCAGAGAACGCAGACCGCGCCGTTTTTCACGGCGGAGCCTATGTATTTGTGTCCGTCCGTATCAAAGCCTCTGACGGCGACAAACAGGCTGCCGGGGCCTGCTCTGCGGGAATCATACGCCACATCGGCAATATCCAGCTCCTCTGGAGCGTGCAGCGCCAGGACCTCAATATCCCGAAGCAATTCACTCAGCTTCAATGATAAGACGCCTCCCGTCTTTCTCAGTGTATCAGTATATTCCAAGCATTGATGTGTCGTTCAGATAGAGCGTCACGTCCACGACCGTGCCGTGTTCGACGGCTGTGCCGGGGGCTATGCTCTGCCCGGAGACGATAAGGTTTGCCGCGTCTGTCGAGCTGTTGCCGGAGCTCAGGTAGACGCCGATATCTCCCAGCCGTTCCACAGCTTCTGCATAACTCAGGCCGCGTACATCCGGCATGGTCTCCTGCGTGGGGGCAGGACTCTGACCCGCGTACAGCAGGACCTCGCTGCCGGAGGCTATCACTACGCCAGACCTGGGCAGCTGGTCGGTAACAGTATCGCCCTCGCCGATTATCCGGGACTTGAAGCCGCTCTCCGTCAGAGCACGCTGAGCTTCAGCCAGGCTCATACCGGCGACTTCCGGAACGGGACGGTCTATATTTTCGAGCTCCGCATCCGTATACTCCGGCTCGTAGCCCAGATAGGGCAGAATATCCGCCATCATCTTCCCCACCACAGGCGCGGCCATCTGACCGCCGGAAATGTAGATGCCGGATTCTGAGCTGGGGTCGTCGAGCAGCACGAGTATTGCTATTTCCGGGTCGTCCGCCGGGGCAAAGCCGATGAAGGAGACGATATACTCTTTGTTGCCCGCGATCTCCTCTGTGGTCTTGGTGGAGGTGCCAGTCTTGCCGCCGATGCGATAGCCCGCCACGTAGGCGTTGTGGCCGGTACCCTCTTTCTGGTCCCCAACGACCTGCTCGAGGATATTCCGCACCGTGGCGCTGGTCTCCTCGCTTATCACCTGGCGCACCAGCTCGGGCTCGGTCTGGGACACGATATTCCCCTCAGAGTCCTCCACGCTCTGCACAAGGTAGGGCTTCATGAGGCGCCCCCCGTTAACGCAGGCCGATACCGCCGTGATGAGCTGTATTGGCGTGATGTTGAAAGTCTGCCCGAAAGACGCCGCCGCAAGCTGGGAGAGATTCTCCGGGTTGCAGAAAACGTCCTCGCTCCACCAGATGCTGCCGCTCTCGCCGCCGAGGTCTATACCCGTCTTGGCAGTGAGCTGCTGCGAGGTATCCTGCGTCCTGTCGATGAAACCGAAGCCCTCCGCGTACTCGTAAAACTTCTCCTCGCCCACGAGCTGGCCGATGTTCACAAAGGCGACGTTGCAGGAGTGCTGCACCGCCTGGGTCAGACTCTGCGAGCCGTGGCCGCCGTATTTCCAGCACTTGAGCGGACTTCCGCGGCCCAAAACGTTCATGCTGCCGCCGCAGTAGAAACTGGAGTTCTCGCTCACCACGCCCTCCTCGAGCGCCATGGCCAGAGTTATTATCTTGAAAGTCGAACCCGGCTCGTATGTATCGGATATCGCCTTGTTGCGCCACTGCAGCTGCTGGGCCAGGGAATACAGCTCATTGTATTCCTCGTCCGACTGCGCCGCCGCGCGTATCTCGGCCTCCGCCTCCGCGCTTATTGTCTGGTAATCGTTGAGGTCGAAATTACCAAGTGACGCCATAGATAGTATAGCACCCGTGTCAACCTCCATACATATCGCCGCCGCGCCGTTTTGTATGTCATAGTCCGCGACCGCCTGGGCCAGGTGCTTTTCAATATAATACTGTATCGTGCTGTCTATCGTCAAGCTAAGGCTCTGGCCGTCCTCGGCGTCAACATAGTCCTCGTAGCTCGAATAGAGCATATCGGTCCCGGCTGCCGTGGTCGAGCGCATAACATAGCCGTTTTTTCCGGAGAGCAAGCTGTCATACCTTGCCTCAATGCCGCCCAGTCCCTTGTTCTCCAGCCCCACAAAGCCTATCACGTGGCTGGCCAGGCTGCCGTTGGGATAGTAGCGCTTCGTATCCGCCTCAATCTTGATCCCTGAGTAACCACCCTCGGCCTTGAACTCGCGCACCTTCTCAGAGACCTCCGGCTCCACCTTCCGGGCTACGACCTCGTACCAGGACTTTGTGTTCTGCGCGCGCTTGAGGATGGTCTCATAGTCCACGCCCAGTATCTCCGAGAGGCCCTTGGCTATCGCCTCTGCGTCCTCGTGGCCGCGCTCTATCTCGGCCGGGCTTATGTAGATCGTGTCCACGCCCGCGCTTATGGCCAGTATGCGTCCATTGCGGTCGTACAGCGTACCACGCGCGGCGCTCACCGTCGTCTCGCGCACCTGCTGCGCTATCGCTGCCGCCTCGTACTCGTCGTGATGGACGATCTGGATGTCATAAAGCTTCGCCGCAAGCACTATAAACGCGGCTATGCCGCACACCGATAGCAAAAACAGTGTGCGGCGCAGCATCATTCTATTTGGCCCGCCGCCGGGTCTGCGGCCGTTTGAACCTTCCGTCATGCGCCTCGCCTCCGCATCTGGATTGCGGCGGGCGCGTTTGCGTCAGGACTCGCGCAGGGGCCGCGCTATAATATTACTCCCCGGCCTGCGCGAAATATTCCGAAACGGAGGACACGGCCCCGGCAAGTCTCTCCGAAAGGCTCTTGCTCTCCGCCTCGTCCGCATATACGACTGCGTAGTCGCTACGCGGCGCTTCAATTATTACTATTTGGTCCTGCTGTATCGGCCTCATGCCCAGCGTACAACGTGCATAGTCATCCAGAACACCCGGGCTGTAAAGGCTCTCGTATTCGGCCTCGAGGCGCGACTGCTCATCCATGAGGGCCTGCAGGTTCTCCTGACGCTCGGCTCTTTCCGCCGTCAGTCTGGTGAGCTCGGCCTTTGCCAGCAGCGAGGCTACGCACAGCATTACAGCTGCCGCCACGCCCAGGACCGCCAGGACGTTTATGCACCATCCTCGCCCGTAGTGCCTGCGCTCGGTCTCCGGCTTGCGCGCCGCGCTGTACTCTTCCGGTTTGGGGTTGGAAACGATTTGCTTCATACTCTCTCCGCCACTCTAAGTTTTGCGCTTCTCGACCGCGGGTTCAGCTCAAGTTCCTCTCCACCAGCTGTTATGGGTTTTCTCGTAACGCTTCTCAGTGTCTGGACAAAGCCGCAGGTACACACCGGCGCTTCCCTGGGGCAGGTACAGCCGTTTTCACGCGCGTGTATCGCGTTTTTGACTATCCTGTCCTCAAGCGAGTGGAAGCTGATGACGCAGAGCCTGCCGCCCTGTTTCAGCCTGTCCGGAGCCGCGTCCATCATCGCCGCTACCGCGCCGAGCTCGTCGTTCACAGCTATCCTTATCGCCTGAAAGCTCCGCTTTGCAGGGTGCTGCTTTTCCCGGAGAGCCGCCGCAGGCATTGCCGCTTTTATGACCTCCACGAGCTCAGTCGTCGTCTGTATCTCCTTCTCCTCGCGCCGGGCGGCGATTGCCTTTGCTATTCTGGCTGCGTGGCGCTCCTCGCCGTAGTCGCGCAGGATCCGCATGATCTTCTCTTCCGGCCAGCGGTTCACGATGAACCAGGCGTCGATGTTGTCCGCCTTGTCCATGCGCATGTCCAGCGGCGCTTCCAGCATATACGAAAAGCCCCGGCTGCCCTCGTCCAGCTGCGGCGAGGACACGCCAAGGTCAAACAGCATACCGTCCACCGCCGTTACTCCCTGCTCGTCCAAGATCTCATCCAGGTCCCGGAAGTTGCCGTGGACTATCGTCAGCCTTTCGGAATATGCCTTGAGCCGTTCGCCGGCGCGCTCTATCGCCAGCTCGTCCCGGTCTATCGAGATGAGCCTGCCCGTAGTCAGCCGCTGCAATATCGCCTCAGAGTGGCCGCCCATACCCAGGGTGCCGTCCACATACACTCCGTCCGGCTTTATGTTCAGGTATTTTATGCACTCTTCAAGGAGCACCGGAATGTGTCCGTTCATCAGAAATTAAGCTCCTTCATCATAGCCGCGATGTATTCCGGCGTGGTCTCTTCCAGATGGACCGGCGCCCAGGCCTCGCTATCCCAAAGCTCCGCATGGTCGTCGCAGCCTATCACGGCGACGTTTTTCGTCAGACCGGCAAAATCGCGCAGGCCCTGGGGCAGCAGCGCCCTTCCCTGCGCGTCCAGCTCGCACTTTGCCGCGCAGGCGAAGAACGGCCGCATTTTCTTCCGGTCCACAAAGGGCATCGCCCTAACCCGGTCCACAAAGCCCTGCCAGCTCTCCGCGCTGTATGCCCGCAGGCAACGCTCGTCCGAAACCGTCAGGTAAAACGTATCTCCAAGCTCGTCCCTCAGTTTTGCAGGTATGAACAGACGGCCCTTGCTGTCCAGAGAGTGCTGATATTCGCCTGTCAAGCCCGGCCGCCCCTTTCTGCCATAAACTGTGGGATAATACCACACTTTCCACCACTTTGCCCCACACAGGTGACTATATTATATTTTCCCGCACCTCAAATTGCAAGGGCTTTTTGATATTTTTTTGCGTCCTTTTTTCCCGCTTGCCGCCCCCAAAACGCGGTTAGTGGAATAAAAACACAAAATTTGGCGCCCACCCTCTCGGATGGACGCCAAAACCTTCAATATCTAGTGTTTATCGGATGTTACTGGGAATTATTTCTTTGTGCTGCTGCCGGCTGGGCCTCCGGCACGCCCGCCGCGGAGCGGAACTGGCTATGCGAGCTGCGTATCTCGCCCAGGGCCGTGGACAGCGTTTCCTCCGTGCGGCGGAGGATATCGTCAACATAATCGTTGGCAAGACGGCGGAGCTCCGCGGTCCGGTTTTCGGCTGTGGCCATGAGTTCGCTGCTCCTGGCCCGCGCTATCCGGACGACCTCCTGCTCCTCGACCATCGACCGCGCTTTTTCTTCCGCGGCGCGCCTGATGGACTCTGCCTCGCGCTTGGCGTTGCCGATGAACTCATCACGTGCGGAAACCAACCGCTTGGCCTCCGAAAGCTCTACGGGCAGCTGCGCCTTGATATCCTCGAGCATATTGAGGACCTTGTCCCGCTCGACTATGCACTTGTCGTTGCCGAGGGGTACGCCCCATGCCTCCGATACCATGGAATACAGCGCCTCGATGAGATCCATGACCTCGTTATCCATTACTTATCTTCCTCCCGCTCCTGCTCTAGCCAGTACGTCTTTGATTATCTCTCTGGGCAAAAACTCAGACAAGTCCGCGCCGTAGCTTGCAAGCTCACGCACGACGGACGAGCTGAGAAATGTATATTTCTCACTCGAGGTTAGGAACATCGTCTCCAGCGAAGGATTTATCGTCTTGTTTATCTGTGCCATTTGGAACTCGCTTTCGAAGTCCGTACTGGCGCGCAAACCCTTGACGATTATCGCGTCCTCGTAACGGCGCGCGTACTCCGCCAGCAGCCCGTCATATGTGTCCACCTCCACATTCCCGAACCGGGACACAACGCGCAGGATGAGGTCCACGCGCTCCTCCAGCGAAAACATGGGGTTTGGCTTGGCCTTGTTATACATAACAAGCACTACGACGCGGTCAAATATCCGCGATGCGCGCCTGATGATATTGAGGTGTCCAAGGGTTATCGGGTCGAAGCTGCCGGGGCAAATCGCAGTGCTCATTGGTCACGCTTCCTTTTTATACACGCTTATCCTGACCTTGCCGTAATTACGAGTCAGCGCGCTGACATAGGGCGGTTTGAGCTCGGGCATGGACTTTTCTCGCCTGCTTTCGCACACGATTATACCACCTTCGGTCAGTATGTCAACATTTTGAATTATTTCGAGCGATTTGTCAAGTAGGTCCGAATCATAGGGCGGGTCCAGGAAGATAATGTCGAACTTGCACGCGCCGCGCAAATAGCCTATCGAATCCGCCTGCACCACCTTTGCGGTAAACCGGCACTTCGCCAGGTTCTCCTTGACTATGGCGACGGCCTCGCGGCTCTCGTCCACAAAAACACATTCCGCCGCGCCGCGAGACAGCGCCTCTATTCCCAGCTGTCCCGTGCCGGCAAAAAGGTCCAGCACACGCCGGCCCTCTATGTCGAACTGAATGATGTTGAAAACGGCCTCCTTCACGACGTCCGTCGTCGGCCGTATATCCATGCCCGAAGGCTCGCGGAGCTTTCTCCCCCGCGCTGTGCCTGTTATGACCCTCATTCGTCCCGGCCTCCTCCGTGATAGTGCTCGTACACGGCTTTCGCCGTATTCTTCGGCACGGCCTTTTCCAGTTCCTCAAGGCTCGCCGCCTTTATCGCCTTTATCGTGCCGAAATGCTTCATCAGTTCCGTCTTTCGCTTTTCTCCCACGCCCTTTATGTCGTCGAGCGCAGAGTGCAGCTTCGCCGTTCTCAGACTCCTCTGGTACTCGATCGCGAACCTGTGCGTCTCCTCCTGTATCGTGCCGATGAGGGCGAACACAGCCGGATTGCCGCTGATGCCGATCTCCGCCCCGTCCGGCGAGGTGAGCTCCCTGGTACGGTGCTTGTCGTCCTTCACCATGCCGTAGACTGGAAGCTCCAGCCCAAGCTCACGCAGGGTATCCCTCGCCGCCGCTGCGTGGACACTGCCACCGTCTATGAGCAGCAGATCCGGCACCTCGCAGAACTTGAGGTCCCCGTCCATCAGACGCTGAAATCTCCGCCCTACCGCCTCGCGCATGGAGCCGTAGTCGTCCGGGCCGTCGATCTCTTTCATCTTGAACTTTCTGTAGTCCCTTTTGAGCGGCCTGCCGTGTACGAACACGGTCATCGCCGCGACTATGCCCTCAGAACCTAGATTCGACACGTCGAATGCCTCTATCCGTTCAGGAGACGTCGGCAGTTCAAGCGTCTTTTGCAGCCATTCGAGCGTTTTCAGCGCTTTTTGAGCGCTGGTAGCGGCGCGTTCTGCCTCCTCGCGCGCATTCGTCACCGCGCTCTCGACAAGCCTCAGCCTGTCGCCGCGCTTCGGTGTCTCGACCGACACCTTGTGTCCAGCCTGCTCCGTGAATAGCTGCGATAGCGCCGCGGCGTCCTCCGCCTCAGTGGGCAGCAATATGAACTTCGGCCAGGCCCCGCGCTGGGAGTAATACTGGCGTATGAGCCCGGACACGGCCTCACCGTCGTCCTCGAGCGGCTCGTCCATGAGCTCGAAGTCCTTTGCCGCCAGGTCGCCGTCCACGAAGTGCAGCACCGAAAAGCAGCTCTTCGCGCCCCGGTAAAAGCCCACAGCGTCCGTGTCCGCGTACACAGCCGATATGACCCGCTGACGCTTACCAAGGCCCTCTATGGCGCGTATCCTGTCCCGATAGGACGCGGCCAGCTCAAACTTCCAGTCCTCGGAGGCGGCAAGCATCTTCTGGTTCAGCTCGTCCGTCAGCTCCTTGGTCTTGCCGCTGAGTATAAGCGCCGCGTGCTCCATCGCCGCCCTGTATTCCTCCGGCGTACGGCCCTCCAGGCACCAGCCCGAGCAGGCGCCCATGTGGTAATTCAGGCAGGGCCGCGACTTGCCGATGTCACGCGGGAACTTGCGCGTGCAGGTCGGCAGCAGCAACGCCTTGCACACCGTATCTATTATGTCCTTTGAAACGGAACGCCCGCCGAATGGGCCGAAATATCTCGCTCCGTCCTTCTGGTATTTGTTCGACAGCGTAAAGCGCGGGTACTCGCTTTTGCTGTCCAGCCGGATATACGGATAGCCCTTGTCGTCCTTAAGCAGGATGTTGTAATAGGGCTTGTGACGCTTTATGAGCGAGTTTTCCAGCACCAGCGCCTCGAACTCGCTGGACACGACGATGACGTCGAAGTCATCCACCTTGTCGGCCATGGCGGCGACCTTCGGCAGGTGCTCGCCGCGGAAGTAGCTCGACACCCGGTTCTTGAGTGCCTTGGCCTTGCCGACGTAGATGACCTCGCCGCGCGCGTCTTTCATGATATACACACCGGGCAGCAGCGGGAGGCGGTTGGCCTTTTCCCGCAGCTCGGGCAATTTTTCGTTCATGCCTTTTCCGCCTTTTCGCGCAGGTCTCCGTACACGCACCAGACCGTTATCGTGACCACGACCACCACTCCGCCTATGAGCGCCCACATGCCCGGGGCCTCGCCGTCGAATATGAACACCCACACGGGATTCAGCAGGGGCTCCACCGCGCCCAGCAGCGAGCATGCCAGCGGCGGGCAGGAGCCGGATGCACGGCCCAGCAGCACATACGGTATGCCGAGCTGCACCACGCCGAGGATAAATATGCAGATGACCGGCGCCGCGCCGAGCTCCGGCGGCTCCAGCGCGATGAATGGTATGCTCACGCAGAAGGTCAGCCCGTGCGCCATGAGTATCGCACTCATGCGCTCGCTCTCGCTGGCGCCCTCCAGGCTCATATAGTAGCCGGCGAAGGCCATGCCCGCCACGATGGCCACGCAGTTGCCCAGCAGGTGTCCGGGCGTGAGCTGGTCAAAGAAAAACAGCGAGATGCCCAGCATCGTCAGTACAACGGCAAAAATATCCGAGCGAGAGAACTTCTTTTTTAGAAACAGCACCGAGAACACGACAATAAACATCGGCGCGGTGAACTGCAAAACTATTGAGTTTGCCGCGGTCGTCAGTTTGTTCGCGGCGACAAAACAGGTCAGCGTACAGCAGAGCGCCAGTCCTCCCAGCATACTGCGCCTGTCCGCCGTGAAGCCTATGCGCTTATAGCGCATATACACGAACATCACCGCTCCCGCGATCAGGCTGCGTATGCCCGCGATGACGATGGAGTTCCACGGGATGAGTTTTATAAAAATGCCCGCGATGCTCCAGAGCGCGGCGCAGAGGAGCATCTCAAAAATCGCCCTGTTCCTGCTCAAGGTACGATCACCTTTCTATTGAACTGCAAAAGCGGGAGCGTGCAGAACACGCCCCCGCAGTTACTTTGTTGCGCGGATCACTCGGAGAAATCAGAGTCTATGAGCTCGGACAGCGTAGCGATAGCCTCGTTTTCATCCACACCGTCAGCCACGATGTTTACGGCAGTACCCTTTACGATACCGAGCGAGAGTACGCCGAGCAGGCTCTTCGCGTTGACGCGGCGCTCATCCCTCTCGATCCAGATGCTGCTTTTGAACTCGTTGGCCTTCTGGATGAAGAAGGTCGCGGGCCGTGCGTGAAGACCTACCTGATTGTTTATTGTTACCTCTTTGGATATCACTAAGAGCCACTCCTTCCACAACCCCTGCCTGTTAATTCAGGCGTCATACAATGTTAAGATACCAAATTTCATTCAAAACGTCAACAGCTTTTCTCGATTTCTCTGTTTAGAACAAGAGCCGCAAGAGTGATAAGCCGGATTTATTTCAGTTCAACCACAGTAACGCCCGTCTCTCCCTCGCCGTAACGGCCCAGCCGGAACGACTTCACTGCCTTGTTTTTCCGCAGCGCCTGCTGCACCGCCTGGCGCAGCGCGCCCGTCCCTTTGCCGTGTATGATAGTCACGTTATGCAGTTTTCCCATCACCGCGGAGTCTATATACCGCTCCATTACCGGGATGGCGTCCAGCGTCTCCATCCCTCTCAGATCCAGCTCCGCAGGCACCGCCGCCTGGCGGAAACTCGCCGTTCCGCCGGACACTACCGCCTTTTTCTTAGGCTGTTTCTCTGTGACGCGGACTTCCTCCTGTTTGGCGGTCACATTCATTATGCCCGCTTTCAGGCTCAACGAACCGTCCTTATTTATTCCCGTGACCTCCGCTTTCACGCCCATCGACAGGATCTCCACCGTGTCGCCCACGACGGCCGGGCGTGTCGGACCGCGCTTTTCCTCCGGCATGACCGGTTTCTCGGCGAAGCTCTCCTCCGCCTCGTTGAGTTTGCGCCGGAGTGCCGCCCTGGCCTCGTTCGCCGCGCGGTGGTCCTCCTCGTCATTCGCGCGCCGCCGCATCTCGTCTATCTCCTCAAAAGCGGCCTCTGCCGTCTCGCGCGCCTCAGCGATTATCCGCTCCGCGTCGCGTTTTGCCTTGAGCTCCGCCTTTTCCAGGCGCATCGTCAGCTCGATCTTGAGCTTTGCAGACTCCTTTCGGTTCTCCTCGGCCTCGCGCAGCTTTTTCTGCGCCTCGTCCCTGTCGTGCTCCAGCGCCTGGCGCACCGCCTCCAGCTTTTCTATCGTCGCCTCAAAGCTCGCGCTCTCAGTCCCGACGCGGCTCTTCGCGTCCTCTATGACCTCCGCGGGTACGCCCAGCCGCTCGGATATCGCAAAGGCGTTCGACTTGCCCGGTATGCCTACCAGCAGCCGGTAGGTGGGCCGGAGTGTCGCCACGTCGAACTCGCAGGAGGCGTTGACCACGCCCTTCGCCGTCGTCGCGTATACCTTGAGCTCCGCGTAGTGCGTCGTCGCAGCGATGACGCTGCCCCTTTTCCTCGCGTACTCGATGATCGATATGGCCAGAGCCGCGCCCTCCGTCGGGTCCGTTCCGGCGCCCAGCTCATCGAAAAGAATGAGCGTATTCGGGCCACATTCATTAAGTATGCGCACTATGTTCGACATGTGCGAGGAAAACGTTGAAAGGCTCTGTTCGATGCTCTGCTCGTCCCCGATGTCGGCCAGGACGGCGTCAAACACCGGGACAGAGCTCCCGTCCGCCGCGGGCAGATGCAGGCCGCAGGCTGCCATTGCGCACATCAGGCCGATCGTCTTGAGCGTCACCGTCTTGCCGCCGGTATTCGGGCCGGTTATGACCAGCGTATCAAACTCGCCGCCCAGCTCCAGGTCTATCGGCACAGCCGTATCCTTCGGCAGGAGCGGGTGCCGGGCCTTGCGCAGCACAACAGCGCGCTCGGAGATCTCGGGCTCCATGCCCTCGTACTCATAGCTGAGCTTCGCCTTTGCGAAGATGAGGTCCAGCGATACGAGGATTCCGAAGTCGCGCGAGATGTCGTCTGCATGCTCGGCGCAGTCTGCGGAGAGCTCCATGAGTATTCGCTCTATCTCCGCCTTCTCCCTTGCGCGGAGCTCGCGCAGTTCGTTATTTGCCTTCACCGCCGCCATAGGCTCTATGAACAGCGTGGCGCCCGAGGCTGAGACGTCGTGCACCAGGCCGGGGACGGTGTTCTTGAACTCGGCCTTTACCGGGACGACATAGCGCTCAGAACGGGTGGTGATTATCGGGTCCTGCAGCGCTTTTGCGTAGGACGGGGATGAAATTATCTTCTGCAGAGCCTCGCGCACACGCGAGGACGCCGCACGTATGAGCCGCCGGATCGACGCGAGCTCGGGGCTGGCCGAGTCTGAAAGCTCGTCCTCCCCCGCAATTGAGCCGGTTATCTTGTCCTCCAGGAAGCGGTTCGTTATGAGCGAATTGAAGAGCCCGTCGATACAAGTCTTTTCGTTTCCGCGCCCGTCGCCCGCGGCGTAGGTGCGCGCGAGCCTTGCTGCTGTGAGGACGCCGGCAACGTCCATTAGTTCGCGTATATTCAGGCAGCCGCCCATGTCGGCGCGGGACAGGCTGGCCCGCACGTCCTTGACGCCGGAAAACGAGGGGCTTCCGCGCTTTACCATCATGCCCCGCGCGGCGCTGGTCTCGGCGAGCAGCCGGATGACCGTGGCCTTGTCCGTAGATGGCGAGAGCGCCAGGGCGCGCTCCTTCGCCGCGTCGCTTACGGCGCGCTTGGCGAGCATCTCGAGTATCGCCGGCAGCTCCAGCGTCGCGGCGGATTTCTCGTATTGTGTCATTTTATTTCCTTACCTTTTTGTAGTAGTCGAGGCTTGCAAAGCCACGGTCCAGCTCGTAGAGCAGATAGGCTTCACAGACCTGGCCCAGCCGTTTCAGCGCCTCTGCGTCGAGCCTGAAGGAAAATATCCGCTTCGGTTCCGCGTCCACGATATAGCGCATGGCCTTTATGACGGCCCCGTCCAGAGGCAGGCCGTCCGGTCTCGGGCAGTCCTCGCAGTAGAGTTCGCCGTGGGCAGGGACGATGTAGCCAGACTCCATCTCCACTTTTCCGCAGTTCGCGCAGCCCTCAAGCTCGGGTCTGTAGCCGGAAAGGCACATGAGCCTCAGCTCGAACGCCGCCTTCACCAGTTCCTGCGGATAGGTCCCGGAGGCCAGGGCGTAGAGGCTGTTGAGGCCGAGCTGCAATATCTCCGGCTCCGGGCAGTCCTCGTCCGAGACCGCCTCCAACAGCTCCGCGATGTAGCTGCCCAGGGCCAGGCGCTCTATGTCCTTGCGCAGGCCGCGGAACTGCTCCACCGTCGTGGCCTCGTTTATCGTCCAATAGCCCTTGTTGCCGAAGAGGGTCAGCTCCGAAAAACACAGAAGCTGCGTCGCCGCCGAGAGCTTGCTGCGCACACGCGCCACGCCGCGCGCCTTTGCCGTTATCTTGCCCTCGGTCTCCGTCAAGATGGTGAGTATCTTGTCCGATTCCTTGTACTTGGCCTCGCGCAGGATGAGGCCCCTTGTCGTGTGGTACATATGTATCGCCTCTCAGTCCCGAGGAGGCGGTCAGTTTCTTGCCGCCCCCTCGCCCGATTTTTCACGTTCAGGCTTCGTATCTTTCTCTGTCTCCCGCTTTTCACGGCTCAGGAGCCAGAAGAGCGGCTCTCCAGTCTCGCGGAACAACGCCCAGAAGCTGTTATCCTTCACGATATATCACCTCTGGGTATAGTTTTTGCAGGCCGCGCCGCTTTAGATATGGGAATATTTAATCCCTGAAGCCGAAGTTTCTCAGCAGCGGCTGGGAGTCGCGCCAGTTCTCCTTGACCTTCACCCAGGTCTTGAGGAAAACCTTTGTGTCCAGGAAGGACTCTATATCCTTGCGCGCCATCTCGCCCACCTTGCCCAGCATCGCGCCGTTTTTGCCGATTATGATGCCCTTATGGCTGGCCTTCTCGCAGTAGATAGTTGCGTCTATCTCTATGACGCCGTCCTCGCGCTCGTGGAAGCGCGTTATCTCCACCGCCGTGCCGTGCGGCACCTCCTTGTCCAGGCACCAGAGCAGCTTTTCACGTAAAAGCTCCGCGCACAGCTGCTTTTCCGGCTGGTCGGTATACATGTCCTCCGGGAACAGGTGCGGCCCGGGCTCTGCAAACTTTTCCATCTCCGACATCAGCGCGTCAAGCCCGTCGCCTTTCTTTGCAGATATCGGCACGATGGCGTCAAAATTGTGTATCTGTGCGTAGGCGGAGATCACCGACAAGAGCTCCGGCTTTTCCACCGTGTCTATCTTGTTTATCGCCAGTATAGCAGGCGAGCGCGAGGCGCGTATCTGCTTTATGAGCTCCGTCTCCTGCGGCCCTGGCGAGGCTATCGGCTCAACGACCAGCACGACGGCGTCCACGTCCGCGACGCTCTCGCGCACGACCTTATCCATGTACTCGCCCAGCCGCGTCCGCGCCCGGTGGAAGCCCGGCGTGTCCATGAGGACGAGCTGGGTATCGCCTCTGTTTATTATTGCCGTTATCCTGTTGCGCGTCGTCTGGGGCTTGTTCGAAACTATGGCCACATTCTCGCCTACAAGCGCGTTTGTCAGCGTGCTCTTGCCTACGTTCGGGCGGCCCGCTATAGTTATCATTGCATTTTTATCCATTGTTGCACCCCGCTTTTGACCTTCTTCTGGCTATCTCCCCGCCGGCGACGAACACGATGGTCGCAAGCCACACGCAGACAAAGGCCACGGTCATGGCGGGACTCATCGTCTCGTTATAGAGCACGACGCCGCAGAGCAGCTGCAAGGTCGGGTTTATGTACATGAGTATACCGGAAAGTGACATTGAGGTAGTCCGTATCCCCGCCGAGTAGAGGAACAGCGGCAGATAGGACACGACGCCCGCCAGCGGCAGCAGCAGGAGCCGCCAGCCTCCTATGACGCCCGTGCTCACCGGTCCGCCGTTCAGCTCCATGACCACGATGACGGCCAGGGCTATAGGCGAGACCAGCAGGGCCTCTATGAACGTGGACACGTCGCCCGCCACGTCGGCCTTTTTCTTTATCGCCCCGTAGATGGCAAAGGACAGGCCGATGAGTACCGCGAGCAGCGGGAACTCGCCCTCCATCACCATCGGCGCCGCTACGCCCGCCGCGGCAAGCGCCACCGCCACCCATTGCGAGGCGTTCAGCCTCTCGCGGAACACGATGAAACCGACAAGTATGGCCAGTATCGGATTGATATAGTATGCCAAGCTCGCGTCCAGCACCCGGTTGGATGCCACGCAATAGATGAACGCTCCCCAGTTGAAGCTGATGAACAGCCCGCAGGCCAGCATATAACGCCGGAGCCGTCTGTCCTTCAGGACGCGCATCGCATCTCCCCACTTGCCGCAGAGCGGCACCACGACCAGACTGACGCACAGCGAAAACACCAGGCGGCAGCACAGCACATACACGGAGTCCACGTCTGCAAGGAGCTTCCAATAAATCGGAAATACGCCCCAGAGCACATAGCTTAGGAGCACGGCGGCGGAACCCTTTTTCATACCTCTCTCTTTCTCCCCAAAAGGCTCAGATACCGAGCCTTGACATTATTACATCCTCTCTCCCGCGCATCTGGCGCTTCATCTCCGCCTCGTCCACATGGTCGTAGCCGAGCAGGTGGAGCGTGCTGTGGACCGTCAGGTACATCAGCTCTCTCTCAAAGCTGTGTCCGAACTCCTCGGCCTGCGCCTCACACTTTTCCAGGGAAATCGCCATGTCACCGAGGAACACCCGCCCCGTCTCCGGGTCTCTCTCGCACAGGTCCGCGTCAAACTCCCCGGGTGAAAGCTCATTTGCCGGGAAACTCAGCACGTCCGTGGGCCTGTCCACGCCACGGTAATCGCGGTTCAATTCGTGAATGCCCTCATTGTCCGTCAGCAGGACGCTGACTTCGCAATCGTCCGGGACCTTTTCCTCCCGGAGCGCCGCGGATATCGCCCGCTGTATCAGCCGCCGTGCCTCATTGTGGCCGAGGCCGGGCCTCGAGCGGCTGAGCATGATCTTCACATCCATCAGAGCCTATACACCTCGCACAGCTTCGCCTCGAGGTAATCCGTATAGTAGCTCGGGTCGAACTCGCCGCCCAACGCCCCGCGGATGAGCTCCGAGGGTTTTTTGAGCGAGCCGTATTTCCAGATGCGTTCACACAGCCAAGAGTTCACCGGCGAGATATCGCCCGAGGCGACGGCGGCGTCCACATCCACGCTCTCTCGCATCTGCGCCAGCAGCTGCGCCCCGTAGGCGCTGCCTAACGCGTAGCTCGGGAAGTAGCCGAGCTGCCCGCCGGACCAGTGCGAATCCTGCAGGACCCCGCGCGCGTCGTCCGGCACGTCCACGCCGAGATATTTTTTGTAAAGCTCATTCCAATGCGAGGGCAAGTCCTTTGCCTCCAGTTCGCCGTGGAGCAGCGCCCGCTCGAGCTCGTAACGCACCATGATGTGCAAACTGTAGGTGAGCTCGTCCGCCTCGATGCGGATGAGTCCCGGCTTTGCCGAGTTCACTGCGCGCCAGAACTGCTCCGCGTCATATCGCCCAAGTTCCGGGCAGAGCTTCACAAGTTCCGGCCAGGCCAGAGAGCAAAAGGCCTTCGACCTGCCAATTATGTTCTCATAGAACCGCGACTGGCTCTCGTGTACGCCCATGGACACGCCGCGTCCAAGCTGCGTGAAAGCGTAGTCCTCCGACGTACCAAGCTCGTAGAGCGCGTGTCCGCCCTCATGTATGACGCTGAACATGGACGACGCGAAGGCGTTTTCATAATACTTCGTCGTTATCCGGACATCGTGCCGTGAAAAGTCTATCGTGAAGGGGTGCTCCGTCGTCGTCAGGCCGCAGCGGTCGAGGTCGAGACGCAGAAAGCGCATGAGCCAGGCCGAGAGCTCAGCCTGCTTGTCCAGCGGGAAGCGGACGTCCAGCAGCGACGTATCCGGCTGCTCCGCCGCGCCGACCCGGGCTATGAGCGGCACCAGCTTCTCGCGCAGTTTGGCAAAGAACTTGTCGCAGAACTCCTGGGTCATGCCCTCCTCGTAGTTGTCGAGCCAGAAGTCGTAGGGGTCCTTCTCCGGCTCAACCAGCGCGGCAAAGCGGCGGCTGGCCTCAACAATCTTTTGCAGCAAGGGCTCAAACATTGCAAAGTCAGACCTGCCCTTGGCTTCGCGCCAGACGGTGGCCGCCTCGTTGAGCAGCTCCTGATATGCCACATACTCGTCCATCGGCACACGGCTGCGGAAACGCAGCGCCTTCTCGCGCAGCTGCACCAGGCGGCGCTCGGGCTCCGTGAGCTCGTCCATGTGCTCCGCGAGCACCTTCAGCGTTTCATGCGCGGCCTCGCTGCTCGAGAGTTTGTATATCTCCTCATTCAGCACCGAGAGCGTCTTTCCGCGTGAGACGTATGTCCCCTTCGGCGCCGCCGTGACGCCGTCAAAATACAACATCCCCGCCGCGTGGTTGTATGCGAACTCACGCAGTTCCAGGTCTTTGAGGTTTCTTCTGGCTTCTTCAAGTGTCATATGTCTGTCCTCCCGGTGCATGGTGCGCGAGAAAAGCGCGCATTTGAAGTTTTTACCGTTTTTTCGAAAGGCGGCAGGGTCCAGAGCTGCTCCTCAGTCGGCTCCGCCGACAGTCTCCCTCGCACAGGGGGAAACTTTTTGTGCGAGCCCAACACCTACCGCAGCTTTTCACCTATGTACAGCAGGTGCTCAGACCAGCTCAAGAACTCCGGCTTCTCGCAGACATCCAGGGACAGCCGCAGCCAGGCCTCCCGCTGTTCTTCATTGAGCGTGAACCAGCCCTGCCTCGCGGCAAGCAGGCCCTCACTGCCCAGCAGATGCAGCTGCCGCAGCGGAAAGCCCTCGAAATGGCGCAGTATCTGCTCCGGGTTCGTAAAATAAGCCCTTGTGAATGCGTCGCCCGCATACTCTCCACCAGCCCTGAGCGCTGCGTAATACTTGCGCTCGGCCTCGCTGCCGTCTATGCCCAGTATGCCCTCCGGCCAGCTGTCGAGTCTGCCCAGGCGGTAGATCATGTCCGAGTATATCGAGATGAAAGCCGCGTACAGCTTCCCGCCGGACCGGAGCCTCGCAAGGCAGTTTTCTATCGCCTTGAGCCGCTCCTCCCGCGCCAGCAGGTGGTAAAGCGGACCCATACAGAGCACATGGTCGAAAGGCCCCTCGGGCAGCGAGGCCGCGTCAAGCGCGTCACCCTGCCGGGCCTCTATCATCACGCCCTCCTCCCGAGCCTTTTCCCTTGCAAGCTCGACATTCCCATCGGAAAGGTCTACGAGCGTGACCTCCGCCCCACGCTTGGCGAGGTGGATAGAATACCGCCCCGGACCTCCGCCAAGGTCCAGCACACGTTCTCCGGGCTGAATATACCTGTCAAACCAGACGCAGTTTATACGGAACTCCCAGGGGTTCTGCTCCAGCCGCGCCCACTCCTCCTGCGGAGCGGCGTCGTAATATTGCTTTATTATCTCCCTATCCTTCATTTCTTCCTCTTGAACTTCGCAGGGTCGAGCTTGGGCGGGGGATTGCGGCGTTTTTCGTCCTTTTCATAGGCCTCTATTATCTTCTGCACCAGCTCGTGGCGCACGACGTCCGCGCCGGTGAGCTTGCAGATGGCGATGTCGTCTATGCCCTTGAGGACGCGCATCGCCTCCTTCAGGCCCGAGACCTTGTCCCCCGGAAGGTCTATCTGCGTCACGTCGCCGGTGATGACCACCCGCGAGCCGAAGCCTATGCGCGTGAGGAACATTTTCATCTGCTCGCGCGAGGTGTTCTGAGCCTCGTCGAGTATGATAAAGCTGTCGTCCAGCGTCCTGCCGCGCATATATGCCAGCGGCGCGACCTCTATGTTGCCGCGCTCGAGGTACTTGTTATACGTCTCCGGCCCAAGCATCTCAAAGAGCGCGTCGTAGAGGGGCCGCAGGTAGGGGTCCACTTTGCTCTGCAGGTCGCCGGGGAGGAAGCCCAAGCGCTCACCAGCCTCCACCGCAGGGCGCGTGAGGATTATCCTGTTCACCTTCTCCGACCTGAACGCCGCCACTGCCTCCGCCACGGCGAGGTAGGTCTTGCCCGTACCGGCAGGTCCGATGCCGAGCGTGATCGTATTTTTATTCATCGCGTCCACATAGGCCTTCTGACCCAGGGTCTTGGCCTTTATCGGCTTGCCCTTTGCCGTTATGCAAACAACGTCCCCGGAGAGCTCGGAGATCTTGGCCTCCCTGCCCTCGGACACGAGCTTCAATATATACCTCACGTTCTGTGCGTCTATCGCCTCGCCGCGCGAGGCCAGCTGCAAAAGGCCGTTTATCGCCTTTTCCGCTGCCATGACGTCCTCGGCTTCACCGCTTATGCGGAGCTGGTCGTCCCGGTCCGTCACACGGACGCCCAGCTCCGTCTCGATTATGCGCAGGTTCTGATCAAAGGACCCGAACACGCTTATTACGTTCTCCATCCTGTCTATAGGCAGGGTTCTCTCTATCATTTGTACACCTCGTATCTATTCCGCCCTGGTCTCTACGGCGATGTCCTCCAGGCACTCGGCACGTAGCGTCACATACAACATGCCGCCTCTCTCGCTCGCGCTGCAGGTCTGGGACAGGGCCTCTCCCCTGTCGCCCAGCAGGCGTTCCAGTTCTTCCGAAAGCCTGAGCTGCAGTCTCTCCTCCAGCTCATCTCTGTCCACAGTTTCAGCTATAACATCATACTCCAAAATCTGCTCCCGCACAAGTGCTACGGGCAAACTAAAGACGCCCGGCCACTCAAGTTTGTATTGCGTCGTCTCCCTCGTGCAGCCCTCCGGCAGTTCGGAGCCGCCGAGGTAGAGGTTCAGCCGCCCGCCGCCCAGGACCAGCGCCCAGCGCGTATGGCCAGAACGCTCCACCATCCTGTTTGCGACTAGCGGAGCAGCTGCGGTGAGTTCGTAATATGTGCGCGCCTCCACCTTGGCCGAGGCATGGACATAGCGCACCGTACCGAGCCCGCTCTCCACGCGGCCCGTGACCAGCGTCTCGCCCTCCAGTACCGCGTCCCCGGCCTGCACCAGAGGAGCGCCCAGATAGACCTGTATGTTCTCTATTATGCCCGTTTTTCGCGCGGTCACCGAATGAGGCTCGTCGTTGTCGCGCAGCTCCGGGGCCTCGTCCCGCTCCCTGACCCGCACCGTCGCGCGCGAGCTGTCCACGCTCACGCCCACCCAGGCCAGTTCCGGCAATCTGAGTATTACCTCGTTCTTTATCGTGTCCGCCGACCAGGAAGGCCAAAACGAGCCCGGCTTCACGCCGCTCTCCGCCAGGGCGCGCAGGATCTCGCCTTTTGTGAGTTTTTCGTTGCCCGCCACCTCTATGTCCCAGACGAAGAGGCTTGAAAGCGCCAGCAGCGCAAAACAAACCGCCAGCCCCGCCATAAGCGTCACGCGCCGGCGCAGTTTCCGTCTCACCGCCGGCACGCCGCGCAGCTTCAGCGGCGTCACGGTGCACTGGCAGCGCGCCGCAAGGCTCTTCGCCGCCTCGAGGTCCCTGGTCCTCACAGCCAAGCGCAAAGTGAGGTCGTCCTCCGGTTCCGCATCCCAGAACGCCAGCCCCGCCTCCGCCAGTCGGTTAAGAAAGCGAGAGGGCTCTGCGCCCTGCACCTCCAGCCACACGTTGCCGCGCAGCATGAAACGCGGCGGCCTCATTCAAATTCCACCGAGAGTATACGCCCCGTGACCAACAGGGCCTCTCTGTCCATCGCCTTGAGCCTGAGCGCCTCGCCGTGTATGACAAGGCGGCCTCTGCCCACGTTCACGTCTATACGCTGACCGGTGTAGCCCGCGAGCCCGCGGTGGTCCTCGATCAGCGCGCGGCTCCGGCCCATGACCGTCAGCTTCACAAGCCCCGCCGCGCCCGCCGGAAGCTCCAACCTGTCTGCAATCTCCTCCCGGAAGCCCTTGCCGGGCATAACATCACCCCCGTAAAGTGATTTTATGTCCCGACCGCAAATATAATTCTGAGACAAGTTTTTTCGGGAGGCGGTCACATGAAAAAAAGCGGCTCCGCTCTCGCGGCACTCGCCGCCGTCGCCGCCGCGCTTGCGCTCATCACCTGCTCAGCGGAGGCCATGGACGGTGCAAGGCGCTCGCTCGCGCTCTGTGCCGAGGTACTGATACCCTCGCTCTTCCCCTTTTTCGTCATATCCGCGCTCATCCAGGAGCTGGGCCTGCCCTCTCGGCTCGGCAGGCTCGCCGCACCGCTGATGTCTCGGCTCTTCGGCGTCTCGGGTCCCGGCTGCGCGTCGCTCGTCCTGGGACTCATGGCCGGATACCCGCTCGGCGCAGCCTCGGTCGCGGGTCTGGTGCGGCGCGGCGAGCTCTCCAGGGCCGAGGGCGAGCGGCTCCTCGGCTTCTGCAACAACTCCGGCCCGGCCTTCATGCTTGGAGCCGCGGGCGCGGGTGTGTTCGGCTCCGCGAGGGCCGGCATATTGCTGTACGTCTGCCACATCCTCGCCGCGCTGCTTTCCGGGCTACTGCTATCCTTCGGACACCGCAGCCGCTCCTTCACCCGGCCCGAGCTCTCCCCCATCTGTGAGGGCGCGCTCTCTGCCGCCGTCCTGGCCTCCGTGCGGAATATGCTGAACGTCTGCGGCTTTGTCGTGGCCTTCGGCGTCGTCGTCGCCGTTCTGGACGCGGTGGGCTTTCTGCCCTCGCTCGCGCTCGACCTATCACAGGCCACCGGACTTGAGATCTCCGCAGCCCGTGCGCTCATGGTGGGCTTTTTTGAACTCGGTGGGGGCGTAGGCGCCATGCGCGGCCTCGCGGTGACGCCGCTGAACCTCGCGCTCTGCGCTCTGATCATCGGCTGGGGCGGACTCTCCGTGCATTTCCAGACCTCCGCCGTCGTTGGGGAAATGAATACCGCCCGGCATTTTGCCGGGCGGTGCATGAGTGCGGTATTCTCTTTTGTTCTGGTTCTCGTCCTGGCTCCGCTTGCACTCTAGGCCCCGGCGAAGGAAAACACTATCCCCACGACCGCGGACGCCGCTATGAACACGACGGGATGGAGCTTCTTCGTCGGCTTCACCAGGTTCGTCAGCACCCAAAGCACGGCGGCGAGTATGACCGCCTTGACGGATATGAGGTCCAGCAGGTTCCCCGTTGCTGCATAGAGGCTCGTATTGAGCAGCGCGATGCTCACGACGGAGACGCCCGCCGCGGCGATGAGGCCCGTCGAAGCCGGGCGCAGGCCGTAAAATGCGGCATCCACATATTTGTTGCCCCTGAACTTGTCCAGCATACTGGCGATTATGAGCACTATCACAGTGCCGGGCAGTATCACGCCCAAGGTTGCCAACAGCGCCCCGCCGAATCCGCCTACTGTATAGCCGACGTAGGTGGCCATGTTGATACCCACCGGCCCCGGCGTAGACTCGCTGACAGCAAGCATATCCGCGAGCTGGGCATGTGTGAACCAGCCCGTACTGTCGGACAGGTCATAGAGGAAGGGCAGCGTGGCCATGCCTCCGCCTACGGAAAAGAGGCCGATCTTGAGGAACTCCCAGAACAGCAGCAGTTCTTTCACTTGCCCGCCTCCTTTCCGGACCTGTGCCATTTGAGAAGGCTGAACAGGATGCCGAGCACCGCCGCCGCAACGACGAGGATGACCGGAGATATCTTCGTGAACAGCGAGAGCGCGCACACAGGCAGGAAGATGAATACGAGGCTCATCCAGTCCACTATGGCGCTCTTCCACAGTTTCACCACGGCGTTCACGATGAGCACGACGACGCATACCCGGATGCCGGCAAAGGCGTTTTTCACAACGGGGTAGTCCGCAAAGGCGTTCAGGCACATGGCGATGACGGTTATTATGATGAGGCTGGGCAGAGCGGAGGCCACTCCCGCGACTATGCCTCCGAGCGTACCCTTGTGCTTCCGGCCGATGAAGGCGGAGGTGTTGATCATGATTATGCCGGGCAGGCACTGGGCCATGGCGTAGTAATCCATGATCTCCTCTTCACTGGCCCAGCCGTAGCGCTCGACTATGTCCTTCTGCAGGATGGGCAGCATTGCATAGCCCCCGCCGAAGGTAAGGGCCCCCACTTTCATGAAGGCCCATAGGATTTTCAGATATTCTTTCATTTGTCAGCTCTTGAGGCTCTCCGCGTACTCGGTATATTTTGCGACCCTGCTCTCGCAGTCCGCGCTGTCCGAGCCCTGGGCGAGAATGTAGACCTTGATCTTCGGCTCGGTGCCGGAGGGTCGGATTATGAAGGCAGTGCCGTCCTCAAGCTCGAAGTAGAGCACGTTTGAGCCCGCGATATGCGTCTTGCCGACGACACCCAGCTCCGCGACGGAGACTGTGCCGCTCTGGTAGTCGCGCATGCCCATGACCACCGCCCCGCCGATCTCGCGCGGGGGCTTCGCCCTGAGGCTTGCCATCAGCTGCTTCATCTTCTCCAGGCCGTCCAGGCCGGGCATTACAAGGTTCAGGGTCTTTTCCATGAACCAGCCGTACTTCTCATACAGGCCCTGCAACGCGTCCGCGAGGGTCATGCCCTTGGAGAAGTAGTAGGCTGCCATCTCGGCTATCATCATGGAGGCCGTGACCGCGTCCTTGTCGCGGACATAGTCGCCCATCATGTAACCGTAGCTCTCCTCGTAGGCGAGGATGTACTCATAGCTGTTGTCGCGCTTGTACTCGGCCAGCTTCTCGGCCATGAACTTGAAGCCGGTGAAGGTCTCGTCCACGTGGACACCGTTCTTCTCAGCTATCTCGCGGCCCATGTTCGTCGTGACGATAGTCTTGAGGAAGGCGGCGTTCTTCGGCAGGGTGCCTGTCTCGCGTTTGGCGGTGATGATGTAGTCGAGCAGCAGGACACCCATCTGGTTGCCGGTTATCGTCCTGTACTCCCCGTCCTTGCCGCGGACCATCGTGCCGACGCGGTCCGAATCCGGGTCGGTACCGATGATGAGGTCGCTGCCGACCTGCTTGGCGAGGTCCACCGCCAGGTAGAAGCCCTCCGGGTTTTCCGGGTTGGGGCTGACGACAGTCGGGAAGTTGCCGTCTATGACCATCTGCTTCGGCTCGGCGTACAGGTGCTTGACGCCCAGGCGCTTCAGCGCCTCCGGCACCAGCTTGTAGCCCGCACCGTGGAAGGGCGTATAGACTATCTTGAACTCGTCCGCGACCTTCTCGACCACGGCCTTGTTTATCGACATGGCCATGACATTCTCGAGGAAGGTCTCGTCAGTCTCAGCGCCTATTACCTCGACCAGGCCGGAAGCCATGGCCTCGTCAAAGCTCAGGCGCTTCACGTCGTGGAAAATGTCTATCTTCGACATCTCCTCAGCGACGGCAGCGGCGTGCTGCGGGGGCAGCTGAGCGCCGTCGGACCAATAGACCTTGTAGCCGTTATACTCTCTCGGGTTGTGGCTGGCGGTGATGTTAATGCCCGCCGTGGCGCCGTAGTGGATAACGGCGAAGGAAAGCTCCGGCGTGGGCCGCAGCGCGTCGAAGATGCGCACACGGATACCGTTGGCGGCCATCACGCCCGCGGCTTCACGGGCAAACTTCTCGCTGTTGAGACGGCAGTCGTAGCAGATGACCACGCCCTTCTTGCAGGCCTCCTCGCCCTCGGCCTTGACGACTGTTGCAAAGGCTTGGGTGGCCCAGCGGATGACGTGGATGTTCATTCTGTTGAGCCCGGTAGCCATCACGCCGCGCAGGCCGGCCGTGCCAAACTCCAGGGGCGCAAAGAAGCGGCTTTCTATCTCTTTCTCGTCCTCGGCTATCGAAGAGAGCTCTTTCCACTCCTCTTCGCCGAGCGCGGGGCTGTCCAGCCAATACTGGTATTCTTCCTTATAGCTCCTCTTCATCTTCTGACTCTCCTTCAAGTATGTTCCTAGCGTCCTCAAGCATAGTCTCCGGCACGAAGATATCCAGTCCCTCCGCGCTCACGCCCAGCATGAGATTGCCAAAACCGCCGTAATGCGGGAATTTCTTAACATACGGGATGTCAAAGGAGTCCAGCATCCCAGTAACGATGGCGTCGCCCATGTCGAGCTGGGAGCAGGTGGTCAGAAACGCCGCGGCGACATACTCCCCATTCTCGTCCTTCGGCCATCTTTTTGCCATTTTTCCGGGCAAATCGCGTGCCCAGTCTAGCTTGTGCCCCTCCACTGACTGTATCCCCCTCACTTGTGATAGCGTCCGCCGTTCTGGATGGTGAACGCCCTGTAGACTTGTTCCGCAAGCATCACCCGAGCAAGGTGATGCGGGAAGGTCATCCTTGACATCGAAAGCCGCAGGTCCGCGGCAGCTTTAACAGACTCGTCCAGTCCAAACGAGCCGCCGATGATAAAGCAGAGCCTTGCCTGCCCTTCGAGGGCTTGAGCAAGCTCCTCGCTGGACATTGCCTTGCCCTCCACGCAAAGCGCGACTGTATAAGCGCCCTTCGGCACGGCCTTGAGTATCTCCGCAGCCTCACGTTTGAGCGCCTGAGCGATCTCGCGCTCGGAGGGCTGCTCCGGGAGGCGCTCTTCTGCTATCTCCCTGAGCTCCGGCTTCCCAAAAGCGCCGAGCCGCTTGAAGTATTCCTCGAACGCTGCGGTATAATGCCGTTCCCGCATCCTGCCGACAAAAATAAACGTCAGGCCCGGCATCGTTCCAGCGCCTCCATGCGCACAACTCCTAAGGGCGGCGCGGCAGCGAGCCGCAGGTTCTCCCCTGCCTCCCTGAGCGCGGTCCTTACGGCGTTCAGCGCCAGCTCCGGCCGGTTATTTTCCCGGCTCAGATGGCCCAGTATCAGGCTTTGGGCACCGTTGCGCGCCAAGTGGACCGCCAGTTTTCCAGCCTCATCATTGGACAAATGCCCGTGTCCGGAAAGTATCCTGCGTTTCAGATACACGGGGTACGGCCCGTCGCACAACATCCTTTCGTCGTAGTTGGACTCAATGACCGCCAGCTCCACGCCCGACATCGCCTCAAGCACCTCGTCCGTCAGGCAGCCGAGGTCCGTACACAGGCCAAAGCTGCTTTCAGCCTCTATCCTGTAGCCCACGCTCTCGTCCGTATCGTGCAGGGTGCGGAAGGCGCGGACTTCGGCCTCACCTATGTGGAAACTCTCCCCCGCCCTGATAACCTCTATGTAGTCCTCGACGCCGGGCAACATTCCCCTCAGCCGCGCCGCCACGGTCCTGGGCGCCACGACCTTGGTCCCGTGCTTTTTTGTGAGCATGTCGAGGCCGGATATGTGGTCGGTGTGTTCGTGTGTGATGAGCACGCAGCTCAGCTCCGAGGGGGAAATCCCCTCCCCCGCCAGGAACGCGCACATGCGCCGGAGCGAAATGCCCGCGTCGATCAGCAGCCGCTCTCCGCCCGCCTGCACCAGAGTGCAGTTGCCGGTGGAGCCGCTGGCAAAAACAGATATCCGCATCTCAGCCCGCGTTCGCCGCCTTGACCCTCTCAGGCTCATCCGGGGAGTGGACAAGCGCGATGTCCGCGCCCAGGCCGCGCAGCTTGCCGACGAGGTTCTCATAGCCGCGCTCGATATAGTGTACGTCCTCGACTTCCGTCGTCCCCTCGGCGCTGAGGCCGGCAATGACCATCGCCGCGCCCGCGCGCAAGTCGCAGGCAGCCACGGGTGCGCCGCAGAGCTTGTCCACGCCCTCTATGAGAGCGGTACGCCCGTCTACCTGCACCTGTGCGCCCATCTTGCGCAGCTCCGTCAGGTATTTGAAGCGGTTGTCGTAGATGCCCTCCGTTATTGTGCTCATGCCGCCGGCAAGGCAAAGCGCCGCCGCGAACTGCGGCTGCATATCCGTCGGGAAGCCGGGATACGGCATGGTCTTTATATTTACTTTGCGTAGCCTGCCCGAGCTCTTGACCGTCACCGAGTCCTCGCCCGCGATGACCGTGACGCCCATCTCGCGCAGTTTGGCGGAGATGGACTCGAGGTGGCGCGGTATGACGTTGTTTATCTTGACCTCGCCGCCCGCCGCCGCCGCAGCGACCATATACGTCCCGGCCTCTATCTGGTCCGGGATTATCGTATACGTCCCGCCGTGGAGACTATCCGCGCCGTTTATCTTGACGGAATCGGTACCCGCGCCGCGCACATCCGCGCCCATCGAGTTCAAAAAGTTCGCCAAGTCGACGATATGCGGCTCCTTGGCCGCGTTTTCTATGACAGTCCTGCCGCGCGCCATGGACGCCGCCAGGATTATATTCATCGTTGCTCCCACGGAGACCTTGTCCAGATATATCCGCGTCCCGTGCAGCTTGCCGTCTATCGCTTTGGCATAGACGAAGCCGCCCGATACCTCTACATCCGCGCCCAGCGCGGTCATGCCCTTGATGTGCTGGTCTATGGGCCTTACTCCAAAGTTGCAGCCGCCGGGCATCGTCGTCTTTGCGGCTCCAAAACGCCCCAGCATTGCGCCGATAAGATAGTAGGACGCGCGGATCTTGCGCATAAGGTCATACGGCGCGTCCGTATACCGGACGTCCGTGCAGTCGATATCCACAGCATTCCTGTTCACGAGCTTTATCTTCGCGCCCAGGTGCTCGAGGATCGTCATGAGCATATCCGCGTCGCTTATCTGGGGTATATTCTCCAGGCGGCAGGTCCCGTTGACCATCAGGGCAGCCGGGATTATCGCCACGGCAGCGTTTTTTGCGCCGCTTACCTCCACTTCGCCATATAAAGGCTTGCCGCCCTTGATTACATATTTATCCAAATAATCTCACCTTCCGTGGGCGCCACGCGCGTGCCGCCGGATAGAGTTTACAGATATTTTATCCCTTCGGACGCCATACTAACATGTCATTTTAACACATGGCTGCCAATTATTCAAGCGCATTAGCTGACCGACTCCTCTTTCCCTGTTTGAGCATTGATATAGAAGTCGCCCGTGTCCGTTGAAATGCGCCACACCGGACTCAGGCTGCCGCCGCCGGAGGCCGATGAACTCTGCAAAAAGCAAAGCTCCAACTGCTCCAGCACGCTGCAAACATGGCCTTTTTCCTGCGTCAGCTCGATAAAACGCATCAGCACGGTCGGCACGTCGATGACATTTGTCATGCTCTCGGACGTGACTTCGCTGAGCGGCCTAGTACCGCTCAGGCTCAGGAGCTTGCCATATTTGAATGTGAAGCTCAGCCGGCAATTCACTACCTGCGCCCCCATGAAGGAACAGCACACCTCTACGACTGTCGAGTCGTCCTCTTTCACGCTGACCGACACGCTGTCCTCCGAGTTCTGGACGGTCACTCCCAGTTTCTTTGCCATCTCCAGCGCCGTCTTTTCCGGGTCGTCGCTTTTCGGGGCGGTGATGCCGTAATACTGCAAGTCCACACCGCCGGTGGCCCTGAAAGTCATTTCTCCCATCGGGCTGCTATAGTACATGATGCCGCCGCCGCGGTCCGTCATGCTGACCTCGCCCAAAAGCGCCTCCGCCGTCGCGCGCTCGCTCTCTTCGCTGCGCGTGACAGTATATACGCTCAGACTACGCTCGCCAAGCTGCGCGTCATCTGAAACGCTGATGCCATATTCGCTCAGCAATTGTACAGCGCCTTCGACAGCTTCCCGTCTGAGCTCCGTCCCCCGCGCGCTGTCTGTGAGTATGACTGCCAGCAGTACGGTGTTCACTATCACGAGCACCAGAATTATGAAGTTTTTGACTTTGATCGAGTCCATACTGCCTACCTTATCCAGTCTATCTTGACACGCTCGAGGTCATCCGAATAGCTGAGGACAGGCTCTCCGCCCCCGTCAGCCTCCACCAGTGTCAGGGCAAGATATGCGGGCAGAGGAGTCTCCATAGCCCCGGTCGTGGAGTAAGATCTGAAGAGTATACTGGCATAACTCACCGTTTTGCCTCGTATATGCAGCTCCACTGCGCTCTCGCGTCCGGATATGCTGACCGGCAAGCCGTTCAGAACATAGTCGAAACGGAAAGTGTATTCCTCGCTCTCCCGGTCAAAATATGCATAACTCAGCCACAGCTCCGCTTCTCCGCAGCTGTTCCCAGCCATATCGTCCACAAGCCTTCTGGCAAATTCAATAGCGTCCGACGGCGAAAGGCGTGCAACGTCGCCCTCTTCATCGGTTATTCGTCGGCTGAAACGCAGCTCCCCGTCCGCGCCCAGGCGCAGGGTCGCCTCTCCCTCTATCATGACACTGCCGCCGTCCGATTCCGGATAGCTGAGAGCAAGATATGGGTTCATCCCCAGCGTGCTCATGAGCTCGTTCGTGTTTGCCGAATACAGTGAGTTCTCCGAGGACACCGACGGCAGTCTCAGATCTCCTTGCACGATTATCGAATAGCTGTCCACGCCGTAGTAAGGGCGGTCCAGTTCAAAGTTGAACTCCGCTCCGTTAGGCTTGCACTCCACGAGCCGGGACATGAGCTGGCTCGCCGGCACCGCAGTCTCGCAGCGGTAGGCTGAATATGTGCCCCGCTCACGGATGTAGTACAGGTATACGTCATCTCCCTCGACAGAAAGGCAAAATCGCCTTGCGCTATGTCCTGCCGCTTCTCCGGTTATCTCTGTCCCGAGCCAGATCGCCAGTATGGAGAGCTGGAAATCGCCGTAATAGTCAAAGTATATTCCTGTGCCGTGCAGCGCCGACTCCCAGCTTTCCCAGTCTATCTTCTCCGGCGCCCCGGAGGAACCCAGCGCCTCTGCGAGCGTCGTCGAATACCGCTCATACGCCAGCTCCAGGGCGTCTCCGTCATACATGACCGAGCAGTGAACGCCCGTTTCCGGAGTCAGCATGAAGCTCAGGGGCTTTGCAGCCTCCGAATAGCCTCCCGCGCCGTTTGGGCTGGAATTGCCCTGCACCGCCTGGTCCAGCTTGCCGCTCAGGTCAAGGGTGCCTCCGCTTGTCGCCAGCAGCACCGCCACCGCGACCAGTATCACGATAACCGCGTCCTGCAGCAATCCTACGGCGCGGCGAGATAATCCGCGCTTCTTACCCGGCTCACGCATCCTTCGGCCCCTCCACGGGCAGCCACATCGTTATCCTCGTACCCTTGTTCAGGCGGCTCTGCAGCTCTATCCTTCCGCCGTGTCTGACCACTATCTCCTGCGCTATGGAAAGGCCCAGGCCCGTGCCTCCGGACTCGCGGCTGCGCGCCTTATCCACGCGATAGAACCTGTCGAACACCTTTTCCGCGTCCTCCTGCGGAATGCCGATGCCGTTGTCCTTCACGCTGCACCAGGCCATATCGTCCTTCCAGCCGGCCGTCATGCTGATGCGCCCGCCGTTTTTCGTATATTTGATGGCGTTGGACACCATGTTGATGAGGACCTGTTCTATGCGCTGCTTGTCGCCCCTGACCTTGGGCAGGGGTATCTCCAGCTCCAGCGAGAACTCGTGCTCGTGGGCCTGCGCCTCCATGCGCATTGCGTTATAGACGTCGCGCACGGATTTCTCAAAGCTGAAATACTCAAAGCTGAATTCAATGCTGCCCGCATCAAAGCGAGAGAGCGTCAGCAGGTCCTGGACTATCTTCGTCATCCGGTCAGACTCATTGAGGATGACGCCGAGGAAGCGCTGGCGCGTATCCTCCGGCATATCCGGTTCGCCCTCGAGCGTTTCGGCGTAGCTCTTGACGCTGGTTATCGGCGTGCGCAGCTCGTGCGAAACGTTTGCGACAAACTCACGCCGCATCTGCTCGGACTTTTTCAGGTCCAAGAGCGTATCCTCCAGCTGGACCGCCATGTCGTTGAAGGTCCGTGTGAGAACGCCTATCTCGTCCTTGGATTCGTTGTCAACCTTGTCCGTAAAATCTCCGCCGGCGACCTTTTCTGCGGCACGGGTGAGGTCTTGTATCGGGGCGATCATCGTCTTGGCCAGCAGCAGACTCAAAAGCGCCGATATCACGAGGCCGACCCCCATTGCCTCCAGAATGATCTGCAGGAGCTGATTGTTGAGGTTCTGCATGGTAGCCTGGTTATCTATTATATACACGATGTATCCCGTGGTCCCGCCCTCTATCGGCAGCGCCACGTCCATATATTCCGCGGAAGGGTCGCTGGCGTAACCGCTTTCGCCGGAAAGCGCCGTTATGATATTTGGTGTGATTTCTATCCCGTTTTCCGGCGTCGTGCTGCCCGTTATCCAGGCTCCGGTGTCTCCGGAAAGGATGTGGTAGTTTCTCGTGCCGGTATCTATGCCGAGGCGCCCGGCGTATGCCGCCAGGACCTCGTCCATATGCTGTGGGTCGTCCGCCGCGGCGTCCGCGCGCAGCTCCGCCGCGAGGTCCACGCTGGAAAAGACCTCCTGCATCCGGTCATAGAATTCGTTAAGGTAGAAGCTGCGCACCCCTCGCGTCAGAAACACGCCGGTAACGACGGTGAGAGCGATTATTATGAAGATGATAATGAGCACGAGCTTCGTATAAAGGCTCCGGTTCATGCTCAGCTCCTCAATCAGCGAAATAGTAACCCGCGCCGCGCTTCGTCATGACGTACACCGGCTCGGAGGGGTTGTCCTCCAGCTTTTCGCGCAGACGCCGCACCGCGACGTCCACCGCACGCAGGTCGCCAAAGTAGTCGTACTGCCAGACAGAGCCCATCAGCTCCTCCCTCGACATGACCCTGCCCGGGTCCTCAGCCATGAACTTTATTAGCTCGTACTCTCTCTGGGTGAGCTCCAGCTCCTGTCCGTTTTTGTATACCGCCCGTCTTGTACGGTCTATGACGATATCCTTTATCCTTATCTGGTCGCCCGGCTCTTCCGGCGCGGCGGGAGCCATGGAGGCCGCGCGGCGCATATTGGTCCGCACGCGGGCCAGCAGCTCGCGCATTGAAAAGGGCTTTGTGATGTAGTCGTCCGCACCCAGCTCGAGGCCGAACACCTTGTCCGTCTCCTCCTCGCGCGCCGTTATCATGATAATCGGCACGTTGTTGCCCTCGTCTCTCAGCGTGCGGCAGACCTCGAAGCCGTCCATCCCAGGGAGCATCACATCCAGGAGAATGACGTCCGGGTCACTTTCCCTGGCCAGGCGAAGGCCTTCGACGCCGTCATAGGCGCAGATGGCGGTCATATCGTTTTTCTCGAGGTTATAGCGCAGAATATCGACGATGGAACGCTCGTCATCGACGATGAGCACCTTCCTGTTCATTTCGTATCCTCCAGGTATTTATGTGCCTTGAGCACGCCGATGATGGTCTTTGCGTCGTCGATCTCGCAGGCCATGACCATCCGGACTAGCTCGTCTAGCTTATACTTTTCTACATTCAAAAATTCGCCGGGGTCGAGGTGCATATCTCCCCTGTGCAAGCCTAGCGCGAGATATATGTGCAGGACCTCCGTGCAAAAGCCCGGCGAGGTACAGAAGCTGCCCAGGTTCACATACTTATCCGCCGTTAGTCCGGTCTCCTCGGAGAGCTCCCGCACAGCGCACTCAAAGGGGTCCTCTCCGCGCTCCAGCTTGCCCGCGGGCAGCTCGAGCATCTCGCGGCCGATCGGGTAACGGAACTGGCGCACACACCAGACCGTCCCGTCCTCCTCCACAGGTATTATCGCCACGCCGCCGGGGTGCTCGACCACCTCGCGGCCCACGACGCTGCCGTTCACCAGCTCTGCTCTGTCCCGCCGGACGTTGACTATTACGCCCTCATAGACCGTTGACCCATCTATTTTCTTTTCGTACAGCATTTTTACGCCTCCGATCAATTGTTTACAGTCCACACACCATATTACCATATATTGCGCCGCAATGCCAGTATTTTTGACTTGACGCCGGGCGCGGCGCAGGACATCATAGCTTAAGGAGGCGGTAACATGGAGCTTCAAACGATTGGCCAGGGCTGCGTGGCCCTGAATGTACATACTCCGGTGCGGAGCGCCGGCGAGGCTGCGTCGCTGGTGCGGGCGGCGCTGCTCCTGGACGGGCTGGAGCCCTGGCCCAGAATGGAGCTCGAGCTCTTCCCTGCTGCCGGGGGAACTCTCATCCTAGCCAGGCCGGTCGGCGGTCTGCTTGTGGAAATTGCGGACTACGCTCTGCCCTTCTTGGGCTGAAAAGGGTTTTACGCGCTTGACAGCTGTGGTATACTCATTTAAGATACGCAGTTGAAGGGGGCGAGGCCGTGGCGCGCGCTCAGGGCATAAAACAAATAGCGCAAAACCGTAAGGCGTTCCACGACTACTTCGTCCTTGAACGCTTTGAAGCGGGCATTGAGCTTTTCGGCACAGAGGTAAAGTCGATACGGGCCGGCACGGTGAACCTCAAGGATTCGTTCTGCACTGTGAAAAACGGCGAGCTGTTTGCCCGCGGTCTGCACATAAGCCCTTACGAAAAGGGCAATATCTTCAACCGGGACCCCATGCGGCCTAAGCGCCTGCTGATGCACAAACGTGAGATACGCAAGCTGAACGCCCGGGTCATGCAGGACGGCGTTGCGCTCATACCGCTCTCGCTCTACTTCAAGGACGGCAGGGTCAAGCTCGAGCTGGGCCTCTGCAAGGGCAAAAAGCTGCACGACAAGCGCGACTCCGAGGCTGAACGTCAGGCCCGGCGGGACATGGACAGAATGATGAAAGAGAGGAATTCATGATGCCGAATCCAATCGTGACCATCGAAATGGCGGACGGCGGGAAAATAAAGTGCGAACTCTATCCCGACGTGGCGCCGAACACGGTAAACAACTTCCTGAGCCTGGTGAAGAGCGGTTTTTACAACGGGCTCACCTTCCACCGCATAATCCCCGGTTTTATGATTCAGGGCGGGGACCCGCTGGGCGTCGGCACGGGCGGACCAGGCTACCGTATAAAGGGCGAGTTCACGCACAACGGGTTCAAGAACGACCTTAAGCACGAGCGCGGCGTTCTGTCGATGGCTCGGTCGATGATGCCGGACACGGCTGGAAGTCAGTTTTTCATCATGCACGCCAAGGCGAAGCACCTGGACGGCGAGTATGCGGCGTTCGGCCGCGTGATAGAGGGCATGGACGTCGTGGACGCGATAGCGGCGACGCCGGTTACCTTTGACGACTCGCCCTACACGCCCCAGGTCATGGCTCGCGTGACGGCGGAGACCTTCGGCGTAGATTACCCCGAGCCGAAGAAGTTCTGAGCAGGAACCGCCCCGGGGCAACTTGGGGCGGCTGCGATATGGGGCCGTACTGGTTTCGACGGGGGTGCGGAAACGGGGATAGCGGGCGGATGCGCCTGGCATCCTTAAAACGGGCAATTATAAATTAAAGAACAGCAATAAGACTGCTCTTCTCGCTGCCTAAGCAGTGAGCGTCTCCTCCGGGAGGGCCGCGGCCCGGAAGCGAGGCGTCGATTAGCGGCGAACGTGAGTGCGCAAAGCTTTGAGCGCACCATGCATAATGAAGCTACCGACTCCGTGAGTGTGAGCGTCCACGCTCGGACGAGGGAATAAAAAGGACTCTCTGCGCCCGGAGAAGTCCCCGCGGATGCACTTTCGGACGGGGGTTCGATTCCCCCCGGCTCCACCAAATAAGAACCGCAAATTTGATACAATGGGTATCAAATTTGCGGTTCTTTCTTTCTGCCCAAAAACGGTTATTGCATGGGTTCTCGGGCTTTTATGGTGTCGGTCGTTGTAGGATAGAGAGATAACCCGCCGCCGATCCAGTCTTCAAGAGAACCGGATGGCAGCAGGCTGGTAAAAAGGACAGGGTCAGGGTGGCTCTGTCCTTTTTGTGTGTTTTATGGTATATATTTCATTCCCCACTGGGAGATGGCGTAAAAGATCGGAAGCAAATCGCGCCCTTTCTCCGTGAGGGAGTACTCCACCCTCAGGGGCATTTCATTATATTGAATGCGCTGCACCAAATTATCCGATTCCAATTCTTTCAGCGCATTTGTTAATGCCGTGTTTGTGATGGGCTTCAACACCTTTTTTAGTTCCCCAAACCGCATAGGCGAATTGATGCATAATTCATAGAGAATTTGCAGTTTCCACTTTCCCTGCAACATTTGAACCACAGGCGTAACGGGGCAATTCCCCGCATCGGTCAGAATGACATCTCCTACTCTTTGCTGAAACTCCTCATAGGTCATCCCTGAAAAACCTCCGTTTTCGGATGGTATGGTCTTTGATACCTGATATAAATTATTTGCGTACTTGATTGTAAATTTGAATCAGGTATAATAATTATATCAGTGATCACTGATTCCGTCAATCGCAAAGAAAGAGAAAAAAGGAAGGTCTGCATCT
>SFKX01000020.1 GCA_004553625.1 Clostridiales bacterium | reverse complement strand
AGCCGATGATGTAGCCGAAGTGGTCCGTGGTGTTCAGCCAGTTCGGCTCATAGACCGGCTCGGAGGGGGCGACGGGCGGGATGTAGGGCGGGACCCAGGTGTCGCAGACGACGTCGAAGGTCACGGGCAGCTCGCCGTTGATGACGGTCCACGCGCTGCCGGTCCACTTGAGCGCGACGTTCTTACTGGCGTAAGCGTCGGCGAGCGTGTGGCCGGGCAGGGTCTCGTTGTACTTGGCTATGTAGGCATCGGACTTGACTGTGAGAGTGCAGCTCCAGGTGCCGTCGGCGTTGGCGGTGAGGGTGCCGAGGTCATAGCTGCTCTCAATGAGGTCATAGTCGGCGTTGCTGTGGCTGACTTCCTTGTTGATGCAGTCGATCTGGACCTTGATCATGTCCTTGAGGACATCATAGGTCGGTGCGTCAGGCTCAACGCAGCGCACGTCAAAGACGATGCGGTCGTTGCTGGGGTTCTCGAGCGTCCAGCCGGCGGCGCCGTAAACCAGGGTCTTGGTCTTGGTGGAGGAGCCGCTGAATCCGTGTTTGCCGAACTCTGCGTTGTACTTTGCGAGGTAAGCCGAGCCTTCTACGCTCAGGGCGCACTGCCACTCGCCATTGACGAGCTTTACGTCTGTTGTAAAGGTGCCGTCCTCGATGGCGTAGTCCCTGTTCGGGTGGACCCCGAGGTCGATGCAGTCGATCCGAACCTTTAGCTTGAGCGCTGCAAGGTCCTCCGCCGTGGGTGCGTCGGGTTCAACAGAGGTGTAGGTGACATAGACGTTGGTCCAGCCGTTGACGGTGGTGGTTTCCGAGTACTTATGGCCGTACCCGTCCCAGTTGTACCACTTGTCCAGCTCATAGCCGGGCTTGTCCTCAGGCGTGAAGCTCTCATCGAGGTAGTCGATCAAATTAGTTCCGTGCAGGGCCTTACCGGTGTATATAGTCTCGGCGTTGTCCCTGTCTCCGTCGACGACGGACTTGACAACGACCTTTTCATAATCGGTTACCATGCATATGATGTTGGTCCAGCCGTTGACGGTGATGGAACCGCCAAGCTTATTATTGGGATTCCCATTCTTATACTGATTCCAGCCGCCGTCATTGTACCATCCCTCGAACTCAAAGCCATTGGTGGAGCTGTAATGATCCGCGATATCGAGCTCGCTCAGATCCACCTTGGCATAGTCACCGAGCTTAATGGACGTGTACGGCTCGTCCGTATCTCCGTTGCGGTATATGACAACATAGACAGGATAAGTCTCGGGAGCATTCGGCTCAAACGTCCAGGTGCCGGTGAAGGTAATTCCGTCTTCAACCATTTCCTTTTTGTTCTCGTCCCAGACGGCGAAAGTCCAGGTGCCATCGGAGACACTGACAGCCTCGTAGGTTGATGCGCCCTTGTTTTCTACAGTAATTCCGATAAGATATGTACTGTTGTCGCTGGGGAGTGCGGGCATACCGGAGTCAGGCAGCTCCTTACCTTCAGTACCGGAAACGAACGTGTAAGTAACGCCATACTTATTTTCTTTATAATCCGGAATATCGTTGCCGTTGGTGTCCGTCGCGTAGTAGACCTTGATGATGCCGTTATTCTCTATGTTATCAGGAATTGCAGTGGGATAAGTGTAGTCAAAGACAAACCCATCATACTTGTTGGTGATGTTGATTTCATCTTTCTTTACCGTAAGAGTGTTCTGGCTAGACCCTATCCATATCTCTTCGGTAACGGTCTGGGTATCGCCTTCTACCTTAACATCGTCCTTGCAGTACTCAACAGTGTAGCTCAGTACTTTTGTAGCGGTTTCATCCTCTACATAAAGCACGCTGACAACATTGTCGCCGTCGCTGCTGATGGTGGGATTAGCCGGAGTCACAGAGTCAAGCTTGTAGCCTACGGGCTGATTTGTCGTAGCGTCATAGGGTATCTCATCTCCAACATTGCCTACACCCGTTTCAGTCTTGAAGGGTTCGGTGTCGAGAGAATCCTTATAGTAATTCACAGTGTATCCGGCAGTCGGCTTAATTATGGTAACGGTGGGGTCGCCGATTGCTCCCTTGTTGAAAATAACGTTTGCGCTCTGCTGGGTGCTGTAAAAGCTCAGGCTGACGTCGCTGTTGGTGTGTAGCTCGCCATATTTGCCTTCCACAGGCTTGACCTTGAAGCTTACAGTCTGTTCTTCGCTGCCTATATCTCCGATGTTCCAGGTAAGTACATTCCCACTCCCGGCCAGACCTGCGCTCTGACTGCCTTCGACTAAGTTAAAATCATCGGTATTGATCGTATCCGTCAGAACGGCGCCTGTGCCGGAGTTTATGGATGTTTCTATCTTCTCCTGTATTAGGGCAAGAACTGTATCGAGCGCGGTGCCGCTGCTGCCGTCAGAGCTGGCGGAATAGCAATAATGATTACCGCTATCGTCGGACGAGGATATATTTCTCAGGTACCACATGTCGCTGCTATCCATATCGACACCGACGGTCATTATGGTGACGCCATCCTCCATAAGCTCCTCGGCTTCTTCGGTTCCGTAGTCGCCGTTGTTAGGCTCACCATCGGAAATAAAAACCACGAACTTCTGGCGGCCTTCCTCCGAGTCTTCCAGAATATTTGCAGCACCGTTGAGCCCGAGGCCATAGTCGGTTCCGTCGCCCCGGCTTGGTGTATACAAATCTTCAACAGCGGAAGTAACGACAGTCTTATCATCAGTCAATGCAATATTAGTACGGTTAGAACCGGAGAAGTCGTATACGCCCATACGGACCGCATCGCTGGCAGACATAAGTCCGGAGGCGAATTGGCTTGCAGCCGCCTTGGCAATGTCCAGGCGGGTTTGGTCTGTAATAATTTTAGGACATGTATAGTAATGACGCGCTGCTTCTCTAGAGCTATACCATTCATGGCAATTCACGCACCTGTATCCTACCGTGGAATTTTTGAGTTCTCCGCCGCAGACCTTTGTGGTTGCGGGATCATTCATACTTGTAGAAGTATCGACGACCAGAACGATATCCGCAGGCAGGTTATTTACGCCTGGTACAGTTGAAGTACTGCCCTTGACAGATATAGTGATGGTATAGTTCCCATCCACATCAGGTCCGCTTACCGTCTTATTGGCGGTGACACTGGTATCATTTATAGCCTTATCTTTGTCGTCGTAGGCCTGAACATCGGCAAAGGCGCCCACGGACAGGACTGACACCGCCATAACCAGCGTAAGGAACAATGCCAATACACGTTTTTTCATGATCAAACTCCTTTTCATTTTGCTTAAACTGAATAAATTTGCCTAAGCTGCCTTAACGGGCATTTGTGTAAAACCCAGCCTCGATCCTGCTTGCGACAATGTGAAAGCTATTTTTCTCTTTCACCACCCCGGCGCAGATGGGGCAGCCGCATTTTTTGGGGCCGGTGCGGGAGTAGATGGCGGCGCGCCAGACGTGGCCCTCGCTGCAGCGCCACCAGACGCGGCGGGAGCAGCCTGTCGTGACCTCGCTCGGCTTCAGGCCGCCGTTGAGCTCCATGGCCCACTGCTCCGCCAGCTTCGGGAAGCGCGAGGCCAGGTCGTTGAAGCCCTCAAGCACCTTGCGCCCCGCGCAGTACGGGCAGCCGGTGCGCATCTGCACCCGGGACGCCACGGAGGCTATCCACTCGTGCCCGAGCCCGCACCTCCACCATACCCGGCGGTTGCTCGACGGCGTAACTCCGTCGGGACGCAGTTCGCCGTTTCTTTCTGCGCACCACTCCGAGGCCAGGCCCGGATATTGCGATTCAAGGTCATTTTCTCCAGCAATTACCACCTTCCCGCTGCATACGGGACATCCCGTGCCGCCGAGCGTTCTCGAGCATATTACGGCCTGCCAGCGGTGGCCCCTGGCGCAGCGCCACCACACGCGCCTGTGCGAGCCGGGGACCACGTCCCTCGGCCCGAGGCTGCCGTTCATCTCCCGGTCCCACTGGCGGGCGAGCTCGGGATATCCCGTTTCCAGGTCGTTTTGTCCGGCCTCTACCACCCTGTTCGCACACACTGGACAGCCGCAGCCGCCGGCGCGAGACTTGACCATGGCCTGCCATCGGTGGCCGTTCCTGCACCGCCACCACACCAGCTTGTGGCTCCCGGGCGACACATCCGAGGGGCGCAGCGGCCAATTCCTCTCGGCGTCCCACTCCGGGACCAGCTCCGGATGCAGTTTTTCCAAGTCGTTGCGCACTTTTTGCCTCCACTGTCAAAACGTATACCTTTTGATAGCTGCCGTTTTCTAATTATTAATACCACATATTCGGAAATCAATCAAGTGTAATAATACATTTTCGCAAAAAATGTTGCGGGCGGGCGCGGCTGGAAGCAACTATCAAAAGGTATACCTTTTGATAGTTGATGCGGATAAGCAAAGCGAAGGCGCGGAGCTTTGTGCGCAGCCGCGCATAACCGGCGTCAAACTGAGACGAATAAGCAGGTAAATAAGCCAGGCCCGCGCTTCCCAAAATGGGGAAGCGCGGGCCTTATCCTTTCGTACGCCGGAGAGTTGCCGCTCCGGCGGAAATTGCATAGTGACAAGCCGAGAAAGTTTGTGGTATAGTGTTTATAAATGCAAATTCGACTGACTAAAGGGGCAAAGTATGGAACATTGTCTGGATGATAGGCTCAGGCGCAGCGGCGCGCTCGTCGGCGGGAAGTTCATGGAGTTCTTCTTCCCGTCCGTACTCATGGCGGCGTCCATCTCGCTGAGTCTGATAGTCGATTCGATCATCGTCAGCAACATCCTAGGCGAGGATGCGCTGGGCGCCATAAACCTGATAATCCCAGTAACGCTCTGCTTCACGGCCGTGAGCGGCATGTTCGGCATCGGCTCCGCCTCCTGCATCTCCATGTTCAAGGGGAAGCTGGACCCGCTGCGCGCCGACAAATGCCTCAGCCTTTCATGCCTGGCCTGGCTGCTGTGCAGCGCCGTGGGCGTGCTTCTCGGCCTCTTCTGCACGCCGCAGATCTCCGCCTTCCTCTCCGGAGATTCGGGCCTGGAGGAGTTGGTCGCCCGGTATCTTCGCGTGTACCTGCTCGGTTCCCCCTTCACCTTTATCACGCTCATTTTCCCTTATATTATCAAAGCCGACGGCCAGCCCAAACTCTCCGCAAACGCGCTCATCGTCGCCAACGCCACCAACCTCGTCCTGGACCTAGTGTATATGGGCCTCATGGACATGGGCATCGCCGGCGGAGCGCTTGCCACCATCACGGGCAACGCCGTCGGTTCCTGTCTGTATGTAGTTTACATAATGTCAAAAGGCCGCACCCTGCGCCTGGCGAAGCTGGCGCGCGGGGACTTTCGGCTCTATGGAGACATGTTCAGGATGAGCGTTTCGTCCATCTTCGGCCAGGCGCTCATGTTTGCGAAGATCTGGATCTTCAACATGATCGTGACGTCCACGGCGGGCAAGGAGGGCCTGGCGGCATTTTCCATCTGTTCATTCTGTCTGTCCTTCGTCTCGCTCTTCATAGCGGGCGGCGCACAGACGATGATGCCCATGATAAGCGCCTTCAACGGAGCCAGGGACTTCAGCGCCATCCGCCTGACCATGAGAAAGGCGCTGAAGATCATACTCCTGTGCTGCGTCGGCGTGACGCTGCTCTTCGAGCTCTTCCCGGGCGCGATCATGACCGTCTACGGCATAGACGACGCCCTGGTACTGGAGCTGGGCATGACGGCGGTGCGGCTGTTTTCGCTGGCCTTTGTGGGCATAGGCTTTTCCTTCATGTTCATGTACTACGTCCAGTCCAACGGCAGGCCGGCCTTTGCAATGCAGATCTGCGCACTGGAGGGCTTCATAATAATAGTTCCGGTCTGCCTGGCGCTCTCACGCGTCCTGGGCAGCGAGGGGATATGGCTGTCGTATTCGATAAACGAGATACTCGTCGCGGCGTTCATCATACTGCGCTCCCGGCATACTGTTGCGGTCTCCGGAGGGAGATTGAGCGGCCTTTTCATGCTGGAGGAGCCGGAGCAGCCCTGGCTGGAGCTCTCCGTAGACGTTTCGGACGGGGAGCTCGCGGCCGCGGCGTGCGAGGCGCTGGACGCCTTTGCGCGCGAGCACTACGGGGCGGAGAACGCTGCGGAGCTGGCAGGGCTGGCGTTCGGCCTGTCGCACCGGGCCTACGGCGAGAAGCCTGGCCGCAAGCGCGGCGAGAATGTGGACGTAGTCGCCCGTGAGGGCAGGTTGCTGTTCAAGGATATGGGCAGGGATTACGCGCTGCTCTCTGAAGCGCCGGAGCTGGAAAGGCTCAAGGACTCCGGCTGCGGCTATGAGAACACGCTTATGATAGGTATGAACTATTCCAGCATAGGACTGAAAAAGGAGGCGGCCAATGGGCAAGACGTTTGACACGGCGCTCAGCAGGAGCCAGCACGGCATATATGTGGAGTGCATGGAGGACCCGTCCAGGACGCTCTACAACCTGCCCTTCCTGGGCAGGCTGGGAGAGAGCGTGGACACGCAGCGGCTCAAAGCCGCGATAGAAAAGGCGGCCAAGGCCCACCCGGGACTGGAGACGCAGCTGTACCTGGGCGAGGACGGGCGTGTGATGCAGCGCCGCCGCGAGGGCCAGTGCAGGGTGGAGGAGATCCGCCTGACGGACGAGGAGTTCGAGCGCCTGCGGCCGCGGCTGGTCCGGCCCTTCGAGCTGCTGGGCGGCAGCCTGAGCCGGTTTGAAATATACATCACTCCAACGGCGCGCTATCTGTTCGAGGACATACACCACATCATCATGGACGGGACCTCGCACGGCATCCTGGCCGAGGACATAGCCCGGGCCTACGCCGGGCAGGAGCTGGAGCCGGAGAGCTGCACGGGCTTCGACCTTGCAGCGCGCGAGGCGGAGCTGGAGGGCGGCCCGGAGTATTTGCAGGCGAAGGAGTTCTTCGCCAAGCTCCTGGACGGACGGGACGGGGACTGCCTGCCCGTCCGGGACGAGTTCGGGGAGAAGCCGGAGCAGGGCTGGCTCGAGCACGAGTTCAGGCTGGACGAGTTGGAGTTCAGGACTCTGAGGGAGCGGCTGCACGTCTCCACAACGGGCTTTTTCACGGCGGTCATGGGCTTCCTCGTTGCAAAATACAACTACAGGGACGACAGCGTCATCGCAACGGTATACGACGGCAGGCGCCTGCCCGAGAGCCGGGGCGTATTCTCGATGCTGGTCAAGACCCTGCCCTTCGTGGCGGACCTGAGCGGCGGCGTCTCCATCGGGGACTACCTCAGCCGGAGCTGCGGCGCGCTCATGCAGAGCCGGGAGCACGACCTCTACTCCTTTGAGGAGCTGGCGGCGGAGCACGGCGTCAAGGCGGACGTGAACTTCGCCTTCCAGGGCAGGCTGCTGGACTACCAGCTCATGCGCGGCGCGGACATACAGGTCGAGCGCATATACGACGACATGCACATCGAAAACACGCCGCTCATCTTCGAGCTCTCCGACCTGGGCGGCGGGGGCTACAGGCTGCACATAGGCTACAGGGCGGACATGTTCAGCCGCGGCTTTGCGGAGAACATGGCCCGGGCATATGCCAAGGCGGCTCAGGAATTCCTCGTGAGGGAATATGTGGACGAGGTGGAGCTCGCGGACGCCGGGGCCTGGGCGCAAATAGAGTGCTTCAACGCTACGGAGCGGGAGTACGACAGAGAGCGGACGGTGGTGGAGCTCTTCCGTGAGCAGGCGAGGCTGCACCCGGAGAACACGGCGCTGGTGTACCTAGACACGAGCCTCACATATGCGCAGCTCGACAGACAGACGGACATACTGGCGAAGAACCTGCGCCGCCTGGGCATAGGCCGGGAGACGGTGACGGGCGTGCTCATCCCGCGCTGCGAGTACATGGTGATCTGCGCTCTGGGCGTGCTCAAGGCCGGCGGCGCCTATCTGCCCATGGACCCCAGCTATCCGCCGGAGCGCCTGAACCTGATGCTCTCGGACTCCGGGGCGAAGCTGCTCATTACCACACCGGAGCTGGCCCCGCTGATCTCGGAGGACTTTGCGGGCCGGGTCCTTATGCTCGACGAGATACCGCGGCTGCCCGACTGCGAGGAGCCCCTGCCCCCGCCGGAGCCGGGCGACCTCTTCATCATGCTCTATACCTCGGGCTCGACGGGCCTGCCCAAGGGCGTCATGCTCGAGCACAGCAATCTCATGGCCTTCTGCGCCTGGGCGCGGAACTACTACGGCATAGGCCCGGACTCCCGCGCCGCAGCCTACGCCAGCTACGGCTTCGACGCGAACATGTTTGATACCTACCCCGCACTGACGGGCGGCGCGGCGCTGCACATCATCGCCGAGCAGCTGCGCCTGGACCTGCTCGGGCTGCAGGAATACTATAACGCTAACGGCATCACCCACAGCCTCATAACGACACAGGTGGGCCGCCAGTTCGCGCTAATGGACGGCACGACGACGCTCAAACACCTCACGGTCGGCGGCGAGAAGCTGGTGCCGCTCGACCCGCCGGCCTACGCGCTGCACAACGCCTACGGCCCGACGGAGACAACGGTGCTCATCACGATAGCGAGAGTGGATAAGAGATACAAGGACGTGCCGATAGGCCCGGCCATAGACAACGTGAAGCTCTACGTCGTGGACAAGAACGGCAGGCTCCTTCCGCCGGGCGCGGTGGGCGAGCTCTGGGCGGCGGGTCCCCAGGTGGGCCGCAGCTACCTGAACAGGCCGGAGCAGACGGCAAAGGCCTTCACGGCAAACCCATTTTGCTCCGCGCCCGGCTTCGGCAGGGTCTACCACACCGGAGACGTTGTCCGCTTCATGCAGGACGGTTCCGTGCAGTTCGTGGGCCGGAGGGACGCACAGGTCAAGGTCCGCGGCTTCCGCATAGAGCTCACCGAGGTCGAGGAGATCATACGCAAGTTCCCCGGTATTGACGACGCCACCGTCGCCGCCTTCGACGACCCGGCGGGAGGCAAGTTCCTGGCCGCCTACGTCGTGTCGAAGGCGCCGGTCAGCGTTCCGGAGCTCAACTCCTTCATCCTGGCCGAAAAGCCGCCCTACATGGTCCCGGCGGTGACGATGCAGATAGACAAGATCCCGCTCAACCAGAACCACAAGGTCAACAAGCGCGCGCTGCCCGTGCCGCAGCGCAAATTTGAGGACTGTAAGCCCCCGCAGAACGAGACACAGCGGAGGATATTTGACATCGTGGCGGAGGTCATAGGTTCCGACGGTTTCGGCGTCAACACGGATATATATCTCGCCGGGCTGACCTCCGTGGGCGCGGTGCGCCTGAACGTGCTGCTTTCCCGCGCCTTTGACCGGGCGGTGCAGACGAAAGACCTGAAGGAAAACGACACGGTGGAAAAGCTCGAGACCTTCCTCACGGGCGGCGCCGTGGAGGAGAGCTTCGAGCTCCGGGAGGACTACGGACTCTCCAAGAACCAGGAGGGCATCTTCATAGACTGCGTGGCCAACGCGGGAAGCACGGTCTACAATATCCCCATCCTGCTGGAGCTTGGTCCGGGTGTTGACATGGACAGACTGGCCCGGGCTGCGGCCGCCGCGGTGAACGCCCATCCGTACATAAAGACCCGCCTTTTCGCCGCGGAGGACGGGAGCATAAGGCAGCGCCGCATGGACGCGGAGCCCTTCGTACCCGGGGACATAGAGCTCCTGGAGGCGGAGCGCATAGACTCCGTGAAGGCGGGCCTGGTGGAGCCGTTCGACCTGCTGGGCGGCAGGCTCTTCCGCATGAAGCTGATACGGGCGGAGAAGAACTATCTCTTCCTGGACATACACCACATCGTCTGCGACGGCAGCTCGCTGCTCATCTTCTTCGAGGACATTTCCCGCGCCTACGCCGGGGAGACGCTCGAGCCGGAGAGCTACAGCGCCTACGAGGCCGTGCTGACGGAGGAGCGGGAGCGTGCCGGGGAGCGTTTTGAGCGCGCACGCGCCCACTACGCCGGCCTGCTGGAGGGCGCGGACCCGGACTGCCTGCCCCCGGGCGACTTCAAGGAGGGGCCGAAGGCCCTGCCCGCGGACATGGAGCGCTGGGGCGAGTACGCCACGGCCGAGGACGTCCGCCACTTCTGCGAGGCCAAAAAGCTGAGCCTGAACGGCTTTTTCACCGCTGCCTTCGGTCTGACGCTCACGAAGTTCTGCCGGAAGGACAAGGCTGTATTCTCGACCATCTACAACGGCAGAAGCGACTCGCGCCTGAGCCGTTCCATGGCCATGCTCGTCAAGACCTACCCCGTGGTCTGCGACCTCTCCCGCGGGAGCGGGGGCAGGCCCGTCGCCGACTTCGTCTCCGCCACGGGCGCGCAGCTGCTCGAGAGCATGGAAAACGACATCTACTCCTTCGGTGAGATAAGCCGGAGCTTCAATCTAAAGCCGGAGGTCATGTTTGCTTACCAGGGCGGGGACTTTGAGTTCGACGAGCTCTGCGGCGAGCGCGTGCGGCAGATACCGCTCGGCCTCGACCAGGTGAAGGCCCCGCTGAACCTCAACGTGTTCCTCAGCGGCGGCAGGGTCCGCTACTTCTGCGAATACCGGGCGGACAGGTTCAGCCGCGCCTATATAGAGAGCTTCCTGGACGCCATGGACACGGCAGTGTCCGAGTTCCTGACAAAGCGGAGCGTGGGCGAGGTCTCCGTCCTCTCGGAGCGGGCAGCTGCAAGGTTGGAGCGCTATAACGACACGGCCTGCCCCCTCGAGACCGCGACCGTGCCGGAGCAGCTGGAGCTCCAGGCCCGCCTGCATCCCGACAAGACCGCCGTCACGGCGGGCGGCGTCAGCCTCAGCTTCCGCGAGCTGGCGGAGCGCTCCAACCGCATCGCCAACGCGCTCATAGACCTCGGCGTGGGCCGGGACGACATCGTCGGTCTCTACATGGACAGATGCGTGGACGTCTACGCCCTGCGCGAGGGCATACTCAAGTCCGGCGGAGCCTTCCTCTCCACTGAGCCCGCCTACCCGGACGAGCGCATCGCCTTCATCTTTGAAAACTCCGGGGCCGGCTGCGTCGTCACCCGCCGAGGGCTCTACGAAAAGCGCCAAGCCCTGCTCGACGGGCTGGGATGCCGGGTGCTTATACTCGAGGAGCTGTATGAGTGCGGCAGCCCCGAATACCCCGGCGTGGAGATAGACCCTGCCTCTCTGGCCTATTGCATCTACACCTCCGGCTCCACCGGTACGCCCAAGGGCGTCATGATAGAGCACCGCAACCTCATGAACATGCTGCAGTACGGCGAGAAGAACGTCCTCGCCCGCGACTATGTGGACAACACGAGCGTGTTCCTGGGCCTCGCGGCGATAACCTTTGACGTTTCCGTCATCGAGGAGCTGATGCCGCTCTGCCACGGCCAGTCCGTGGCCCTGGCGACAGAGGAGGAGATACACAACCCGATGCTCCTCGCGCAGATGATGCGCAGGACCGGCGTGGACATGATGAAGTGTACGCCGAGCTATATGCAGACGATGCTGGACTTCCCGGAGTGCTGCGAGGCGCTGCGGGGCCTGCGGGCCGTCATCATCGGCGCGGAGCCTTTCCCGGAGAGCCTCTACGGCAAGCTGCGCGCTGCGGGTTTCGAGGGCATCATCTTCAATAGCTACGGCCCGACGGAGACGACCGTCACGGTGACGATAGACGAGCTGGACGGCGAGCACGTCACGATAGGCCGCCCGGCGGGCAACACCAAGGTCTATATGCTCGACTGCTTTGACAATATCCTGCCCGAGTACGCCCGGGGTGAACTGACCATCCTCGGCGGCAGTGTGGGCCGTGGCTATGTGGGCCTGGAGGAGCAGACGAGGGAGAAGTTCATCAGCTACGGCGGTATGAGGGCCTACCGGAGCGGGGATATCGCCTACTGGAATTCCGCGGGCAAGATAGTCCACTGCGGCAGGAGCGACAACCAGATAAAGCTCCGCGGCCTGCGCATAGAGCTGGACGAGATCGAGACGGTCATGAACCGCTTCGAGGGCATAAAGCGCAGCGTGGTCCTCGTGAAGGGCGAGGGGAACGAGCAGTATCTCTGCGGCTACTACGCGGCGGAGCAGCCCGTGGATACGCAGGCGCTGACGGAGTTCCTGGGCAAGTCGCTGGCGCCGTACATGGTGCCGAGCGTGTTCGTACATCTGACGAGCCTGCCCATGACCGGCAACGGCAAGGTGGACAAGCGCGCCCTGCCGGAGCCCAAGGCAGAGCGCAGACAGAGAAGCGGCAGGGAGCCCGCGAACGAGCTGGAGCGCAGGCTCTGCGGCATCTTCGCCGCGGCCCTGGGCCTGGAGAAGGTCTGCGCGGACGATGACTTCTTCGCCCTGGGCGGAACCTCGCTCTCCGCCTCCAAGGTGGCCATGCGCTGCATGACGGAGCACATAAACGCCGTGTATTCGGACGTGTTCGACTATGCCACGCCGGAAAAGCTGGCGGCCTTCGTGGCCGGCAGGCAGGCGAAGGAGGAGCCGGCAGCCACCACCGCAAACGCCGCCGCGCCCTGTGTCCGGGAGCGGGAGGACCCGCTCTGCGAGGTGCTCAAATACAACTGCGCCAAGTATGTGGACGAGATAGACTACGAGGACATCGGGAACGTGCTGGTCTCCGGCTCGACGGGCTACCTGGGCGTGCACGTGGTCATGGAGCTGCTCAAAAAGGGCTGCAAGCGGATATACTGCCTCGTGCGCCCAGGGAAGAGCCAGCCCATAGAGTCCAGGCTCAAGATGATGTTCATGTACTACTTTGACGACACCTTTGACGCCGAATTCGGCAGCCGCATCATACCCGTGGACGGCGATATCACCGACCGCGGCCTGGGTGAGACGCTCCGCGGCCTGGACTTCGACACAGTTATAAACTGCGCGGCCTGCGTCAAACACTTCGTGAAGGACGACCTGCTGGACCGGATAAACGTACACGGGGTGGAAAACCTCATCGACATCTGCCTGGAGCAGAAAAAGAAGCTCATACAGATATCCACGGTCAGCATCGCCGGCGAATCCGTGGACGGCCACATCCCGCCCGAGCTGAAGCTGACGGAAAACCGGCTCTACTTCGGCCAGGCGCTGGACAACAAATATGCCGACACCAAGTTCCGCGCGGAAAAGGCCGTGCTGGAGGCAGTGTCCCGCGGCCTGCGGGGCAAGGTCATCCGCGTGGGCAACCTGATGAGCCGGGACAGCGACGGCGAGTTCCAGATGAACTACTCGACAAACGGCTTCATGAAGCGCCTGCGCGCCTACGGCATCATCGGCTGCTTCCCGGTCAGCGGGATGGACTCCGTGGCGGAGTTTTCGCCCATAGACTGCACGGCCCGGGCGGTGGTCACGCTGGCGGGGACGCCGGATAAGTTCACGGTGTTCCACGCCTACAACTGCCACCACGTCCACATGGCGAACGTGCTCGCCGTCATGGAGGACTACGGCATCGGCATCCGCGTGGTGAAGGACGCCGAGTTCCAGCGCGAATTCGACAGGGTCCTGGCGGACGAGGCGCTGAACCTGGAGATATCGCCGCTCATCGCCTATATGAACAGCGGTAAGGCCAACCGCCAGTTCGTGGGCTGGGACAACGCCTTCACGGTAAAGGCGCTCTACCGCCTGGGCTTCTCCTGGCCGCTTACGGGGGAGAAGTATATCCGTAAGGCAGTGAATGCCCTGTATACGCTGGGCTTCTTCGGGGCGAGGGCGGATGAGTGAGGCTCGGCTCTACCTGGCGGACGCCTCGGCTCTGAGCGATGAGGCTCTGTTTGCCGTGCTGTATGCGAAGATGCCCGCTGAAAGGCGGGCCAAGATAGACGGCTATGTGTTCCCAAAGGACAGGCGGCTCTGCCTGGCTGCGGGGCTGCTGCTGGAGCGCTGCCTGCGCGAGGCCGGCCTGGAGCGCTGGGAGCTGGAATACGGGCGCTGGGGCAAGCCGCGCGTCCGGGGCGGGGAGGGTCCCTGCTTCAATCTCTCGCATTCTGGGGAGCGGGTGCTCTGCGCACTGTCCGGAAGCGAGGTTGGCTGCGACATTGAGCAGCTCGCGGACTTCGAGCAGGAGCTCGCCCGGCGCTTCTTTACCGCCGGGGAGTATGCGTACATCGCCGCACGGCAGACGGAGGCCGAGCGGTCCAGGGCCTTTTACCGGCTCTGGACCCTGAAGGAGAGCTTCATGAAAGCCACGGGCCTGGGTATGCGTCTGGCCCTGGACTCCTTTGAGCTGGACCTGGGGGCTGCGGCGCCGGCGCTCCGCCGCAGCCCGAGCGCGGAGGCCTGGCGCTTCCGCGAGTTCGACTTCGGCGGCGGCTACCTGGGCGCGGTTTGCAGTCTGGAGCCCGCGGCGGAGAATGCGGTTTTTGTGGACATCACTGACGAGGAGGCGTGAAATGTCAAACGAGAAAAAACTCGAAGGCGTCAGCCTGACGATAAACCTGGAGGGGAAGCTGGACGCGCACTCGGCCGAGGCTCTGGCGGAGAAGATAAAGGCCGTCGGCCCCGAGGTCAGGAAGCTGGTGCTGGATATGGAGCGGCTGGAGTACATCTCCTCCGCGGGACTGCGGGTCATCCTGGCGGCGCAGAAGAAGATGAATCGCCAGGGCGCCATGCTCATCAGGCATGTAAACGATGGCGTGATGGAGGTCTTTCACATCACGGGCTTCGCGGACATACTCGTGATAGAATAACTCCGGGGGGCGTTTGAGCTGAAAAAGGTCGTCATACTCATCGGCAACTATTGCTCCGGCAAGACCGAGCTCGCAATGAACATGGCGGTGCTCGCGTCGGGGCGGGGCCTGAAAACGCAGGTCATAGACCTGGACAGGATAAACGACTACTTCCGCATGTCGGACCACATCGAGATGCTGCTCAGCCGGAAGATCGACGTCGTGTCGCCGGCCTTTGCGGGCAAGGGCGTGACGCAGACTGTCATGCCGGCGCGGGTGGCCTCCGCCTTCGATGGGGACTGGGACCTCGTCATCTTCGATGTGGGCGGGGACCAGGCCGGGGCGCTCTCCCTGGCTAGGTACCACCAGGACTTCGCCGCCCTGGAGCCGGGCCAGCTTGAAGTTTACGACATCGTGAACGTGTTCCGGCCAATGTCCGAGAGCCCGGAGAAGATAATAAAGCTCAAGGGCGAGCTGGAGGGCTTTGCGCGGCAGAAGGTCACGGGCTTTGTAAACAACTCGAACCTTTTGAACTACGCCAGCGCCGAGGACCTGCGCCGCGGATACGAGGTCCTGCGCGAGACCTCGGACCTGACCGGCATACCCATAGTCCACACGACGGGGAGGAAGAAGTTCCTGGACGAATTCCTGGCCGACGGAAGAGACCCCAGGTACATAGGCGAGCCCATCGCCCTCGAGACCTATATGCACAGGAGCTGGGACGCCTTCTCTCATGGCAGAATATAACAATAAGAAAAAGACAGGACCCGAAACCGGGTCCTGTCTTTTTTGCGCCGTATTCCGTCACAGCAGGCTCTTTGCCTGAGCGACGATGTTCTCAGTTGTGATACCGTTCTTCGCCAGCAGCCTCTCGTAGGGCGCAGATTCGCCGAACTGGTCCTGCACTCCAATGCGGCGCACTATGCCGCTCCCGGCCTCCGCCACGCACTCGCAGACCGCGCTGCCGAGGGCGTTTATGATGTTGTGGTCCTCCACCGTGACTATCTTCCCGATGTCCGCGATGCAGGCGTTGACGGCCCCGGTGTCTAGCGGCTTTATCGTGTGCATGTCGAGCACGCGAGCCTCTACGCCCTGCTCATGCAGCGCCGCCGCCGCCTCGAGAGCGAGACGCACTGTGTCGCCCACGGCGATGATGGCCACGTCCTTGCCCTCGCGGAGCTTCACCGCCTTGCCTATTGTGAACTCGGCCCCCTCGTCGTAGATGACCGGCACGGCGTCGCGGGTGAAGCGCAGGAACATCGGCCCGTAGGTCTCCGCCGCCGCGCGCACCAGCTTTTTGGCCGAGACGTAGTCGGCGGGCTGGATGACCGTCATGTTCGGGATGGTGCGCAGGACGCCCATGTCCTCTATGGCCTGGTGGCTCGCGCCGTCGTTAGCCGGGGTGAGGCCGCCGTGGGAGCAGGCTATCTTGACGTTCAGGTTCGTGTAGCAGATCTCCTGCCTTATCATCTCGCACATGCGCAGCGAGCCGAACACCGCGTAGGTGACGACGAAGGGTATCTTGCCCGTCGTCGCAAGGCCCGCGGACATCGCCGCCGCGTTCTGTTCCGCTATGCCTACGTTCACATACTGCTCCGGCAGGGCCTTCATGAACTTGCCGGTCTTGCAGCTCTTGCCTATGTCCGCGTCCACGACATAGATATTGCAGTTTTCCTGGCCCAGCTTCACGATCTCGTCGCCGAAGCCGTCGCGGGTAGCTATCATATCGCCGATGGCCATTGTCAGATCCCCCTCTCGAGCTGTTCCATGGCGCTCTCGTACTGCGCCTTGTTCGGGGCCTTGCCGTGCCAGTCGAGGGAGTTTTCCATGTAGTCCACTCCCTTGCCCTTGACGGTGCGGGCGTTTATGAACTTGGGTCTGCCGTTTTTGGCGGCCCTTATCTTGTCGAAGGCGTCCAGGATCTGGGCCATGTCGTGGCCGTCTATGTCGTAGACGTCGAAGCCGAAGTCCGCGGCCTTCTTCGACATGTCGAGTCCGGGCATGATCTCGTCTGTCGTGCCGTCGAGCTGGAGGCCGTTGTTGTCGAAGAGCATGACGTAGTTGTCGAGCTTATACTTGTTCGCGCACATCATGGCCTCCCAGACGATGCCCTCGTTTATCTCGCCGTCTCCGACCATGGTGAACACGCGGTAGTCCTTCCCGTCGCGCTTGCCGGCGAGAGCCATGCCCACTGCGCAGGCCGCGCCCTGGCCCAGAGAGCCGGTGGAGATGTCTATGCCGGGGCATTTCACCATGCTCGGGTGGCCCTGGAGCATGGAGCCCTCCTGCCTGAGCGTGTGCAGCACGCTCTCGGGGAAGTAGCCCAGCAGACCGAGCGCGGAGTAGAGGATGGGGCAGACGTGGCCCTTAGAGAGCACGAAGCGGTCCCGGTCCTCCCAGCCGGGGTTTTTGGGGTCTATGCGCATCTCGGAGAAATACAAGGCCGCGACCATATCCGCTGCGGAGAGCGAGCCGCCCGGGTGGCCGGACTGCGCCTCGTAGATCATGGTGACGGCGGTCTTGCGCAGCTGCTTTGCCCGCTCCTTGAGCATCGCTATCTTTTCCTCATTCATGGTGTTCGCTCCTTTCAAAGCGTCCAGTAGTCGCCCAGCTCGACGGTCCTGCCCTCCCTGGAGGACTCCAGCGCCGCGGTGGAGAGCCGCAGCACCTTCATGCCCTCGTCGAGGCCTGTGAGTATGGGCTTTCCGTTCTTCAGGCAGTCCTGGAAATGCTCGTGCACGTGGAAGATGACCTCGTCCTTGTTGAGGTCGTATGAGTCGTTGAAGCGTATGGACTCCTCATGGTCCATGTCCACGGTCTTGTAGCTTATCTCATCGAACTCGAACATGTTGCGGCCCTTTAGGAGAATGCTGCCCTTGGTGCCGATGTAGCCCTTGAGGTTCGCGCCCGCGCCGGAGCTCCAGCTCGTCATGATGGAGGCCACGGCGCCGTTTTTGCAGCGCATGACCATGGTGGAGTTCGTGTCGTACTGGGGTATGGCGTCGATGGTGCCCTTGACGTTGCAGGCGATGGTCTGGAACTCCCCGGCGAGGGAGGTCAGAAGGTTGAACTCGTGCGAGACGGACTCAATGGTCATGCCGCAGGCGAGCTTTGGGTCGGTGCGCCAGGAGGCGCCGTAGTTGGCGTTGTTCCTGCCGTAGCCGAAGCCGGGACCGACGCGGTAGCTGAACACGTTCACCGGCTCGCCGAACATGCCGCTCTGCACCAGCTCGTGCAGCTTCATAAAGGCCGGGCGGTAGCGATGGGCAAAGCCGACGATTATCTTCGCGTCGTACTTTTTTGCCATGTCGACGATCTTTTGCGCGTCCTCCATGGTCGTGGCGATGGGCTTTTCGAGGTAGAGCGGCACGTGCTTGGAGAGCACCATCTCGCAGTAGTCGAGCCGCTTCGTCGGCGGGGTCGAGATGACGGCGTAGTCGGCGCCGCCGACGTATTCGGGGATCTGCTCGTATGTGAGCTGGGCGCAGTCGAACTCCTTTGCGAAGCTCCTGAGCCCCTCGGCGTTTACGTCGAACGCCCCGGTGATGGAGCCTCCGAGTTTTACGACGGCCCTGGCGTGCGAGCGGGCGATGTCCCCGGCGCCTATCATGAGTACCTTCATTTCAAGCATCTCCTTTATAGTTTTAGTCAGGCCGCCGAGCCGCCGAGCAGCAGCAGCGAGAGCGGTTCAAAGTAGGTCACGATGAGCAGGACGACGAGCGAAGCTATGATGAGCGGTATGACCGACGAGGATATCTTCTTGAGGCTCACGTCTGCGATGCCGCAGGCTACGTAGAGGTTCACGCCGACGGGCGGGGTCACGAGGCCGATGGCGAGGTTCACTATCATGATCGCGCCGAAGTGGACGGGATCTATGTTCAGGGCCATGGCCACGGGGAAGAACAGAGGGGTGAAGATGTAGAGCGCGGAGGTCGAGTCGAGGAAGCAGCCAGCGATGAGCAGCACCACGTTCACGATGAGCAGGAAGATGAACTTGTTGCCGCCGGCGAACTCAGTGAGCGCCCCGCTTATGGCCATATCTATCCTGCCGCGGGTGAGGACGTAGGCGAAAAGCGTGGCCGCCGCCGTGATGAACATGACCGTCGCCGTCGTGGAGGCGGAGTCCACGAGCAGCTTTATGAACTGCTTGAATTTTATCGTGCGGTAGATGACGACGCCGACAAAGAGCCCGTAGACCGCGGAGACCGCCGCCGCGTCGGTGGGGGAGAATACGCCGCCGTAGATGCCGCCGAGGATGATGACCGGCATGAGCAGGCCCCAGAAGGCGTCTTTAAATGCTATCCAGCGCTCCTTGCCGCTGGCCTTGGGTAGGCGCTTGAGCTCTTTCTTTCTGCCGAGCCAGAAGGTGACGGCGATGAGGGCCGCGCCCATCAGCAGGCCGGGCAGCACGCCCGCGATGAAGAGGTCGCCTATGGAGGTGTCGCTGATGGAGCCGTAGACCACGAAGGTGATGGAGGGAGGGATGATGACGCCGATAGCGCCCGCCGTGGCCATGAGCGCCGCGGCGAAGGCTGTGTCGTAGCCCGCCTTCACGAGGGCCGGGATGACGATGATGCCCAGGGCTGCAACAGTGGCCGGGCCGGAGCCGGAGATCGCCGCGAAAAAGCAGGCAACAAGGACACAGACCATTGCAACGCCGCCGCGCAGGTGTCCGACGCAGGCTTCGGCAAGATGGATGAGTTTTCTCGAGATTCCCGAGGCGTCCATGATGTTGCCGCCCAGGATGAAGAAGGGAATGGCCTGCAGGACGGCCTTGCTCGTCGCGGCCGAGACCAGCTGCGGTACCGTGCCGAGAATGATGTCCACCGGCCGACCCGCCAGCATGACCAGCATCGCGGCCACGCTCGAGACGCCCAGGCACACCGCTATGGGAGCGCCCATGAAGAGCAGTATCGCAAAAACTATGAACAGAACGGCAGCTTCCATTACTTTGCGCCTCCTTCTCTATCTTCCTCTTCTTTTGCGGCCTCGAGCGCATCGGCCACGACATCCTCCTTGGCTATCTCCTTGCCGGCGATGAGCCTGTAAAGGTTCTGGCCGAAGCGTATCGTCATAAAGAGCGCGCCTATGGGGACGAAGGAGCCGAAGATGCACTCTGGCAGCTGGGTGGCCAGCGTGACCTGGCCCTTTTCGTACTGGTTTATCACCATGAACACGCCGTAGTAGCAGATGAGCGCCGAGAAGGCAGTGGAAAGGGCCATGGAGATGATGCCCAGCGCCCTGGCTGCCTTGGGACCTACACGCTCCGTCACGATGGTGAGGCCCAGGTGCGCACCGCGCTTTGCCGCTATGGCCGAGCCCAGAAGGCTCAGGAGGACAAATAGGTAGGTTGATATCTCCTCGGAGAAGAAGATGCCGGAGCCGAGCTTCCTCAGTACGGCGTTCCCGAAGGTCAGCGCCGTCATGGCGACGAGGCAGAGACAGACCAGGACTTCTTCTATCTTGTCAAGTATCTTGTTTACCACTTTCACTACCCCCGTTTCAATCCAGCTCCACGCCGAAGGCGGCGCAGGCTTCCTCGCCGAACTTTTCGTAGAAGCTCTGGCACAAGTCGGCGACTATCTCCTTGAAGGGTTCGAGCTGTTCATCGGTCAGGATGTCCACCTGCATACCCTCGGCCCTGAACTCCTCAATGAGCTCGCCCTCCTCGGCCTCAAGCTGGTCGCGGCCCCAGTTGCAGGCCTCCTTCGCCTTTTCCTCGAGCAGCTGCTGAGTGGCCTCGTTGAGATTGTCCCAGATGTCCCGGTTCACGAGGAAGAGGTCGTTCTCATAGGTGTAGTTCCAGATGGTCATGTAGTCCTGCACCTCGGTCATGCCGGAGGTGGAGGTGATGCTCACTCCGTTCTCCTGGCCGTCGATGACTCCCTGCTGGAGGTTCGTAAAAACCTCGCTCCAGTTAGTCGAGCTGGGTACGGCGCCGAAGGCTCTGAAAAAGCTCATATAGATCTCGCTGCCTGGAACGCGGATGTTCAGGCCCTTGAGGTCCTCCGGCTCCGTCACCGCGTGCTTGTTGTTTGTGAGCTGGCGGAAACCGTTGTGGAAGGAGCCGATGACCTTGAGGTCCAGCCGCTCGAGCACGCTGTCGTAGTAGGCGAGACCGGTGGAGTCTATGACCTCCCGTGCCTCGGCGTAGCTGTCGAAGAGCCAGGGGATGGTACCGATGGAGACCCGCTCGTCCAGGGCGCTCAGGACGCTCGTGGCGTAGGCCGCCATGTCCACGGAGCCGTCGGAGATCATCTCGATGCCCTTGGCCGCGTTGCCGCCCGCAAGCTGGTCGTTCGGAAAAACGTCCACTGTGACAACTCCGCCGGAGGCCTCCTCCACGAGTTCTTTGAACTTGTTGGCGACTCTCGTGTCTATCTGTGTGTCTGTGCCGTTCACGGCCATGGCGAATTTGATGCTGTCGTAGCCATTCGGGTTCTCGAGCTCGCCGCTCTCAGAACCGCAGGCACTCAGCGCAAACACCAGGGCCAGCGCGAGGATAAGGGTCAGCGCCTTTCTCATTTCCAGTCCTTCCTCTCTGCTTTGTTCTCTCTTCTGCGCGTTTCATTTGGTTTCATTTGCCTTTGCGATTCCAGGGTACTCCATGAAATTTCAGAAGTCAACAGAAAAATGAAGCGAAATTTCGTTTTTAAGTGGTATAAATGAAATTTTGTGAAACGATGCAATTTTGCACCGCCTGTTTTGTGTAAATTGCAGACAAAAAACTGGACAATTCTTTGTTGAATTGTTGCTGATACGCCTTATTTAGGTGAAAGAGGGCGGAAACATCCTCGTTAAAGTTATGACAAGATGAAACGATATTTCACACGCGGCAGAAAAAAGCCGCCGGCAACAAAGCCGGCGGCATAAGCAGAACGTATTTATTTGGGGGGCAGGCGTTTTTTCTCAATGGACATGCCGATCTCGTGGCTCTTTTCTATCTGCTCTTCCGTGCGGGTGAGAGCGATGATGGAGTGCAGGATAGAAATGGTGACGAGCTCACAGGCGCGGGCAGCGGAGATATCGCTGAAATAGTCGCTGCTGAACACGTTTGTCAGGATCTCGACATCCAGGTATTTTGAGAGCGGCGAATTCGCAGGGCCGACGATGCCGACTATCTTGATGCCGCGCTCCTTGGCGTAGCTGGCGTTCTGTAGGACGTTCCAGGTGCGGCCGGAGTTCACGATGATGAGGAGCAGGTCGTCCTTGTCCATCATGCTTATCTCCATGGCCTGGAAGATGAGGTCCTCTATGCAGCGGCAGGGGATGGCGAGCTTGAGGAAGATATCGTACGCGGCGCGGCTTATCGTGCCGGAGCCGCCCTCGCTGACGATCACAAGACTCTTGGCTTCCGATATGAGACGGGCTGCCTCCTCCAGGGCGGAGTCGTCCAGCATTTCGCCAAGCTCGTCCATGATGAGCTTGGTATAGTTGATGACCTTGTTCTTGACGGTCCTGACGTCGTCCCCACGGCGTAGGCTCATGTCCTTGGCGGTCTCTACGATGTAGTTTGCAGCGGAGTTTTTGAGCTCCGTGAACCCGCCGAAACCGAGTTTCCGGCAAAAGCGGATGACCGTGGCGGGGCTCGTCCCGGAAGCCTCGGCAAGCGAGTTGGCCGTAGAGCCGGAGAGGCAGGCGGGGTTTGCCAGGATATATTCAGCGATGGCATTGTCGGACTTGGAGAAGGTGCGAGTATTGTACATCGCCTTGATCTTTTGCACCAGAAGCAGCGTCTCGTCCATGTTATCCTCCCGAGTTTTGAGTCTGTCCAGCGTTAAAATTATATTACCCCCGGGATGTGATGTCAAAACTTTCTTATCTCCGCTGTCCGAATCGCCCTGCCTGCCTTTTCTGGGAGAGAGCTCAGATCTTATGCTTTTTGTCGTACATCGGGAAGAGAATGAAGCAGGCTATGGTGCAGGCTATGAGACCGTAGCCGGCGACGGCGAACTTGTTGCCTACATAGGCAACCGCGTCGTTCGGGTCCACGCCGATCTTGCCGAGCGCGTCGAGCACATACTGGGCAAGGAACATGAAACCGTTCATGAAGCCCATGAAGAGGCTCATTGCGATGGGGACGTATTTGGGCGGAGTGCGGATGGAGATGGTCGCCACGAAATAGGGGGTGAAGCAGCCGGTGCTGGCGCCCATCAGGAATTGAGCCACGATAAACACTGCGACGTTCGGTACAAAGGCGATGAGCAGGCTGCCTATGGCATAGCCGAGCATGCCGACCACAGGCACATAATTCTTCAGGGGCTTGCTATAATACCTGTACAGCAGGCCGCTGACGAAAACACCGAGAGTACCCGCACTCATGACAACGCCTGCCAGAGATGCGTCGCCCAGCTGGAGAAGGTTGACGAAGTAGTTGGACATATTCAGGCCGGTGGCGTACTGGAAAACCATGCTGATGGCATAGAGCAGGCAGAGACCCACTGAGTACGCCGGAAGCCTGGCCTGCTTTTGGTCGAGGCTGCCCGCGGGGGCTTCGGCTGCGGGAGCCGAGCCTGCGGCGGCGGGGCCGGAGCTAGCCGGCTCGTCTTTCTTGTTGGGGAAGAGAATAGCAAAGAGTATCGTGGTGGGGATGAGGATAAAGCCGAGGAAGTAGGCGTGGTTCCAGTTTTCTCCGCCGTTGGCGGCTGCCAGCTTTCCGCCGACAATGTTATAGAATATCGTGCCGCCGTAGGTGAGCGCGTTCACGACAGCCATGACGTTGGCACGCTTTTCGGCCTCGACCCGCTCGGCTATGAGCGAGTTTTGAAGTGTGCCGCAGCTGCCCTGGCACAGGCCGCAGAGCACAGCGGCGACCATCAGCAGAGTGATGTTCTTCGAGCCGACGAAGGCGTACACTGCGACGGAGAGTATCATGAAGCAATAGCTCACGATGAGCAGGGCCTTTTTGTTGGCCTTCATTGAAATGGGGCCTATGAGGAAGGAGACCACCAGGCCCACCAGCGAGGGAAGAGTCAGCAGAAGCGTCACCGTTGAGGCGGGGACGTTCGGGTAGGAGTTGAGGATGTAGGCCATCGAGACTATAGTAATATAGCTCGTAGACACAAAGGTGCAGGCGATGTAGATCGCCGCGACCGTCATTCTGTTTTTTCTCAATTGCATTTTCTATCCTCCTCTTTTTATGCACGGACCAAGGGTCATTCCTGGGGGATGGGCTCGCACAACTGGATGAGGTTATAGTCCGAGTCGCGGAAAATGAAGCTCTTGGTGAGCTCTCCGAACTTCCAGATGAAGTCCGTAGTGGTCTCGTAACCGGCTGCGCGGACCTTTTCGAACCAGTCCTCAATATTGCTCACCGTGAAAGCGAGCTCGTTGAGCCCGGTGTATGCATAGCTGAGATACTCTCTGGGCGTCTTTTTGCACTCGGGCGTGAAGGGTTCCTGCAGCTCTATCACCGCGCCCTCGTCGCTGGCGAGGAGGATGAGGTGGGTGTTGACGTTCTCAACGCCGTAGCAGGTGTCCTGCGTCTTTTTGTCGATAAACACTCCGTCCGGGCAGGGGGAGTCAAAAACTATTTTGAAGCCGAAAAGGTCGCGCCAGAGCTTCAAAGCCTCCTCCATGTCGCTGACTACCAACATTACGTGGTTAAAGTTCATTTTTTGCACTCCTATTAAGTTTTGTTGAGCTTTGAACCTTGTCGATTCATTGACATACTTTTAACCTTGTTTTATGATTTATAGTGTGAGTGTCGGGTTTTCCGACAGTTTGTTTGACTTGTGTCCAGAGAAAGGAGCAGACAACATTGCAAAGCAAGACTAGTTCAAAGGCAAGTGGTCGAACGAAGAAGCTGATCGCCATGTCGTTGAAGGAGCTGTGTAAGACGAATCCGCTGCGCAAGATCACGATACGCGATATTGTTGAGCATTGCGATATCAACCGCAGCACGTTCTATTATCATTTTGTTGATAAACAGGACGTTATTAACTACGTATATCATGTGGAAGTTACACAGCCGCTCCGGGAGCACTTTTTCCCTGGCGCAGAAAAGTGGGACGAGCTGACGTTATATTCCCTGCAGCTCATGTATAAATCCAAGGACTTTTACAGTCAGGCCTTCAGGATAACCGGCCAGAACGACATTCAGAGCTTTATCCTCAGCGAGGTGCTTGAAAACTGGCGCATCGTTGCGGACAGATCTCTCCGCAGCCTGAACCTCATATCAGAGGGCTCCAATCTCAAAGACCTCTATTACCTTTCGGATTACCTGGCCTATGGGGCCTTTTCAATGATGAAGACCTGGGTGCTCAGCGGGATGGAAGAACCGCCCGAGCGCATCGCAGGACTGCTGCAGCTTGCAGGGACCATGGGGATGAATGCTTACGGCATAGTTGTTGACTCATCTTCTGGGACCTGAGACCTAAGCGTCGTGACCGGCGTAAAAGCCGCTGTTTATTGCGCTGAACACCTTGTCCACCCGGGCGGAATCCCCGGCCCAGCAGACCCGGACGCCCTCGGCTTCCAGCTCCTCCGCAAAGGTCGGGCGGAAGCTGCTCTGGCCTATGGCGCAGACATAAAGGTCCGCTTTGAAGCACTGCTCGCCCTCCGCCTCGTTCCTGTAGTGCACGCCGTCCTCGTCTATGGACAGGACCGTTGTCGAAACCTTTGAACTTATGTTCTTTTCGGCAAAATACACTATGGTGTCCAGAAGGTTAAGAGGCGCCGCGCCGGTGCCGACCATGGGGAGCATTTCGAACACCGTGACGTTGCAGCCGCGCTCGGTGAGGTATTCAGTGGTTTCACAGCCGACCATTCCGCCTCCGAGCATCGCCACGGTCTTGACGCCGTCGAGCTTTGTTTTGCCGCTGAGTATGTCCCAGGGGCGAACGAGCTCGACGCTGGAGGGGAGCTTGTCCATCACCGGGCGGGCGCCGGTCGCCATGACGACAAGGTCCGGCTTGAGGGCGAGGACATTTTCGCGTTCCGCCTCGCAGCCCAGGTGAAGCTCGACCCCCAACTCTGTGAGCTGACGTTCATACCAGTCCACTATGAGGCCCATACGCGACTTGTTCGGGGGCATTTTCGCATAGTTGATCTGGCCGCCGAGGGACTCGGACCTTTCAAACAGAGTGACCCTGTGACCGCGCAGCGCTGCGGCGCGGGCCGTCTCCATTCCGGCGGCTCCGCCGCCCACTACGACGATGTTTTTCTTTTTCTCGGCGGGCCTGCGCTCGTCTATCCTGTACTCCTTGCCGACGACGGGATTCACAGCGCACTGGAGCGCCTGACCCTGGGCGACCTTGATGATGCAGCCCTCCAGACAGTTTATACAGGGGCGCACGTCCTCCCAGCGGCCGCTTTCAACCTTGCCGCACCAGTCTGCGTCGCAAATGAGCGGCCTGCCGAGGCAGAGCACGTCGGCCCTGCCGCCTTCGATATACGAATCCATAACATCCGGGGTGCGGAGCTTGCCCGTGGTAAACACGGGTACGCTCAGCACCTTTTTCACGGCTTCGGCCAGGTATACTCTGGAGCCTTCCGGGTGCTTGTGAGTCTCGACAAGGCGGGTATCTCCAAAGGCCGTGTGTCCGAGGCTTGCGCTTATGTAGTCCGCGCCGGCGTCCACCATCATCTGTGCGAGCTTCAGGCCCTCGTCCATGCCGTAGCCGCCCTCGATGGTCTCCTCTATGCCCAGCCTTATGCCGCACACGAAGTCGGGGCCGCAGGCGGCTTTGATCCCGCTTATGATCTCAAGGGCAAAGCGCGCCCTGTTCTCAAGGCTGCCGCCGTATTCGTCGCTGCGGTGGTTGCTGTAGGGGGAGAGGAAGCCGTTTACTAGATAGGCGTGCGCGCCGTGGATCTCCACGCCGTCCGCGCCGGCGACTTTTGCATAGACAGCCGCCGTAACAAAGGCGGATACCATGGCCTTGACCTCGTCGTTTGAGAGCTCGCGGCAGCTGCCTCCGGCTGCGTTCGGCATCTCCGAGGCGCTTTCCGGCTGGAAGCCGTTCAGGAAGAGCGGGTTTGCCGAATTGCCGGCATGCATGAGCTGTATGAACAGCAGACTGCCGTATCTGTGCACCTCCTCCGCGAGCCTGCCCCAGCCGGGTATGTACTCCGCCTTGTCCAGCCTAAGATGGTGGGGGACGGAGCGCCCGGCAGGGTAGCTCACGTTGGCGGAGCCGGTGATGATTATACCGGCCCCGCCGCGGGCACGAGCCGCGAAGTACTCGAGCGCCGCCTGGCTCACAGAGCCGTCGGCATTCTCAAGGTTCACGCCCATCGGCGACAGCGCTATTCTGTTTTTTGCGGTTTTGGAGCCTATCTTGATCGGTGTGAAGATGGCCCTCTTTTTAGCGTTGTCCATTTTGCCCTCCAGGCTCAAAATGCCTTACATGACGCCGAGACCGCCGTCGACGGTTATGTCCGTACCGCTGATGTATTCGCCGTCTTTGGAGGCGAAAAGCAGCGCGACCCTTGCGATGTCCTCGGGTACGCCCACGCGCTTGCAGGGGAAGATCTCGGCAAACTTCTCAAAGTGGTTGTCGTAGTCGAAGATCGCCTTGACCTCGGGGGTGCACCACTGGAAAATCGGGGTGTCGATGATGCCGGGGCTTATGCTGTTGGCGCGCAGCCAGTGATTCTGCTTTGCTGTGAGCCTGGTGAAGCGGATGACGGACTGCTTGCCGAGGCAATACATCCACTGCATGGCGTCGTCGCCGTGGCCGGAAGTGGAGGCGATGTTGATGATGTTGGGGACGGAGGGGCATTTGGAGTTGCGCATCAGGGGGATAGCGTATTTGGTGGTGAACTGATACGCGCGCATGATGAGGTGGAAATTCTCCTCCCACTCCGGAAGCTCAAAGTTCTCGATGGTGCCGTAGGTGCCGCGGCCCGCGCAGTTTACCAGTACGTCGAGAGCGCCGTCGAATTTTTCCGCGGCGAAGTCAAATATGGATTTGAGCTGATCGAGGTCGTAGAGGTCGGCCTTGTAGGGGATGTAGCGGTCGCCGAGTTCGGTCGTGCGGTGGAAGTCGCGGCCGACGCCTATCACGGTGGCGCCTTCCTCTATGAACTTCTTGCTTATGCCGAGCCCAATACCGGAGGTGGAGCCCGTGATCACGCATTTGTAGCCTTCAAGTTTACCCATTTTGATTTCTCCTTCTCTGTAGCATACTTATTTTTGAGCGGCGGAGGGTCTCCGGCCGCGATTACATGAACTGAGTCATGGAGGTGTGCGAGGTACCCCAGCCTCCGTCTATCAGCACGACGGAGCCGGATATGTACTTTGCCTTGTCGGAGGCGAGGTAGGCGAAGAGTCTGCCGACCTCCTCGGCGTCTCCGACGCGGCGGCTGGGGATCTGCCAGTTGAGCTGGTCGGAATTGAGCGCATCCCACATCTCTCCCGGAAGCAGGTTGGTGCGGATGAGGCCGGGGCAGACGACGTTGACGCGGATGTAGGGGTTGCCGCCCTCCTCGATCGGGTCCCTGGGCGCCACGGGGATGTTGTAGATGGACTGGCCGTGGAGATTTACATACCACTGCGCCGCATGGCGCACGTAGTCTACCTGGCCCGCTTTTAGCGACTCATAGGGAACGCAGATGTCGTCGATCGCATAGGCGCCCTGGGAAGCTGTATGGAGTATGCTGGGGTTTTCAGAGCGGCGCAGCAGCTTCTCGCAGTACTTCGTGAAAAGGGCGGGGGCCAGGACGTACATCTTGAAGCCGTTGGTGTAGCCCTCGGAGGTGACGTTGCTGGGGGTAGCGGCCTCTCCGGTGGCGGCGTTCAGGATCAGTGTGTCCAGCTTGCCGAACTTTTCTTCTGCGAACTTGGCCGCCGCGATTATCTGGTCCTCATCGCGGATATCGCACTTGAAGGGAATGAAGTGCTCGCCCAGCTCCTTTGTACGCTCAAAGTTGCGACCTATGCCGATAACGTCGGCGCCCTGCGCTATGAACTCCTTTGCCGTGGCGAGGCCCATGCCGGAAGTGGCGCCGGTGATCATTGCCTTGTAGCCTTTTAGCATTTCTTTTTCCTCCCTGTCTCCCTTACTACCAGATCTTGATGGTGGACAGCGCGCCGTCTATTGTGAACTCCGTGCTGTTTATTATCGGCGCCGCGTCGGAGGCGAGGAAGCAGATGAGCTCTGCGACCTCCTCGGCGGTCCCCACTCTGCCGCAGCCCTCCGCGGCGCACTCGGCAAAGAACTTCTGCACTTCCTCGCGGCTCATGCCCCCGCGCTCGTACATCGGCGTGTCTATCACTCCGGGCGAGACGCTTACGGCTCTCACGTTCCTGCCGCCGTAGCCCAGCGTCAGCTGTTTAGTGTAGAGAGACAGGGCGCATTTTGCAAGGTTAAAAATGGTGTTGTTCGGTTGAACGTGCTTGTTCGTGGCGGAGGATATGTTCACAACGGTCCCGTTGCCGCTGGGGGCCTTTTCAAGCATAGGACAGAGATAGCGGCACATGAGCATCGGCGCAAGCAGCAGCAGATCAAAGCCGTGATGGAACTGCTCGGGCGTGATATCGTATATCGTCGTCGGCACGCGGTCTCCCGCGCAGTTTACCAGGGTGTCAAGTTCGCCGCCGAACTTTTCACCGATGAACTTGCAGGCGTTTTCGATTTCGCCGGCGTCCAACAGGTCGCAGGGACAGGGGATAAACCTCTCGCCTAGCGAGCCGGTGTTGGAAAAATCGCGGCCTACGCCTATCACCGTGGCGCCCCGGTCCAGAAACAGCTTGGCAGCGGCGAGGCCTATCCCCGAGGTGGCGCCGGTGATGACCACTTTGTAGTTATCAAACATCTTTTTCCCTCCTTGTGCTCCGGGCTCGTTTTTAAAGTTTTTCAAGAAAATCCATAATGACTTCAAAGGTGGCGTCCGGGTCCTCGATGGCCGTCATATGCCCGAGCCCCTGGAAGATGTGCAATTTCGCACCGGGTATGCAGCGCGCTATTGCCTCGGTGAAAGGCACTAGGGCATAGTCCAGCTCTCCCGCCATGGCGAGCACCGGGAAGTCCAGCTTGCGGAATTTTTCAACATAGCGGTCCTGGTCGTTAAACATGAAGCCCTCGGCAAAATCCGCGCCGTATTTGAGGAGGGCGGAGTCGTAGATCTCCTCGGTCCAGCGCCAGCAGCGCTCCGATTCGGCATTGCGCAGGAAACCCTGGAAGAAGATGCCGAGAGGATGCTCGTTCGTCTTTGTGGAGAGCTCCTGCATCATATGCGCGTAGCTCGGCTGAGTCATGAGCCACATTTTGTTCATGGCTCCGGGGTTGCCTTCCAGCTTGGGGATGGGCTTATCGTCCCAGTCCGCGGAGGCGTATTCCGGCGTGAGGGCGGTGGAGGCGGAGGTGTCTGAGGCTATCATTGAAAGGAGCCTCTCCGGATGGGTGATGGCGTATCTGCATCCGACCATTCCGCCTGTGGCATGGGTCAGCAGGTGGAATTTTTCAAAGCCCATGTAATCTGCAACTGCGGAAATGTCCTCTACCATGGCTTCAATGCTGTAATCCGGGGCCTCTCCCGGAAAGCTCTTGCCGTGACCGCGCATGTCGATGTCGCAGACGCAGAAACCCTTTGCCGCCAGCCTTGCGGATATGCCCGTACGGCCCCAGTAGGCGCCGTTTTCAATCCAGCCGTGAAGGGTCAGTATCCCCACGCTGTTCTTGTGGCCGCTTATATCAAAGTACAGCTGCTGCCCGTTTTCTCTCTGTATGAACGGCATGACTCACCTCCACATCTTTTCAGGGCTCGAAGCAGTAGGCCGCTTCAAAGCCGTCGCTTATCGCCTCTGCGATCCTGCCGGGCGCCCTGCGGTTTTCACCGAGCGTTATAACGTTATTGAAGCAGGCGTCGAAGGCGCGGAGCACGTCGTCCCGTTTTTTCAGGCCGAGGGCGAGGACCACATAGTCGGCTTCGACCTCCACGGAACTCTGGTCCGAGGTCTTTGTGAACACTGCGCCGCGCTCGGTGACGGCGCTCAGCATATGGCCAGGGAGTTTGGTCGGGGAATCCAGGTGGTGTTCTATGTCCCGCATCATGACGTTGAAAACGCCCATGCCTATCTCCGGCAGCATATCCGCGATGGTCAGCTCTGTGACCTTTCCGCTGTGCGTCAGCATTTCCGCGGTCTCAAGACCGGTGAGCCCGCCGCCGACGAGCACGACCCTCCCGGAGACTTCGCGCTTGCCGGTGATATAGTCGTTTGCCAGCACCACGTTTTCTCTGTCTATCCCGGGAATCTGGGGAATAAAAGGCTCCGCGCCTCCTGCGAGAAAGACGGCTTCCGGTTCGAGTTCTTTCACCAGTTCGGGAGTGGCCTCCGTGTTGAGGCGGACGTGGACTCCGGCGCGCTCCACTTCGCCGATGAGGACACGGGTCAGCTTGGTGAGCTTGTCCTTATAGGGCATGGTCTTGTCCGCGAGGTTCATAGAACCGCCCAGCTGGGAGCCCTTGTCGAACAGGGTCACGTCAAAGCCGCGCTGCCCGAGGATTATGGAGGCTTCTATGCCGGCCGGCCCGCCTCCGACGACGGCGACCCTGCGGCCATTGCCGTTTTTCCTGGGCGGCTCGCTGAAAGCGACGCTCTTGCCCATCCTGGGATTCACGCTGCATCTCGCGTGGGCGACTATGCCCTCGGATTCAAGGCAGTAGCAGCAGCTGAGGCAGCGCCTTATCTCATAGCTGCGGCCCTCGCGCGCCTTGAGGCACCACTCGGGGTCCGCTATCTGAGCCCTGCCGACGGCCACAAAATCGCTGACGCCTTCCACAAGAAGCTCATCTGCAAATTCCGGGTCCTTGATGGTGTTCGTGCCGATGACAGGTATGCCGACGGCCTTGCGTATGGTGGCGGCGTCGTTCTTGCGCCAGCCCTGTTCAAAGGAATAGGGCTCGCAGGCCGTCTCGTTTGTGAAGTAGTTGGAGCAGCTGACGTTGATGGCGTCGGCACCGTTGGCCTCGAGCATCTTTGCCACCTCAACTGCCTCGGGCAGCTTGAAGGAGTTTTCGTGCTCGTCGTCATATTCGCTGGCGTTCAGGCGGACGCAGACGGGGAAGTCCTTGCCGCAGGCGGCCTTGATGCCGCAGAGGATCTCTATGAGCAGCCGCGCCCTGTTTTCTAGGCTGCCGCCGTACTGGTCGTCGCGTCTGTTGAAATAGCCGCTCAGGAACTCCGAGAGGAGGTAGCCGTGCGCCGCGTGGATCTCGACTCCGTCGAAGCCGGCGAGCTTGCAGAGGAAAGCGGTGGTGATGAAACCGTTCTTGATCTCCTCGATCTCCTCAATGGTAAGCGGGTGCGGGATTATGCCGGAGAGGCCGGGGATATCGCTGGGGGCGACGATGTAGCCGTTGTTGAAGTCGGGGGAGAGGTTGAGGCCGCCGTGGTTTATCTGTGCGAACATTTTTGCGCCGTACTTGTGCACCCTGGCGAGCATTCGCTCATAGACAATGGTTCCGAGCGGGTTTGCCCTCAGCTCACAGGGGACCAGTACGCCGTGCTTGGGCTCCACGCCGAAGCACTCCGTGATGATGAGGCCGCAGCCGCCCTTGGCCCGCTCTTCGTAGAAAAGCATCATCTCTTCGGTCGGAAGATTGTCCTGTCCGGCGAAGATCGTGGTCATAGCGGGCATGACCACACGGTTTTTTATTCGGCAGTTTCCGATGTAGCCGTGTTCGAAAAGTTTCTTGTACAAGGCAAAAACCTCCTCAACAATTGTGTAACTTGTATATCATCGGTGCTTTTAGCTTAGAGCAAGTCATGATTTTTGTACACCGTCAATAAAATCACAATGTATTATGTTCCGACAATTCTTAAACAATTGTCGGAGTTGTGCATGTTGAGTGCATGCCGAAAAATGAAAACTCTCCCGGCCGCTGGGGCGGGAGAGTTTTCTGCGTTTTTATCAGAGAAACTCACGGATGTCTATGGCGAGTTTCTCCTCAAGGTTGATGAGCCGCTTCGCGATGTCCTTTGAGACCTCGTCCGCCGCGGTGTACTCGTTGAGGTATTTGTTGAGGGACTTTACGCCCATGTTGCAGCCGTCGGTCATGAGGTCCGACACGGTCTTATCCGAGTCGTCCATGCCCATCTTGACGCCGACCTTCATCCAGGACATGCCCTTGGCCACCGGATTCGGCTCCTTGCCATCGTCGTGGTACTGACACAGCAGGCTGTTTATCTCGCCCTTGAGCTTTTCATGTTCGGCCTTGCAGTCCATGAGAAGCTGCCTGAGCTTTTCGCTGTGCACGCGGCCGAGCACGTCGTCGATCGACGCCACGCCCATCTTGACCCCCGCGTCGCATTCCCTCAGAAGTTTTATGGTGTCCTGTTCGATCATAAAATTTCGCCCCCTTGATAAGATAAGTTTAGTCTGAGCGCCGCGGCGGGATTTATGCGGAAAAACCCAATTCGAGAGGTCCATCGCCGGAGATAACGAGGAAAAAAGAAAAGAGCAGCCGTTTTCCGGCTGCTCTTCGTTTTTCACTCACAGGATGTATTCCGCAGCGTTGATGAACTTGGTCTCCATCATATCCTTGAGGCCGGCCATGACGGAATCGCTTCGCCGCCTATCCGGCCCACGTTTTCGCAGACCATGGCAATGGTGTCCTCCAGCTCTTCGCCGCACTTGACAACGCCGCAATTCTCTATGCGCAGGCGCTCTGCGAGCAGCTCCTTAGGGATGTCGTCGGCTATCTTCACTACGGCGCAGTCGATGACCTCTATGCCCGCGGGCTGCTGTTCCAACATCCACTTTGTGACCTTGACAATCGGCTTATCCACTATAGACGCCCCCTTGGGTCTGGCAAGCTTCACTTCGCCGGAGATGTCGGCCAGCTTATCGAGGAACTTTTCGCGGTGTTGCTCAGGCACGCGGGCGTCTCCGCGGATGTTCAGGTATTCGAGCTCGTTGAGGGCGGAGGCGTTTTCGGGGACGGTGACGTCTCCGATGACGTACAGGCGCTTCCCGTGGCGGTGCAGGGCGGCCGCATCCAACGTGATGTCGTCCAACACCACGGCGGTGCCGTCGGGGACTATGGTGAGCTCCGCTCTCTCGTCGATGAGCCCGAGCATCGCCTCCACCTTGGACCGGGCGATGATTACCTCTTTGGCGCTGAAGCTGGCGCCCTTGCTTTTCAGGGCCTCCGCGTCCAGCTCCGCATCCACCATGATCATCCGCCTTTCGGCCCAGTAGAGCGCGCTCTTCGCCCGGAGGGCAAACAGCCCGTCGATGACCGCGTTGCGTTTGAGGACGATGGCGCCGTCGGGATAGCAGGCGACGGAACCGTTAATCATCACGCCGCTGAGGGACGCATAGACGCTCTCCGGGCATTTGAGCGCGCCGTTTATGGTCATGCCGACGCACTGAGCCAGCTGCTTGCGGGTATCGGGACCGATGTTGAGCACGCCGTTTACCAGCATGTAGAATTTCCTCTCAGGTACCGCGTCCTCGCTCCTTATCTCGCCCCTTCCGTTGACGGTGCGGAGATCCACGTCCCCTTCGAGCTCTATAATATTTGCACAGTCGATGGAAACGGGCAGCCGGTTAAGCACGGCCTTTGCCTCGGGGCTGGTAAAGAGGGCGGCCGTGTTTATGTTGATCGCCTCATAGTGGGCGTAGTCGTCCTCCCGGATCTTTCTCGCATCGCAGCTTGCGCAGTTGATAAGCAGTTTTTTTGCCATTTCGTTTCCCTCCATTTGACTATAGTAGTCCTTTCAGGTGCTTTCGGCAGCGGGACAGCCTGGAACGCACAGTGCCTGCGGGCAGATGCAGCATCTCGGATATCTCTTTGGCGGTGTAGCCTTCGTAATAGCGGAGAAGAAATATCGTGCGGTCCTGGGGACTTACAGCCTGCAGGAAGAGCTCGTTTTCGACGTTTTGCAGCCCGGAGCTCTCAAAAAACTGTGGCTGCAGGTTCTGCGCATATTGACCCTCCAGGACCGACCGGCGGTAAAAGTCGATGAACAGGTTTTTTAACGTTCGGTAAAGCCACGCTCTCCGTTTGTTCGGGGGAAGGCTCTCCAAGGTCTCTCCGTTCATCAGAGCCTTGACGAAGGTCTCCTGCGCGAGGTCCTGAGCCAGCTCTCTGTTTCCGCACATGCGGCTGCCGTAGGCGACCAGCTCTCTGAAATGTTCCTCATAAAGTTCTTCCCACAAGGTCGCGCCCCCTTCTGCATGGATAACGAATGGCAGGGAGAAGTGTTGCATTTGATGGTAAGACTCGCAAGATAAAGAAAAAGCCTTGAAACTTTCGTTTCAAGGCTTTTTACCTGGTGGAGATAAGCGGGATCGAACCGCTGACCTCTTGAATGCCATTCAAGCGCTCTCCCAGCTGAGCTATACCCCCATGCGGTGCAAGAGGTATATTAGCAGAATCGAGCGGGAATGTCAAGGCTTTATTTCAAAAATCCTGCAACAATTTGTTCTTCGGCCTCTTCTTCTGTCAGGCCGAGCGTCATCAGCTTTATGAGCTGCTCGCCCGCTATCTTGCCTATCGCGGCTTCGTGGATGAGGCTCGCCTCCACGCTGTTCGCCGTGATCTCCGGCACAGCGCGTACCGAGGCCTCGTCCATGATTATCGCGTCGCACTCCGAATGGCCGCTGCACTTACCGTTGCCGTTTATCCGGGAGATGAAGAGCTGCTTCGACTCGTCCCTCGCCACGCTCCGGCTCACTACGTCCGTGCTGCAGCCCTCGCCGTCCAGCTCCACCTTGAACTCAGTCTCCGCGTACTGGCTGCCGTGCGTCATCAGCTTCTCGTGTACGATGAGCGTTGCGCCGTCGCCCAGCTTCGCCTCAGTCAGGCGCTTGGTGCTGTCCACGCCCTTTATTTGAGTCGTGTCCATCTCCATATACGCGTCCTCGTCCAGCTCAATTATCGTCACCGGGTTCATTATCCGCTCGCCGCGGCCGTCGCCCTCGGCGTAGTGCCGCTCGACGTACTTCACCTTCGAGTTCTTCCCCACGTGGAAGCTGTGTATGCCGTCGTGCTGGCTGTCCTGATCCCCGCAGTTGGAGATGCCGCAGCCCGCGACTATCGTCACGTCGCAGTCCTCGCCTATATAAAAGTCGTTATACACGACCTCCTTCAGCCCGGCCTTCGCTATGATGACCGGGATATGCATGCTCTCGTTCTTCGTGCCGGGCTTTATATATATGTCTATGCCCTGCTTGTCCGTCTTTGTGACGATGTCTATGTTCGCCGTCGTGGCGCGGGCGGCCGTCGCCCCATCCGACCTGATGTTGTATGCGCCCTCCGGCACGCCGTGGAGGTCCGCTATCTGCGCAAGCAGCGCCTGCTGTATCTTGTCCATATCTGCCTCCTCAGATCGCCTCAAGCCTGCCGCAGGCCCCGGACGGGTTCATAAGGCCAGGGAGTATCTCCTCCCTCGGTCCCTCCGCCGTTATCCTGCCGGCCGCGATCACGACGATCTTGTCTGCAATCTCCAATATCCGTTCCTGGTGCGAGATGATGAGTATGCTGCCGTTTATCTGCTCGTACATCTTCTCGAACACCGCGATGAGGTTTGTGAAGCTCCAGAGGTCTATGCCCGCCTCCGGCTCGTCAAAGAGGGAGAGCTTCGTCCCGCGGGCCAGTATCGTTGCTATCTCGATCCGCTTCAGCTCGCCGCCGGAGAGGCTGGCGTTGACTTCGCGGTTTACATAATCCCTCGCGCACATGCCCACGCGGCTGAGGTATTCGCAGGCCTCGCCCACGGTCAGCTTGCGGCCGGAGGCCAGCTGCAAGAGGTCGAACACGCGGATGCCCTTGAAGCGCACGGGCTGCTGGAAGGCGTAGCTTATGCCTAATTTTGCTCTTTCCGTGACGCCGAGGTCTGTGACATCCTCACCGTCGAAGTAGATGCGGCCGGAGGTGGGCTTTATTATTCCCGCGACCAGCTTGGCCAGGGTGGACTTGCCGCCTCCGTTCGGGCCGGTTATGGCCACGAAGCGCTCGGAGACCTTGAGGCTCACGTCCATCAATATATCTTTTACGGCGCCTTCGTCCTCTCCGGCGCTGTAGGAGACATTTTTGAGTTCAAGCATTTTATCATCTCCTGTCAAAATTATCTTCGTCCAATTTATGACTTAGGTCCCGCCTGAAAACGAAGCGGGGCTCGCGTTTTTTGATTATTCTTGAGATATTGCCCATATGCTTCATAATGATGATGAGCAGGGTCAGCAGGGTGAGGATGAGACATAGGGCTGAAAAGCCGTTGGCAAGCAGCGTCACGGGGACGCTGCAGGCGCCGAGTACCGAGCCGAGCGAGACGTAACGAGTCAGCACGACGGCGAGCGCGAACACGACGAGGGCGATGAGCCCGGCGTCCGAGTTCACGACGAAAACGGCCGAAACGCCGACGAGTATGCCCTTGCCGCCGCGCAGGCCGTAGAAGATGGGGAACACATGCCCCAGCACGAGACAGAAGGTTGCGAAGAGCCGGCCTATCCTGACATATTCGTCCACGAGCAGCGGGTCCCGTGTGGCGAGGCCGAGCAGCAGACCGCCTATGAAGGCACCCAAAAGGCCCTTTGCAACGTCTATTCCGACGACGCCGGCTATGCCCTTGGCGCCGTAGTTCCTATAGAAGTTCGTGAGCCCGGCGTTGCCGCTGCCGAGCGTGCGCACGTCGCTGTGGAAGAGAAAGCGCGAGACGATAATGGCCCCGTTCACGCTGCCCAGCAGATAGGCTATGACAGCGATTGCCAGGAGCAGGGCGGTTATTATCATTCCTTATCCCCCTTCTGACGGATGACGATGCGGATGGGCGTCCCCTCGAGGCCGAACACGGCGCGGATCTGGTTCTCGAGGTATCTCTGGTAAGAGAAGTGGAAGAGTTCCCGGCTGTTGCAGAAAATGACGAAGTTAGGCGGGCGGACGCCCGTTTGGGTCATATAGTAGATCTTGAGCCTGCGGCCCTTATCCGTGGGGGGCTGCTGACGCGCCTGGGCGTCCGCCAGGACGTTGTTCAGCATACCCGTCGTTATACGCATGGAGCTCTGCTCGTTCACGTAGTTCACCAGTTCGAATATACGCTCGGCCCGCTGTCCCGTCAAGGCCGATATGAAGAGCACGGGCGCATAGCTCATGAAGGCGAGGTCACGGTAGACGTCCTTGCGGAGCTTGTCCATGGTCTTGCCGTCTTTCTCGACAAGGTCCCACTTGTTCACGACGATGATACTGGCCTTGCCCGCCTCGTGCGCCATGCCAGCTATCTTCGTGTCCTGCTCCGTGACGCCGTCGCGCGCGTCCAGCATGATGATGCACACGTCCGCTCGCTCTATGGCCAGCTGCGCGCGCATGACGGAGAATTTTTCGATCTTGTCGTCCACTTTGGACTTGCGGCGGATGCCCGCGGTGTCTATGAACACATATTTGCCGTATTTGTTCTCAAAGGGGGTGTCCACAGCGTCCCGGGTCGTACCTGCGACGTTCGAGACTATGACGCGCTTCTCGCCCAGGATGAGGTTTATGAGCGATGATTTGCCTACGTTGGGCTTGCCTATGACGGCGACCTTTATCCTGTCGTCCTCCTCCTCGCCCTCGTCCAGGGGAGGGAAGTGGGCCACGCACTCATCCAGCAGGTCGCCGGTGCCGTGGCCGTGGACCGCTGAGAGGGCGATGGGGTCGCCCAGGCCGAGCGAGTAGAACTCGTATATCCCCGGGTCCGGCAGGCCTGTGGAGTCCATTTTGTTCACGCAGAGCACGACGGGCTTCTTCGAGCGCAGCAGCATATTGGCCACGTCCCTGTCCGCCGCAGTGACGCCCGTGGCTATCTCCGTCACGAACACTATGACGTCCGCGGAGTCTATGGCGATCTGCGCCTGCTCGCGCATGAACAGGAGTATTTCGCTGTCCGCCGTCGGCTCGATGCCGCCGGTGTCCACGATATCGAACTTCCTGCCGTTCCACTCGCACTCGGAGTAGAGCCTGTCGCGCGTGACGCCGGGCGTGTCCTCGACTATGGACAGCCTGCGCCCCGCGAGACGGTTGAAAAGCATGGACTTGCCGACGTTCGGCCTGCCCACTATTGCAACAAGCGGTCTTGCCATTCTGCAAGCCCCCCTTTCTTATAACTCCTGCCCCAGCATGGCGGCCAGCAGCTCGTCTCCCGAGCCGCCTATGGGGACGACGGGTACTCCCAGGGCCTCGGACGCCTGCTCGAGCGTAACATCGTCGAGGAACACGCCCTCGCCGTGGCGGAGCATGGTGTGCGGGATGAGCACCCGCTCGCCCAGTTCCCGGCCCTTCAGCTGACGGATGAGGTCGCCCCCGGTGACGAGCCCGGCCACGTCTATCGTGTGGCCGAAAAAGTCATTCACTATCGGCACGACCCGTCCTTTTATCTTAACACATTTTTTATGTCCAGTCTGTAAAAGTTTTTCCAGCAGCGGCGCTGCCGAGACGCCCGTGGCAATGGTGAACTCCGAGCCTGAGCCCTCGTCCGGCTCCGCGAAGTCCAGCGCAGCCATGAACTCCGTCTCCAGGAGGCGCATGAGGCCAACGCCGTTTTCCAGCTGGCTGTATTCCTCGTAGTATTCGTCCTCCGGCACCTCGCGCCCGGCCTTGAGGTAGAGCTCGTCCGAGCACCAGAAGATGCGGCTGCCGTGTTTCTCAAGGCACTCGGCCGCGTATTTTTCGACCCGGTCTATCGTCTCCGACGCGCTGTCCTTATCGAAGGGCGTGAGCTCCGCGAGGCCCTGCCGGTGCTTCGTGAGGCCGACGGGTACGATGGAGACGCTGTTCACGCCGGGGTAGAGCTCCGAGAGCTCGCGCATGGAGCGGGAAAGCTGCTCCTTATCATTATAGCCGGGGCAGCAGACGATCTGGCAGTCCACGGTGATGCCGGCGGCTGTGAGCCTCCGAAGGGGACCCATGATGTCCGCGGCCTTCGGGTTTCCCATGAGCTTTGCGCGCAGCTCCGGGTCCGTGGCGTGGACGGAGACGTTTATCGGGCTTATCTTGAGGGCGCAGATGCGCTCCATCTCCCGCTCGGAGAGGTTCGTCAGCGTTATATAGCTGCCCGTCAGAAAGCTCAGGCGCGCGTCGTCGTCCTTGAAGTAGAGCGTGCGGCGCAGACCGCGGGGGAGCTGGTCGATAAAGCAGAACAGGCAGCGGTTGGAGCAGCCCCAGGGCTTGTCCATGAGGTATTCCTCAAAGTCCAGGCCGAGGTCCTCGCCGGCGTCCTTTCTTATTTTCACCGTGTACTCCCGGCCGGTCTCGCCGGAGCGCAGCACAAGGCTAAGCCTCGGCTCGTAGGACCAGTAGCGGTAGTCGAGCACATCCTCCACTCCGTGGCCGTTTATGGAGAGCAGCTCGTCCCCGATCTTCACCTTGCCCCGCGCCGGGCTGTCTCTATCTATGTTTGTAATGGTGTTAAGCATACTAAACCAGGCCTCGCAGAGTTCGCGCCTTGCGCGAATAAATTGAGATCATTTTTTCCGAGGGCGTGTACCTCGGAAAAAATACTTCTGTCGCGCAAGTGTGCGGCCATGGGCCGTGCGCGCAGCGCGACGCCAAGACAGGAAGCTGCCGCCGCAGGCGGTCAGCTTTTGACGTGCTCTCGTCCTTTTCGTTTCGAAGGCAGAGCCTTCAAAACGACATAGTAGCAAAAGAAGGGGAGGCGGCAGCCTTCCCTTCTCAGCGTGATGTTACTTGCTCTCCTCGACCTCGAAGACCACGCGGCCGTTATACTGGCCACAGGCCTTGCAGACGCGGTGCGGCAGATGGTAAGCGCCGCAGTTCGGGCACTTCACTATTGCGGGCGCCTCCAGCTTCCAGACGGAAGAACGCCTCTTGTCGCGGCGCTGGCGGGATACTTTACTCTTCGGGACTGCCATGAATTACACCTCCCACAGACGGCTGTTTACGAGCAGCTCTGTAATCGTTTTAGAATTTATTTATCCAAAAGCTGCTCTAGCACAGCTAATCTTGGATCCGGTTTTTTGCGGCAGGAGCAGGGACCCTCGTTGAGGTCTTTGCCGCATTCGGGGCAGATGCCCTTGCAATCGGGACGGCAGAGGTACTTGGTGTCCATGTCGAGGACATACACCGTCTCGAGCAGGTCGTCGAGGTCGAGCCAGTCTCCCTCGAGCTCAAAGGCTTCCGGGTCTTCGCTCTCGCCCATCGGCACAACGGGGACTTCAAATCCGAGGCGCTTGTCCCGGCTGAACTCGGCACCGCAGCGGTCGCAGACGCAGCTCATGCGCGCAACTATCGTCCCCCGCGCCGTCAGGACTCCGGCGGTGTTTATGACCTCGCCCGAGGCACTCGGGCCGGAGTCGTAGCGGAGGATGGACGGGCTGCCCAGCCGCTCTGTGGAAAGCTCCTGCTCAAAGCTGACGCGCCCGCCGGGAACGTCTATTATCTCCCGCAAATCGAGCTTCACAGGCGCACCTCCCCAGCGACTAATTTCATAGCCGCTTTGGTATTATAAGCGAAAGATGCCGCCTTGTCAACAGAAATGTCGTTGACAAAAGGGGCTTCCCGGTCAATAATATCACTTATGAAAGAGTTGACTGTTGGTAAAAATGACGCAGGGCAGCGGCTGGACCGCTTCGTGGGCAAAGCGGTGCCGCTTCTGCCCGAATCCCTGCTGCAAAAATACATAAGGTTGAAGCGCATAAAGCTCAACGGCAAGGGCGCAAAACGCGATACGCGCGTCGCGCAGGGCGACGTACTGAGCCTCTATATTAACGACGAGTTCTTTGAAAAGCCCCGGGAGGAGAACAGCTACCTCAAAGTTGGCTCCCCAAGGCTCGACGTCGTATACGAGGACGAGAACATCCTGCTCGTGGACAAAAAGCCCGGTGTGCTCTGCCACAGCGCGGGCCAGTGGGACTGGAACACGCTCATAGCAAACATCCAGGCCCGGGCCTACCAGTCCGGCGAGTGGCGGCCGAGAGAGGAAAACTCTTTCGCCCCGGCGCTCTGCAACCGCATAGACCGCAACACCGGCGGAATCGTCATCGCCGCCAAGACGGCCGAGGCCCTGCGCGTCATAAACGAGAAGATAAAAGAGCGTGAGATAGAAAAATACTACCTCTGCGTAGTGCGCGGCCGCCCGAAGCCCGCCGAGGGCAGACTGCACGGCTATATCTTCAAGGACGCGGCGAAGAACCGGGTCTATGTCCGCCAGAAGCCCGAGCCGGGCGCCAAGGAGGCCGTGACGTATTATAAGACCCTAGGCAGCGCAAACGGGCTCTCGCTAGTCGAGTGCAGGCTGGGTACCGGCAGAACGCACCAGATAAGGGCACAGATGGCCGCCGCAGGAACCCCGCTCCTGGGCGACGGCAAATACGGCTCCGACAGGGAGAACAAAAAGCTCGGCGAGGACGGCCAGCTGCTCTATTCCTACAGGCTGGAGTTTGCCTTCAAAACCGACGCGGGGCCGTTAAACTACTTAAAAAACAGGAGCTTTTCCGTGGCAAAAGTGGGCTTTGCGGAAAAATATTTCCCGGACATTCGATTTTGATTGACAATGTTCGAGAATGTATGTATTATGCTCTTGTAATCTGTCAGAGAGCCTCCTCTCAGGCGGCAGGGTTATTATGTGTTAAGAGCCGTAATCATCCGTGCTGTCTGAGAGGGGGCTTTAACATTGACGCGCCTGTATAAACGGCATCTCAGGCGGACGTCGTCCGGGCGCCGTGCCCCGCCCTGAAGACGTCCGCCCACAAAAGAGGGGGAGGATAATGTCTAAAGAACTCATACGGCTGGTAAATTGCCGGATGGATTTTGACGGCGAGACCGTCCTCGATTCTATCAATATCTATTTCAACAACAGTGAATTCCTCACACTGCTCGGTCCTTCGGGCTGCGGCAAAACGACCACGCTCCGTATCATCGGCGGCTTTCTCCAGCCGACGAGCGGCGACGTGTTGTTTGAAGGTGTGAGGATTAATGATGTCCCGCCGCACAAGCGCCGGGTAAACACGGTGTTCCAGAAGTACGCGCTGTTCCCGCACCTGAACGTCTTTGAGAACGTGGCCTTCGGCCTGCGCATTGCAAAGGTGCCGCAGAAGGAGATAGACGAGCGCGTGACGGAGATGCTGGAGATCGTTTCGCTCAAGGGCTTTGAAAAGCGCAAGCCGGACCAGCTCTCGGGCGGCCAGCAGCAGCGCGTGGCCATCGCCAGGGCGCTTGTGAACAGGCCCGAGGTCCTGCTGCTCGACGAACCCCTTGGCGCGCTCGACCTCAGGCTCCGCAAAGACATGCAGAACGAGCTGAAGCGCATCCAGCAGCAGCTGGGCATCACATTTATATATGTAACGCACGACCAGGAGGAGGCCCTCGCCATGTCGGACACCGTCGTCGTCATGGACAAGGGGCGCATCCAGCAGATAGGCACTCCCGAGGATATCTACAACGAGCCGAAGAACGCCTTCGTCGCGGACTTCATAGGCGAGTCGAACATCCTCGACGGCATCATGCGTGCGGACTACGTTGTGGAGTTCTTCGGCCGCAAGTTCCGCTGCCTTGACAAGGGCTTCGCCAAGGACGAGCCAGTGGACGTCGTCATAAGGCCCGAGGACGTGGACATCGTCCCGCCGGACAACGGACACCTCTGCGGCACGGTGACGAGCGTCACCTTCAAGGGCGTCCACTACGACACGATAGTCGATTTCAAGGGCTTCAAGTGGCTCATACAGACCACCGACCTGCACAGGCCGGGCGAATATATCGGCATAAAGCTCACGCCGAACGACATACACGTCATGAAGAAGAGCGAGTATTCGGGTATGTTCGGAGACTACAGCTCCTATTCTGCGGAGTACGACGAGATAAACGATCCCGATGCGGTCATAGGAGGGGAGGACGTCCCCCCGGAGGAGGCGCTCAATGAGAACTAAGTCTCTTGCCGCGCCCTACATCGTCTGGATGGTCATTTTCACTGTCGTGCCTCTGGCGATGGTGGCCTACTTCGCTTTCACGACGAATACGGGAGAATTCACCTTCTCCAACATGAGCCGGGCGGCGGAGTACCTGCCGGTGCTGCTGCGCTCGGTCTGGTACGCGCTGGCGTCCTGCGTCATCTGCCTGCTCGTAGGCTACCCCGTGGCCTATGTCATCGCGCAGACCGGGGCCAGCACGCAGAGAGTGCTGTACCTGCTCGTGACCCTGCCCATGTGCATGAGCTTCCTGCTCAGGACTCTTGCCTGGGTGGCGCTGCTGCGCGATACGGGCATCATAAACAGCTTCCTCGCAAACTTCGGAATTGGCCCGCTGCCGCTCATACGAAACTCGGGCAGCGTCATAGCCGGCATGGTATACACCTACCTGCCGTATATGATAATGCCGCTCTACACCGTCATCGCCAAGCTGGACCCGCGGCTCATCGAGGCAGCGCAGGACCTCGGCTGCGACAGCAAGCAGGTGTTCCGCAGGGTCATACTGCCGCTGTCCATGCCCGGGATAATCTCCGGCATCACGATGGTCTTTGTGCCGGCGGTGTCTACCTTCTATATCTCGCAGAAGCTCGGCGGTACGAACAACACGATGATAGGCGACGTAATCGAGCTGCAGTTCAAGGGTTCGCTCAACCAGAACCTCGGCGCGGCGATGAGCCTCATACTCATGGTACTGGTGTTCATCAGCATCTGGCTCATGAACCGCTTCACCGGCGAGGGAGACGAGGGGGTGGCCACGCTGTGAAAAGGCTGGGACGTATTTGGACCGTCATCGTCTACATCTTCCTCTACGCGCCGATGGTAATACTCTTCATCGGCTCCTTCAACGACGGCAAGGACCTGAGCGAGTTCGAGGGCTTCACCTTCGACAACTACGCCGACCTGTTCAGAAATTCGCACCTGCTGGGACTGCTGCTCAACAGCCTCATCCTTGCGGTATGCGCGGCGGCGCTGGCGACGGTGCTCGGCACGCTCGCAGCCCTGGGCATACAGGCCATGCGCGGCAAGCTGCGCAGAACGGTCATGACGCTCACGAACATCCCGCTAGTGAACCCGGAGATCGTCACGGGCGTCAGCCTGGCGCTGCTCTTCGTGTTCATAGGCCGCAAAATGCTGAACACGGAGAATATACTGGGTTTCACGACGCTGCTCATAGCGCATGTGACCTTCTGCCTGCCCTATGTGATACTCTCGGTCATGCCAAAGCTGCGGCAGCTGGACCCCTCTCTCATGGACGCGGCGCAGGACCTGGGCTGCACGCCGATGCAGGGCTTTTTCAAGGTAGTGTTTCCGGAGCTGCTGCCGGGCATAGTCTCGGGCGCCATCATGTCTTTCACGATGAGCCTCGACGACTTCGTCATAAGCTACTTCGCCTACGGGCCGAGATTTGCGACCCTGCCTGTGGAGATCTACACCTATACGCGCAAGCAGGTGCCGCCGTCGCTCTACGCGATGTTCACTCTCATGTTCTTCCTTATCCTCATCGTCATGGTGGTCATGAATGTCATAGAAGCCAGGGATGAGAGGAAGCAGAATAAACGCATCAAAAACGTGTGAATCGAAAGGGGACAAAACTGATGAAAAAGAAGGTAGTATCCATCGTACTTGTGTTCGCCCTTGCGCTCGCGATAGCCGGTATGAGCGGCTGCGGGAGCAGCAAGGTCGTTCTGAACGTGTACAACTGGGGCATGAACATCGCAGAGGGCGAGGACGGATATATCGACGTCATCGCGCTCTTTGAGGAGAAATACCCCGACATCGAAGTCAACTACACCACCTACGAGACCAACGAGGCGCTGTACACGAGGCTCAAAAACGGCGGCGTGAGCTACGACGTCATAATCCCCTCCGACTATATGATAGCGCGCATGATCGCAGAGGACATGCTGCTGCCGCTGGACTTTGAGAATATCCCGAACTATGAGCTGGTGGACGATCAGTTCAAGAACCAGGCCTACGACCCGGAGAACATGTACTCCGTACCCTACACCTGGGGTACGGTGGGCATAATCTACAACACGAAATACGTGGACGAGGAAGACGTGGGCGGCTGGGACCTCTTGTGGAACGAGAAGTATGCAGGCCGCATCCTGATGGTTGGCAACGAGCGCGACGCGTTTGCCATAGCCGAGGCGCGGCTGGGCTACAGCCTCAACACCGAGGACCCCGACGAGCTGCGGGCTGCGGCCGACCTGCTCATGGAGCAGAAGCCGCTGGTGCAGCAGTACTCGATGGACAACATCTACGACGCGATGGATAACGAGGAGGCCTGGATAGGCGTCTACTACGCGGGCGACTGCATGCTGATGATGCAGGAGAACCCGGACCTGAACTTCTATCTGCCCGAGGAGGAGACTTTCAACGTCTTTATAGACGCGATGTGCATCCCGAGCTGTGCGGAGCACAAGGAAGAGGCGGAGCTTTTCATAAACTTCATCTGCGAGCCGGAGATCAGCGGCGGAAACATGGACTACCTGGGCTACGGCACGCCTGTGTCCGCGGCGAAGGAGTACATGGACCCGGAGATGGCCTCGAGCCCCGTGGCCTACCCGGATGAGTCGATACTGGCGCGCGGAGAAGCCTTCGGCGCCCTGAGCACGGAGGCGCAGCAGCTCATGAGCAGCCTCTGGACAGATATCTACAGCGAGGCGAATTGAATAAACTACCAGAAACCGGCGTTCCTCGAGAGGGACGCCGGTTATTTACGCCCTGCACCTGGCCGGGGACAGTCTGCGCTCTATAATAAACAGACTGCATTTGTTTAAATGCAGTGATAATGCACATGTCAACTGAAAAATGTCATGTTACCGCTGGAAATTTGGGCAAAAACCCGGCAAAAGCAGCTGTACGGAAAACGTACGGCAATTTTTGTGAAGAAAAATTAGGTAATGGCTTGAAATTGCACGAGCACTGTGCTAGAATCACGTCGTATGTACATAAGACAATAGGACCAAAGCGAATATTATAAGAAATTGGAGGAACCAAAAGATGAAGAAGCGCATTTTGCCCATTCTTCTGGCGCTCATAATGGCGCTGACTCTCCTGCCCACCCTCGCGTTGGCGGATGGGACGGTGGCTGTTAAAAGCTATCAAGATCTTGTAGCTGCGCAGAGCGCCGCAGAGGGCTCGATAATCGAAGTCAGCGGCAATATAGCAATGACCGCGCCTGTCAAATTTGAGAATCCGGTAACGCTGAAGCTGACGGAGACGGCGAATGTTACATACAGCAGCGATAATAATACAACTGTGTATCTGATCACCGTTCAGGACGGCTCCACGGTGGATTTCGCCGCGGGTGCCTCCATTACCATGACTGGCGACACCGAAAAACGTACCGACGCTCGCGATTGGCGTGTCCTCCGCTCTTTAGGGACGCTCACTTTTTCTGAATGTGCCGGTTCCGTGACTGTGACCAATGCCAAGGGCCGTGCTTTTTATGGCGATTCTGGCATTGTCTTCAAATGCGCCATGGCGGCGGATCTGACAATAGATAATACCGTGGGTGCAAACCGCAATGTTTTTGCTGTGTATAGCGGGGGCAATGTCACTATCAACGGCGACCTCTCCGGTACCATCGATGTTGATTTCGGCGGAGGCAACACCGCTGCGGGCATCTACGCAGACGGTATCACTGTGAATGGCGATATATCTGGCAACATTGATGTCCAGCTCGGAACCTCCCACAACGCATTTGGCCTTTATGCAGAAAATAATGGCATCACCGTTACCGGCGACATTTCCGGCAGCATCTATGCCCGCGGCGGCTCTTTTAATGGATACGCAATTTACGCTTATAGTGGCGACATAGCCATTAAACAGATTTCTGGCAAAGTTTCGGGTGACGTATATAATAGACAGATGGAAAACTCGCATTATAATGCATCTGCTTTGTATGCGCCAAGGGGAAGCATTTACGGAAGCATGGGCGACGATGGTAGCGTTGAGCCTTTGCTCCTGAATGGAACTCTTTCGAGCACTGTTGGCCGCAGCAATGCTTTTACTGTGCGTGCTGGTGATGACGTTAATATCAATATTGGCACGGGTGAAATTGTTGCCCAATCGTCTTATGCCGCTGAGTGGACGGGGCTATCCCCTAGCGCTGAACCTATTAGCAACAACTGGGGCGGAGCTGCCGCTGGAGTTCTTGCAAATGGTGATATAAGTATAACTGGAAATACTGATGCGATAATTGTCAAGTCTGAAAGCGAAGCTGGCAATCCCATAGATGCGGGTTCTCTTGTTAAACAGTATAACCTTGACGGGATGACTAATATTGCGTTCTTCCTCATCTCTGCGGCTTGTGATGATAAAACTGAGGCTGAGGAATACAATGATTTGCTGACTTCTGAGGACAAAGCTCTCATAGACGGCTATGACGATATTGTCAAGGATCTGCTTTCTGTCACAGTCAATACTTATGATGAACTTTGCATAGCTCTGAATGACGGAGAAGCGTACATAGTCTTGGGCGCCGACATCACCCTTGGCGAAAACGGTCTGCCCGGCACTGCTATTTCCGGCAAGACCCTGACCATCGACGGCAATGGTAAAACCATTTCCTTTACAAAGACCAACAATTTTACCAACGGCGTGTTCGGCAACGACACCAACCCGCTGTCTGCCAACACCAAGCTCACGGTCAGGAACCTGACCATTGAGAACACCGGTACTCAGAGCGGCTATGCAGCTTTAATAGGCTACAACGCCCACAATACCAGTGTGGTTTTCGACAAATGCACGTTCAAGAACATCTATGCCCCCGTGTATGTCAACCCGATTACTACTGACCCTGAGGACGGCGGCGTAAGCGTAAGCATGAACGAATGCACATTCGATAACACTCCGTATTCTTATGCAGCGGACAGAAGCGCGGGCAGCTATGTAGGCGCCGTGACGATAACCATCGATGGTAAAGAAGTTGAGCGCGTCCTTTCCGACAACACTGTCTGTGCAGTTGTAGGCGGAGTCGAAAAGATTTTCGACGACATCCAGTCCGCCGTTACCGATGCTGACAAAGGCAGTACCATCATCGTCGCCCCCGGCACCTACGAGGGCAACATCAAGTTTGGCGGCAAGAGCCTGACCATCAAGGCCCAGTACCCGGCGTACCCGGAAGATGGGGAAATCCCTGCTGACGAACTTCTGAGCGTGTTCACCGGCACCTTCAACACCAGCGAAGGAACGAATGACGCTGACTTCAAGGCGGACCAGTGTGTAACCATCGACGGAATCGCCTTTGAAGGCAAAGGTCTCAAGGTCGGCAACACCAATTACAACACTGTCGGCGAGCTCATTGTAAAGAACTGCACCATGGAGTGCGGCCGGAATCTTGAAAAAGCTGATGTTGTAAACTACAACCAGCTCAACTACTTTGTCAAGGTCAGCGGCAATCCCGGCGCTCCTTATGCCGAAGTGACGGTCTACAACAATAAAGTGACCGGGACTCCGGAGAAAGATGTATATACCATTCAGCTTTGGGATGTCTCTGTTGTCGACGTCAGCGAGAACCTGATCTATCTCACCGACGCTCCTGCGGGCCACCAGGCGATCAACATCTCCAAGATGGCCGAAAATGCGACTGTCATCGTTGAGGACAATGTTATTGTTAACGCCACGGGCGGTATCTATGTCACCACCTGGCTGCTCGGCGGCACCGGCGATTGCGCGTTCACCGGCGACATCGACGTTGTGGGCAACGTTATGGATGTTACTGGTACACCCATCTACATAGGCTGGGAGGAATCCGCCGCGCCGTACGGTTCCCTCGGAGCGAACTGCAGCATAACTGACGAGGGCAACTACAATGGCAGCGCGCCCGTTGTTGCAGAGGTCGTCCAGAAGCCCGGCGAGGCTCCTGTCACCTATGTCGTGACCGTCAAGGACGGCCAGAGCATAGTTGATATGCGCAGTGTAGTCGCCGGGTCCGAGTACAAGCTCCCCGCCGCGCCGAGCAAGCCGGGTTACATTTTCATGGGCTGGAAGTGCTCCGACGGCCACACGCATCAGGCGAACGAGACCGTCACTGTCGAGAAGGACATGACCTTCACCGCCGTCTGGTCGAACCTGCCCGACATCGAGCCGGGCGAGCCCGATGAGCCCGATGAGCCCGACGTCCCCGACTTCCCGTTCACCGACGTCTCCGTCAACGCCTGGTATTACGAGGCTGTGAAGTACGTCTACGAGAACGGCATC
>SFKX01000061.1 GCA_004553625.1 Clostridiales bacterium | reverse complement strand
CGGCCGCCGATGACGGAGATGTCGGTCTTGCCGGCGTTTGCGAGAGCGGTGACTACATCGAGGTAGAGAGGCTCGCCCTGAGCGCCGGGCTCCTTGGTGCGGTCGAGGACTGCGATCTTCTTGCAGGTTGCGGGGATGGCGGCAAGGAGCTTGTCCGGGCAGAAGGGACGGAACAGGCGAACCTTGACAAGACCGACCTTCTCACCCTGTGCGGTGAGGTAGTCGATGACTTCCTCTGCGACGTCGCAGATGGAGCCCATGGCAACGATGACGCGGTCAGCGTCGGGAGCGCCGTAGTAGTTGAAGAGCTGGTAGTCGGTGCCGAGCTTGGCGTTGATCTTGCCCATGTACTCCTCGACGATTGCGGGAACCGCCTCGTAGTACTTGTTGGAAGCCTCACGGTTCTGGAAGAAGATGTCGCCGTTCTCGTGAGAGCCGCGCATGGTGGGATGCTCGGAGGACAGAGCGCGGGCGCGGAACGCCTCAACAGCGTCCATATCGACCATTTCCTTGAGATCCTCGTAGTCCCAGACCTCGATCTTCTGCAGCTCGTGAGAGGTGCGGAAGCCGTCGAAGAAGTTCAGGAAGGGAACGCGGCCCTTGATGGCGGCGAGGTGAGCGACGGGGGACAGGTCCATGACCTCCTGAACATTGCTCTCGGCCATCATTGCGAAACCGGTCTGGCGGCATGCCATAACGTCGCTGTGGTCACCGAAGATGTTCAGGGTGTGGCTTGCGAGGGTACGCGCGCTGACGTGGAAAACGCCGGGCAGCAGCTCGCCTGCGATTTTGTACATATTGGGGATCATGAGGAGGAGGCCCTGGGATGCGGTGTAGGTGGTGGTCAGGGCGCCTGCGTTCAGGGAGCCGTGAACAGCACCGGCAGCACCGGACTCAGCCTGCATCTCCTGTACCTTGACGGTAGAGCCGAAGATGTTCTTACGGCCTGCCGCCGCCCACTGGTCGACAAAGTCAGCCATGGGGCTGGAGGGGGTGATGGGGTAGATAGCTGCGACTTCGGTAAACGCGTAGGATACATGGGCGGCTGCGTTATTGCCGTCCATGGTTTTGAAGTGTCTCTGCATGTCTATATTCATCTCCATTAAAAAATTTGCGAACGCCTGCTTATATCCATAAGCCAATTCAGTTTAACATTTTTTCGACGACTTGTAAACCACTCTATTCAAGATTTTGACTGGTAAAATTAAATAACATTTCAAACCCGTTCCAGAATCCTGAAACGTTTTTGACCCGCTCAGCCGTTTTCGAGATAGAGACGGTTCGGCTTTCTGCCCTCAAAATACTTGCCGAGCCGCTCCTTCGCGGCGTCGATGCGCGCCTGCGGGATAAATCTCGCGTCGTGCGGGCAGATAGCTACGCAGCGCATACAGCGGATGCAGCGGCTTACGTCGGTGTGGATCTCCATGTCCAGCGCCTTCACCGGGCAGAGATCGACGCAGTGGCCGCAGTAGGTGCATTTTGAAGCGTCGAACTCAGGGGGCGCGGTTTTGCCCTGAATGACGATATACGGGCGCTTTCCCGGAACTTTCGGGCAGGAATTCGCGGTGCCGGCATCGAGCGCCGCCTTGATTCGGCGGGAGAAATCCGCAAGCTCTTTACGGTCGTCCTCGTCCGGTCTGCCGGCGCCGTACTCGCGCAGGATGGAGTGCCGGGCGTTGGCCGTGACGCCCGCCACGGGCACAAAGCCAAGCTCCGTCAATCTATCCTCAAGCTCAAGCAGGGCATCGTTAAAATGACGGTTGCCGTACACGACCGCGAACACCGCGGGCGTATTATCGCCGCGCATCTGCGACAGTCTCTCAAGCGCCGTCGGCGCGACGCGGCCTTCGTACACGGGCAGCGCGATTACGCACAGGTCGTCCTTCCCGAAGCGCCGGGAGGAAAAGTCCGCGCCCTGCTTCGTAAGGTCTATGCGCTGTACGCCGTCGCCGCTCCACGCGGTGCACAGGGCGTTTGCAACGGCCACGGTGCCGCCGGCGGGGCTGAACGTGATTTTATATACTGACATTTTCGCTCCTTACGGCAAAATCCTCCCTGTATAAAGGAGGATTTTACTCATTATATTAATCTTCGTCCTCTTCGCCGAGGTCGAACTCAAGCGTCTCGCCGCAGCCGGGGCACTTGATGGAGCCGGCTTCGAGAGTGTCCTCATCGAAGCTTATCTCCTCGCCGCAGGCGGGGCAGGTGACATCGTAGATAACGCCGTCGTATTCAAGCTCGTCATCGTCGTCGGGCATATCTTCCTCGTCGCCGCAGCAGCCCTCGCAGTCGCCGCACTCGCCGGAGCACGCCTCGCAGACGTCTTCGGGCGTGTCAAGATCGCAGACCAGCTCTTCAAGATAGCCGAGCTCCTCCGCCATGTCGTCAAGCACCTCGGCGTGGTCCATATCGGTCGCCTGAAGGTCTTCTATCTCGTGCGCCATGTCCGA
>SFKX01000005.1 GCA_004553625.1 Clostridiales bacterium | reverse complement strand
CGGGAACAGGAAGTGGAAATCTTCTACCGCTTTATCGGCAAAATCGAATGACACATCTTGAGATACCCAACAATATCTTTAACTAAGGGAAACGGGCGCAAGCCTGCCGGATACTGCCCTGCTCGTACCGCTCTCGGAGCTGCTGGGCGTGAGTGTGACTGAGCTTCTGCGCTGCGAGCGTATGTCCGCAGACAGCGAGCTGGACGGGGAGCAGATAGAGAGCGTGGTAAAGACCGCCATAGGTTATTCCGGCTCAAAGCCCGAGCGCGCCCTCGGCGAAAAGAGCCGCTGGAAACCGGCCTTTCTCCTGAGCCTGCTGCTGGGCGGGGCCTGCATCGCTCTTGCGGTGCACAGGGGCCGGCTTTCTACAGTGAGTCCTCTCATATACGCCATGTGCGCGCTGTTCGGGACCTACTTTGTGTTTTTTGTACGGCTAAGCCTGCCCCGATATTACGACGGCGAGCGCATAGGCGCATTTTACGACGGGCCGGTCCGCATAAACCTTCCTGGTGCGGCCTTCAACAACCGCAACTGGCCGCATGTTCTCAGGGTCTACAGGACATGGTTCTGCCTGACCGCAGCGCTGTACCCGGGGACATCCCTGCTCCTGACGGAGCTGGTCCCGGAGCTCTGGGGGGCGGCGGAACCCTATGCGCTCCTGGTGCTGCTCCTGGCCGGACTGGTCCTGCCAACATACCTGACGGCGAAAAAATACGAGTGAGGGTAGAAAAACACCGCAGACGATCTCCGTCTGCGGTGTTTTCGGCTTTATTAGGTTCAGGCCAGGAGACTTTGTATTTCCTCAAGGGCCTCCGGGGAATTTACGGCAAGCACCGTGCTCTTCTCGCCCAGCGGGAGCTCCGCACCGGTGATGTCGCGCACGAGGCCGCCGGCCTCCGAAACGATTATCCGAGCGGCATTGTGGTCCCAGGGCGAGGAGCGCATCGTAACGAAGAGGTCCGCCTTCCCGGCGGCGAGCTCGCATAGCTCCAGCGCCACGCTGCCCAGGCAGCGCACGCCGCGCACGGCCTTGGCCAACTTCACCAGCCGCTCCTGCCAAGGGTGTGGCTCAAGAAAGCTGTACTGCACGCCCGGCGTCGTAAGCAGCATCTCACGCAGGCTCCTGCGCGAGGTGACGTGCAGGGGCTTGTCGTCCAGCCAGGCGCCCTCGCCGGGACTCGCCCGGTAGAGCCCATCCCGCTCCACGTCCAGCACCAGCCCGAACAGCGGCTCTTCCCCGGCCCAGCAGCCTACCGACACGGCGTAGTTGCTGTTCTGGTTGATGAAATTCGTCGTACCGTCGATCGGGTCTATATACCAGACCACGCCGCGCTTGCCTACGTTCGACGGGGGATATTCCTCGCCGACTATGGCGTCGTCCGGGAAGGCGGAGAGTATCCTGCTGCGCAGCAGCTGCTCCGTTTTCCTGTCCCAGTATGTCACGAGGTCCTGATAACCTGTTTTAATCGCAATATCGCTGCTCTTGAGGCGGCTCTGCCTGAGTACTGCGCCGGCCTCCCTTATAGCGGCGGTGGCCAGTTCAAACCTCTCCATCGCTCACCTTCTTTCTCACGCAGAAAATCTTAACACACATAATGGCCCATTTCAAGGCCGTGCTTCACCAGAGCACTCTCTGTGGCCCGCAGCGGCCGATGCTCATAGGACTGTGCCGGCGAACGTAGGCGGCAGTGAGATCGGGCATCTCGGTGCCGCCGCGCCAGAGTACGGGGCAGCGCCGGAGCGCGTCGTAGCCGCCGGTCCCGGTGGCGCGGTAGTTGCTCGTGACCAGTCTGTACTTCCCGGGGCCGAGAGGCGAGCCATCCGGCAGAGTGAGAGCGACCACGCGGCTCCCCACGGGCCGCCGCAGGTCGAAGGTGTAGTGGAGTCCGGAGTAGAAGTCGTAGTTATAGTGCTCTATCTTCGGGAGCAGGAAGGCCTCGGAGACCTCCGGCTTCCCGTCCCTGAGCGTAAAATAGGCCGCGCATCGCTCCAGGCAGGAGCGCAGGACCTCTGCCGTCACCTCCAGCACCACGAGGGTGTTGGCAAAGAGATAGGCTGCGGTTATGCCGCGCATCGTCACGGGCGAAGAGAGTCCCACGGGGTCATTGCCCAGGCTGGTGCAGGAGAAGTCCGCGCCCGTGGCGTCCAGCTGCACGCGATTGAAGAGCTCCGCCACGCGGCTGCCGCAGAGCGCCGCCTCGAGCTTCCCCTCCGGCGGCAGGGCCTCCTCCAGCATGCCGACAGGGCTGTCCAGCCAACGCTGTACCTCCTCCTCGAGCGGCAGAAGTCTGGCATAGGGCTCCTGGCCGTGCTCGCCGCCAGCGCGCAGCAGGCGCGACTTGAAGCGGATGCGGCCGTTTTCCTCCAGACCGTTGAGCAGCAGGTATTCACCGGCGTTCGCCGGCGGCTGGACCGAGTATGTGCCGCCCAGCTCCACACCCTCGACGGCCATGTGCTGGTGTCCGGTAAGGAGCAGGTCGTAGTCCAGCTCCCGGGCTATGCGGCAGGCGATGTTCTCGCCGCTGTCGGAGAGCACGCGGCCTGTGTCGAGCTCCTCCTCGAAGCCGCCGTGGTAGATGCATACGCTCAGGTCGCAGAGCGGCGCGAGCTGCTCCAGCGCGAGCTTCGCCGCTTCAAAGGCGTCTGTTATGCGCAGCTTTTCAAGGTTCTGCGGCTGCTCCCAGACGTTTACAAAGTCCGTGACTACCCCGGTTATGCCGACGCGCAGTCCGTTCTCCAGTCTGCGCAGCGCCCAGGGCCTTATTCTGAGTTCGCCGCCGAGGTCCACGAGATTCGCGCAGAGACACTCGGCCTCCATGGCGTCTATATAGCCGCGCAGGGCCTCGTAGCCGAAGTTGAAGTCGTGGTTGCCGAGCGTGAAGCAGTCGAGCCCCATGGCGTTGAAGGCCGCGGCGACGGGATGCGGTTTCCAGCTGTCCCGGTGCTCGAGGTAGAACTGAGTGAGCGGCGTACCTTGGAGCGAGTCGCCACCGTCCAGCACAAGCGTGTTCCCGCCTTTTTCGAGCTCCTGCGCGATGTTGAGCAGCCCGCTGTCCTCCGGGCAGTTGCCCGCGTAGTTCACGGGGAAGATGTGGCCGTGTGTGTCCGAGGTATAGTAGATACGGAATTTTCTTGCCATACTCAACCCCTCGCCAGCTTGACGCGGATCTTGGTGGATATCCACTCTATGATGAGCACGAGCACGATGAGCCCGGCGAGTATCGCCCCGGCTTCCTCCCAGCGGTAGGAGTTCATGGCGAAGATGAGGGGCGCGCCTATGCCGCCCGCGCCGACCAGGCCGAGCACGGTGGCGTCGCGCAGGTTTATGTCGAAGCGGTAGATGGCCGTGGAGGCGAAGTTCGGCATGAGCTGCGGCAGTATGCCGTAGCGTATCTTCTGCCAGGTGGTGCAGCCGGCGGCGTCCAGGGACTCGAGGACGTGGACGTCCAGGTCCTCGATGGCCTCGATATACATCTTGCTGACCATGCCCACAGAGCACAGCGACATGGTGAGCAGGCCCGCGAATGCGCCGGGACCAGTTACGCGGATGAACATCAGCCCGTAGACGAAGGCCGGTACAGTGCGTATGGCCATGATGGCTATGCGGCCCACGAAGGCGACAGGCTTCGGCGTCAAGTTCGACGCGGAGATAAAGGCCAGGGGTATGGAGATTATCGCGCCCACGACCGTGCCGAGGAAGGCTATGCAGATGGTCTCGAGCAGCAGGTAGGGTACGCCCTGGGTCGTAAAGTTGAAGAGCAGGTCCCTGTCCGGATTGAAGATGCCCTTGAGTATGTTCAGGGCTATGACCGCGCCGTTCTGCGTGGTCCCGGCCGTCTCCACGGCGCTGGCGCTCCATACCAGCAGCACGAGCACCACGGCGGCCACTGCCAGTTCGAACACCCAGCGCTTCGGCCTTGCGGCGTAGGCGGCAGCTATTCTTTCGTTCATATCGGCAGCCCCCTCAAACCAGGCGTTTTCTCGCCGCACGGCTGATGGTCTCAATGACAAAGACCGTGACGAACAGGGCCAGGAGTATCATGCCTACGCTGGCGTATTCGCGCCAGCCGATTTTCTCGTTGAGGATGAGGCCGAGGCCGCCCGCTCCGACGTAGCCGAGGATCGAGGCGTAGCGCACGTTGCCCTCGAAGCAGAACAGGCAGTTGGAGAGATAGCTGGGCAGCACCTGGGGTACGATTGCGCTTATAAAGGCGCGGGTCTTGGTGGCGCCCATGGCCTCCATTGCCTCAAAGGGGCCCATGTCCACCGTCTCTATCTCCTCATAGAGTATCTTGCCTATGTAGGCAAAGGTGAAGATAGCGATGGCAGTGGTACCCGCGAGGGTGCCGAGGCCGAACACATATGTTGCGATAAGCGCGGAGACCAGCGTCGGCAGAGTGCGGATAATGCCCAGCAGCAGGCGCATCGCGCTCACGACGACCCTGTTGTGGATGATGTTCGTTGAGGCAAGCATGGCGAAGGGTACGACCAGCACCGAGCCGATGAACGAACCGAGCAGCGACATCTTGATGGTGTCGAAAAGCGGCCGCCAGATCTGCGGCATGTAGTTCCACTCCGGGGGTATCATGTCGCCAAGGATGACAAAGAACTCGCGTATCCTCGTGACCAGCACCGTCATGTCAAAGCCGGTGACGCGCACGGAGACGACGGTCATGCCCAGCAGCACGAGCACGACGAGCGGCATTCGTGAGCGGGGCTTTTTGACCACTTTGCCATTGGCGAGCGTTATCGTCTTGGGTGGGAATATCTTGTCGTATAGGCTCATACCGCGCTCTCCTCTCCGCCCTGATAGATGGAGTCGAGCACCTCCTGCGTGACCTTTTCCACGGGGCCGTCGTACACGATCTCGCCCGAGCGTATGCCTACAACGCGGCTGGCGTACTGCAGGGCGAGTTCGACGTGGTGTATGTTTATGAGCACGGTGATGTTCATATCCCTGTTGATGCGCTTGAAGTCGTCCATGACCTGCCTGGCGGTGACGGGGTCGAGCGAGGCCACGGGTTCGTCTGCTAGGATGATCTGCGGGTCCTGGGCGAGCGTCCTGGCGAGGGCAACGCGCTGCTGCTGCCCGCCGGAGAGCTGGTCGGCTCTGACAAAGGCCTTGTCCAGTATGGCGACCTTGTCCAGAGCGTCCAGCGCGCGGAGCTTTTCGTCCTTCGTGAAGATGCCGAAGGTCGCCCGCCACCAGGGCAGATCCGGCACAAAGGCCGTGAGCACGTTCTTTATGACCGTCGTGCGTGTTATGAGGTTGAAGGACTGGAAGATCATGCCTATGCGCCGCCGGAAGGAGCGCAGGCTCCTGCCATGCAGGGACATGACGTCCGTCCCGTCCACCGTCAGCGTGCCGGAGCTTATGTCGTGCATACGGTTTATCGTCCGGATGAGCGTAGACTTGCCTGCGCCGGAGAGGCCGATTATGGCGACGAATTCTCCCTGTTCTATGGTGAGATCTATGTCCTTGAGCGCTTCAAAGCCGTTGGGGTATTTTTTGCTTACGTTTTTGAACTCTATCATAGCTATCCCCTCATTCCAAATGAGGGAGGAAAGCCGAGGCCTCCCTCCCTCACCGGAGAAAATGGTATTGAAAAGAATCAGCCGGCGCTGTTGAGGGACTGGATCATCTCCTGGGCGGCGCGCTCGGAGTCATAATCGGAGCTCTGCGCGGGCAGGTAGCCGTTGTGGCTGTAGATAGCGATGACCGCCTTGCCCTCCTCGGTGTTGCCGATGTTGATGAAGGCGTCTATGAGGGCCTGCCTGAAGTCGTCGGTCATGATGGGGGAGGTCTTGCTCACGCTGATGGTGTCGTTATAGATGGCGGGGGTGACGCCGACAACGGCGGTGTCGTCCCAGATGCTGTTGGTCATGGCGTACTCGGAGGTCCACTCGTCCTCATAGTCGCGGCGGGCGTCGGCGTAGGTGCAGAGGATGTCAACCTGGCCCGAGGCAAGGCGAGCGAAGGCGCTGCCGTAGGAGTCGGACTGGACGGCGTGGGGCAGGTCGGTTATGTTCTTGCCGAAGTTCTCCTGCAGCCAGAGGGAGGGGTAGATGTAGCCGGCGGGGGAGGAGGAGTTGGCGACGGACCAGTTGGCGCTGCTGACGTCCTCCCAGGTGAGCTCTTCACCGGCGTTTATCTTGGCGGCGAGTTCCTGGCCCTTCTCGGAGGGACCGGCGATCATCAGGGCACGGTAGCTGGTGACCTGCTCGGTGGTGGGCTCAGTGGGGGCGTTGTCGTTCCAATCCTTGGCGCTGTCGGAGTCGATGGACAGGCCGTCGCGGGTGGCGGTGAGGATGACGTCGCAGCCGTCGTCATAGAGAACGTAGGTGCCGCCGGGGATGAGGCCGACGTCCGCAGTGCCGGCGGACAGCGCCTCGCCGACAGCCTCGTAGCTGGTGCCGACGGTGATATCGACCTCACCGACGTCGTAGCCGAGCTTGGCGAGCTCGTCGGTCAGCAGCTGCTTGAGCGGTTCGGTGGCGGTGATGATCTCATCCGGTTCTCTGGACGGAACGAAGGCTACGCGCAGGGTGTCGATTTTCTGGTTGCCTTCGGGCTCGGTGGAGCCGGCGGGGTCGCTGCCCTCTGGCGTGGTCGAAGGTTCTTCCGTGCCACAGCCTGCCAGCAGACCGACGCAGAGAACTGCAGCCAGCAGGAACGCGAGTGTCTTTTTCATGATGTTCCTCCTTAAATTTAATTGTAAAGGTCGATCTATCTATTGTAAGAGGCTGAGCCTCCTGCAATCCATCAGGCGGTATCCCCTATTTTGAGGTGCGGCGGCATCATAACGGTGACGGCCTGGCTTCGCCGCTGGCTTATCCTGCCGAAGAGCAGGTCGAGCGCGCTTTCCCAGACGTAGTCCGGGTACATCTCGATACAGGTGCCGGTGGGCCACTTGCTCTCCAGCGTCTGTATATCGTGGTAAATGACGACTGCAACGTCTTTCGGGACCCGGACGCGGAGCTCTCGAAAGGCCTCGAGCGCGCCCTCAGCGACCTCGTCGCTGCCGAGCAGGACGGCTTCGGGCAGGGCGCCGGTCTCCACGGCGTGTTTCGCCAGTGCATAGCCGCTCTCGCGGCTGATCTCGCCGATATGGAAAAAGCGCTCGTCATATGCGTTCCGCGCGGAGAGGATACCTTTGAGGCCCTCGAGACGGTTGACGCCGATTCGCCAGTTCTGGCCCTCGTATATCCCGCCGATGTAGCCGAGGCTTTTGTACTGCTTGCGGTCGAGCAGGTATTCCGTCATCTGCTCCTGGCCTTTTTTGAAATCGACCTGGACCTGGTCGAACTCGTAGCTGCTCTGTCCGGAGTTCACGAACACGATGGCGAAGCTGAGCGAGCGGAGAAAGTCTATCTCCTCCGGCGTGCAGGCGCTGAGGGCGATGACGCCGTCCACCTTCTGCGGCTGGCCGAAGTCGAGGCGGGTGAAGGAGACGTCGTATCTATCGGTCATCATCTGGACTAGGCAGCTGAGGGAGGCGAGGCGTACGTTTTGCCTGTCCGGGCGGACGATGCGCCAATCTGCGACTCCGATGACGAGGTGGGTCTTGTGCTCGGCGGCGCGGCGCTGCCGGGGCGAAACGTAACCGAGCGTATGCGCGGCCTGGAATATGCGCGTTCTCACCTCGGGGCTGACGGAGATACTGTCATCCTTATTCAAAACTCTGGAGACAGCCGCCGCCGACACCTGCGCAGCCTGAGCAACGTCTTTAATGGTCGCCATTAGAATCCCCCTAAAAATCGAACTATCTGGCTCAATTATAACAGGCCTCGACATGAAATCAATATATTTTACTAAAATTTTACTAAATAAAAACCCAGATTTGCAAATACGCCCCGCGATTGGACGGAAAAATAAAAAAGTCCTGAAATCACACGGTTTCAGGACTTTTCATTTTACGAATAAGCGGTTCCAAACCGGCGCTTCTCGACCTCCATGATCACGTTTTGCAAATTCTGAACGCATAACCGCACGTCTAATACCTTTGTATTAAACTGTCCAAGGCGTCTGCGCCTACATAAGAGCAGACCAATCAATTTGTGGAAAACTCTTGACACCACATAGGCAGATGGTATTATAAATTAAAAATTATGAACTTCTTTCCGTGTTCTGTTAGCGTTGGAGGCCACAATATGGACAACAAGTTGTTTAGGAAAAATAGTCTTGAAAGAGTTTCTTCGCCTGAGCAGCTAAATGACTATGTCAAGGTATCGTCTCCAGGGATCTGGATCATCCTTGCGGCGGTGATAGTTCTGCTTATAGGGGCCTGTGTCTGGGGGATATGGGGAAGGCTGGAGACCACTGTTCCCGCAGTGGTCATAAGCAAAAACGGCACAGCTGTTTGCTGCTGTGATACATCTTACATCGCCAAGGTGGAGGTCGGCATGACCGTTCGCGTCAGTGAAAGGGAACTTAGCATCACGAGCATTTCTTCACAAGAGACAAAACTTTACGACTATGCTCCGGAGGCGGGGTTCGGCGCCGGGCAGTATGGATACATCTCAGAGTTGAGCGGATCTGTCAGCGACGGCATATATCAAGCTGAGATCGTTGTGGAAAGCGTCTCCCCAATGTCGTTTCTGTGGAACTGAGGCGGCGCATGGCAGATACGAAGAGAAAGGTCAAAAAACCCGTTGAGAAGGGGCTGGCCAAAGTCCCGGTGGTCATGCAGATGGAGGCACTGGAGTGCGGCGCCGCCAGTCTGGCAATGGTGTTGGCATATTACGGCAAATGGGTAGCCCTTGAGCAGGTGCGTGCCGACTGCGGTGTCTCCAGGGACGGCTCAAACGCCAAGAACGTGCTCAAGGCCGCCAGGGGCTACGGCCTGACCGCGAAAGGCTACCGCTTCGAGCCGGACACGCTGAAAAAGCAGGGCAGATTCCCCTGCATAATACACTGGAACTTCAATCATTTTGTTGTGCTCGACGGGTTCAAGGGCAACAAGGCCGTACTGAATGACCCGGCAAAGGGCAGATGCTCGGTATCCATGGAGGTCTTTGACAAGGCGTTTACAGGGATATGCCTGATGTTTGAGCCCGGTGAGGACTTCCGGCCCGGCGGCAGACCCAAGTCGGTACTCGAGTTCGCCCGGAAACGACTGGACGGCGCGGCAGCGGCCGTCGTGTTCCTGCTGCTGACGACTTTTATCACCTCCGTGATAGGGATCATATACAGCGTGTTCTCGTACATCTTCCTCGACCGCCTGCTGACCGGAGAGAACGCAGACTGGCTTGGTGGATTCACCCTGGCTCTCGCATTGTTCGGCATGGTAAGGCTGGTAGTTGAGTGGATAAAGGCCGTATATACAATGAGGATCAACGGCAAACTGGCCATCGTAGGCAGCACCGCCTTCATGTGGAAGATTCTAAAAATGCCGATGGACTTCTTCTCGCAGCGCATGGCGGGCGATATCCAGCAGAGGCAGAATGCCAACGCCGCGATCGCAGCCAGCATGGCGAATGTGTTTGCCCCCTTGGCCATAAACGCCGCGCTCATGCTGTTTTATCTCATCGTAATGTTTCGGTACAGCGTGCTGCTGACGCTCATAGGCGTGGCGTCCATAGTCATCAACCTGAGCCTATCACGGCTCATCTCCAAAAAGCGCGTAAATATCACAAGAGTGCAGCTCAGGGACTCGGGCAAACTGGCGGGCGCTACCGTTGCGGGCATCGAGATGATCGAGACGATCAAGTCCAGCGGCGCGGAAAACGGCTTTTTCGAAAAATGGGCAGGATATCAGGCCAGCGTCAACACCCAGAAGGTGCGCTATGAGAAGCTCGACCAGTACCTGGGCGCGCTCCCCGCCCTGGTTTCGTCCATAACTAACAGCGCGGTCATGATGGCCGGTGTCTGGCTGACCATCAACGGGGAGTTCACGGCGGGCATGATCCTGGCGTTTCAGGGCTTCCTCAGCAACTTCAGCCAGCCTGCGATGACCATAGTAACGGCGGGGCAGACTGTTCAGGAGATGCGCACGCAGATGGAGCGCGTCGAGGATGTCATGCAGTATCCCGAGGACGTGGTGTACGAGACCGAGACGAAGCTGGAGGACGGCGTCGAGTACGACAAGCTCTCCGGCAGCGTGGTCATGAAGAACGTAACGTTCGGGTACTCGAAGCTGGACGCGCCGCTTATTGAGGGCTTTGATCTGACGCTCGAGCCGGGAAGCCGGGTGGTGTTTGTCGGCTCTTCAGGCTGCGGCAAGAGCACGCTGTCCAAGCTCATTTCAGGGCTGTACCAGCCGTGGAGCGGCGAAATACTCTTTGACGGCAAACCGATCCGCGAGATTGACCGGAGCGTCTTTACAGGTTCCCTCGCAGTCGTTGACCAGAATATCATACTCTTTGAAGACACGATAGCCAACAACATTAAGATGTGGGACAACTCGATCGAGGACTTCGAGATGATCCTGGCTGCCCGGGATGCAAGCCTGCATGAGGACATTATGCAGCGCGACGGCGGCTATAACTACAGGATCACAGAGGGCGGCAAGGACTTCTCCGGCGGGCAAAGGCAGCGCATGGAGATCGCCCGAGTGCTGGCGCAGGACCCTACGATCATCATTCTGGACGAGGCGACGAGCGCGCTCGACGCAAAGACGGAGTATGAGGTCGTCAAGTCTATAAAGGACAGGGGCATCACCTGCATCGTGGCGGCGCACAGGCTGTCCACGATCCGGGACTGCGACGAGATAATCGTGCTGGACCACGGCAAGGTGGTGGAGCGCGGCACACACGAGGAACTGTATACGCTGGGCGGGGCCTATACGCGCCTCATCTCGAATGAATAGGGGGCGCTGCAATGGGTTGGTTTGATGAACAGATAAGGCAGCGCAAGCTCAGCGACGACGAGGTCTTTGCAGACAGCTTTGCCGACATTGCCGGGGCGGTCGCGGGCAGGGGATTCTCCGATGCGCTGAAAAGCGATCGCCGCGCGGCAAGCGACGCCATAGGCGGCATCCTGGAGTTTTACCACATAAAGTTCCGTGAGCCGCCGAAGAACATCACGGACATCAATGAGCAGCTGGAGTACCTCATGCGGCCCTACGGCGTGATGCGCAGGACGGTGCGCTTGGAAAAGGGCTGGTATAAGGACGCCATGGGCGCCATGCTCGCGGTGAGGAAAGACGACGGCGGGATCGCTGCGCTCATCCCGTCCGGACTTTCGGGCTATAGATTTTTCGACCGCAAAAGCGGCAAATATGAAAAGGTGGGTCCGAAGAACGAAGAACTGTTCGACGAGGAGGCCATCTGCTTTTACAAACCCTTCCCACTGGAGAAAATGAACACATCCAGCCTGCTGCGCTATATGGCCGAGTGCCTGCAAACGGCGGACCTGGTCCTGATCGGCCTTGCGACCCTGGCCGTGACGCTGCTGGGACTGCTGGGGCCGAAGCTGAACAACATCGTGTTTTCCGACGTTGTGGAAAGCGGCAGCGTGAGACTGGTCGCCGCAATGCTGATCTTCCTCATCTGCGTGGCGATAAGCACGGCGCTGATGAAGTCCGTCCAGCTGCTGCTCATGGCACGGATAAGCACCAAGCTGGAGATCTCGGTGCAGTCCGCAGCCATGATGCGCATTTTGTCGCTGCCCGCCAGCTTCTTCAAAAAATACAGTTCGGGCGAGCTCTACCAGCGTACGGAGTACATAAACGACATATGCGGGCTTATGGTGTCGGCTGTGCTCTCCACGGGGCTGACCTCGGTGTTTTCCCTGACGTACCTGTCCCAGATATTTATATACGCACCCTCACTGGTCGCGCCGGCGTTGCTGGTGATTTTTGCAACGCTGCTGCTTTCCATTGTGACCACGCTGGTTCAGGCGAGGAACACGAAGAGGCAGATGGAAGCCGCAGTCAAGGAGAGCGGCGTGAGCTACGCGCTCATCTCAGGAGTGCAGAAGATCAAGCTCTCCGGCGCTGAAAAGCGGGCCTTTGCCCACTGGGGCAAGCTCTACGCCAAGTCGGCGGAGCTCAGCTTCAACCCGCCGCTGTTCCTCAAGGTGAACTCCGTGATAAGCACGGGCATCAGCCTTGCGGGTACCATAGCCATGTACTATCTGGCGGTGAAGAACAACGTCGGCGTCGCGGACTACTACGCCTTCAACACGGCCTATGGTATGGTGACGGGCGCGTTCATGTCCCTTTCTGGCGTCGCGCACACCATAGCGCAGATAAGGCCGGTGCTGGATATAGTGAAGCCAATACTAGAGACCGTGCCGGAGATAGCGGAGGACAAACAGGTCATAACCCGGGTGTCAGGCGCGGTGGAGCTGAACAACGTGTCGTTCCGGTACAGTGAGAACATGCCCTGGGTACTGGACGACCTGAGCCTCAAGATAAGGCCGGGGCAGTATGTGGCCGTCGTCGGCAAGACCGGCTGCGGCAAGTCCACGCTCATGCGGCTGATGCTGGGTTTTGAAAAGCCGCAGAAGGGCGCGGTGTATTACGACGGACGGGATCTCGACACGATAGACCTCAAGTCGCTCCGGAGCAAGATAGGCGTCGTAATGCAGAACGGCAAGCTGTTCCAGGGCGACATCTACTCCAATATCGTCATTTCCGCGCCGTGGCTTACGATGGACAGCGCCTGGGAAGCCGCGGAGATGGCGGGGATCGCGGACGATATAAGGAGAATGCCGATGGGTATGCATACGCTCATCTCCGAGGGCTCGGGCGGCATTTCCGGCGGACAGAGACAGAGGCTCATGATAGCAAGGGCGATAGCGCCCAAGCCCAGGATTCTGATGTTTGACGAGGCCACGAGCGCGCTGGACAATCTGACGCAGAAGACTGTGTCGGACTCGCTCGGCCGCCTCAAGTGCACCAGGATCGTCATAGCCCACAGACTGTCTACTATCCGGCGGTGCGACCGGATACTCGTGCTGGACCAGGGCAAGATTATCGAGGACGGCACATACGAGGAGCTGCTTGCGGCGGGCGGATCCTTTGCCGAACTTGTAGCCAGGCAGAGACTGGACGGCGCTCAGGCGGGGAAGTCGTAAAAGGCGGCCGATATTTGAGTTTGGAGGCAGGGCCTGTGGCGATGCTCAACAGGAAACAACTCAATTTGCCGGAGGATGGGCAGGAGGCGCTGTTTCTGCTCCCGTGGACGGAAAGAGCGTGGGATAGCCTGAAGGCCGAACTGGGCAGGGATGGGCTCGTGACGGAAAAGGCGGCGCAGCAGTGCCTTGAGGCCCTGCTGGACCGGCTGAGGTACATATGCGCGGATGTCTTTAAGGCGGAGAAGAACGCCCTCATAGTAGAGGCCGCCCCGTTCATGGCGCTCGACCCTGGGCTGGCAACGATGGATATGAAGGCGGCCGCGTCGGAGAAACTACTGCGTGAGCTGGAGCGGACGGGCGGCGGGTGTATCTTTGAAAAATATCCCCCTCTGCGGGGACTGCTGGACTGCCGGACGGAGCTCTTCACGCAGGCGTGCCTCGAGCTTTTCACAAGACTCCGAAGGGACCGGCCGGAGATATGCCGCCGTTTTTTCGGGGGAGAGGACTTCGGAGCGGTGATGGAGCTCCGGGGAGGCTCCGGCGACCTGCACTTTCACGGCCGGAGCACCTGCGTTGTAGGCACCCGGCGAGGGCAGTTCGTGTATAAGCCCCGCGACTGCGGAATAGACCTGAGGTTCCGGGCGCTGGTCGGACACGGGTTCCAGGATATCCTCCGTGTCCCCGACTGCATAGATGGCGGGAGCTACGGCTGGAGCGAATATGTTGGGCCGGACGAGGTCGGATCCGCGGCCGAGACGGAGCTGTTTTACCGCCGCTTCGGCGGGGCCTGCGCGCTGATGCAGGCCCTGGGCGGCAGCGACCTGCATTCGGAAAACTGGATATGCAGCGGGGGATTCCCTGTGCTGGTGGATATCGAGACGGTGCTCTCGCCGGTACCGCGGGTCTTTGATGATAAGCGGGCGTTTCCAGAGCTGGCGACGGAGGAGGGGGGCTTTCTCTACGATGCGAACCGCTCGCTTATACCCAGCAGCCTGCTGCCGCAGCGGTCTGGCGGCCGGGAGCTGAGCGTGCTGCTGGACGACTCCGACAGGACGCACTGCGAACCAGTGCAAAATGGGAAAAAGCTCACGGTGGAGGGCTTTGAAAAGGTGTTCCTGGAGGGCTTTTCCGAGGGCTATGACCGCTGCATCCGGCTTAGAGGCCGGCTGCTACGGGACATAGAGGGCTTTTCGGACGTCACGGTCAGAAATCTCATAAGGAATACGGATATCTATGCGAGACTGCTGTCCGGACTATACAGCGCCCCTGCGCTGCGCTCGGAGGAACGTCGGGCGGCGGAGCTCCGGCGTTTGGAATCGGCGTTCCGGCAGCGCGGAGCGGAACAGCTTCTGCCCATCGCCCGCTGGGAGGGGGAATGCCTGCTCGAGGGAGACATCCCCTATTTCAGTGCCAAGGGCGGCGGCCACGCGCTCATGGACGGCAGCGGCCGTGTGGTGGCGGAGGACTTTTTCCGCCTGAGCGCGGTGGAGAATGCGCAGGAGCGCATAGGCAGGCTGTCCCCGGCGGAGAAGCACTTCGAGCTGGGTCTGCTGAAACAGGGGATCGCCCGGGCGGTGATACCCGCGCAGCTGCGGCAGGAGGCCGCTCCGGAACTTTCGGGCATTGAGCCGATGAGCCGGGAACAGGCAGAGGCGGAGGCGCTGGAACTCTTCCGGCAGCTGGACGATATGCTGCTGACAGGACCCGGAGGGAAGGCGTCGTGGCTGGCCATGTCGGAACGGGGGATGAATCTTGTGCCTGCAAAGCCGGCTTTCTTCCGGGGCGCGGCGGGCATGGGAGCGTTTTTTGCTGCAGTGCACGCCCTCGGCGGCGAGACTGCCGGAAGAGCCGCGGAGCTGGCGGATATCTGCCTCCAGCAGCTCGAGACCGCGGCCAGGCTGCTGGAAGAAGCGGCATACATACCAGAGAATGCGCTGCAGACCGGGATGTCCGACGGCCTTGCGGGAGTTCTCCGGGCGCTGGATATCATGGAACGCGGCCTGGGCAGCGGCCGGGCATACGAGCTCAAGCGGCGGCTGCTCGCACAGCTCAGGAAGGTGGATATCGAGAACTCGCACTGCTTGGACGTCTACTCCGGGGCGGCAGGGCTGCTGCTGGAGCTGTGCCGGGCGTATGACGCGACGGGCTCAGAGCAGGTGCTTTTGAATATAAGGCGGACGGCGGAGCGGCTGCTCGGAGGCCGGACGCTGAAGTACAAGGGCCAGCTGCTCTGGGACACCCTGGATAAGAAACGGCCGATAAGCGGAGCGGGTCACGGCATGGCGGGCATAGCCGCGGCTCTGTCAGGCGCGGCACGGATACTGGACGACGGGCAATGCCGCAAGGCGGCGGAGGCCGCGCTGGCGTTTGAACACGGGATATACTCGGAAAAGCTGGGTACCTGGCCGGATCTGAGAAGCTCGCCTGTGGTTTCCAAGGCCATGCACGGACTGTGCTCGGGCGCGCCCGGCATCGGTCAGGCGCTGCTGTGCTGCAGACGAAACGGGCTTTGTTCCCCGCAACTGGACGAGGACCTGGAACGAGCCAGGAGCTGTTGCATTGGGCGCGAGCCGCTCTTCCGCGATCACCTCTGCTGCGGCAACCTCTCGGCAGTGGACTTTCTGCTGACGCTGCCGGACTGCCGCCAGCACGCGGGCCGGCTGTTGGCCTTCATGAAGCGGCGCAAGGACGCGGAGGGCGGATACAGATACCTGCCCGCAGCCTTCCGCCAGGTCGCCTGCCCGGATCTCTTATATGGCGCCGCGGGGATGGGCTATGAACTCATAAGATACGCATACCCCAGTATGCTGCATCAGATATTGTTTTAGGAGGTATACTCATGAAGACGGTGGACGAACTGTATTACGAGGTCGTTGCAAATGAAGAGCTGAAGTCGGCGTTTGCCGCGGCGGCGAGAGAGAATAAGCTGGCCGAGTTTCTGAAGGCCCAGGGCTGCGATGCTACGGCGGAGGAGGCCGCGGAGTTCCTTAAGGCCAGGCAGAGCGCCGAGGGCGAGCTCAGCGACGACGAACTGGACGCCGTGGCCGGCGGCGGCTGCGGCGCGGTTGAGGATGCCAAGAACTCGACATCTGTCCCGCCGTCTGCGGGACTGGTAGCTACTATCATGAATGTCTGCGGCTGAGTGCGCGGACAAGGGCGTTCAGAGGATGCGGTGCGTTCTGAATGAGAATGTGGCCCTGCGTTCCTGGAAGCTGGTGCCGTACGCCTACTATGTGCGCGGCTACCAGTACGCACAGAAGCTGAGCCGAGAGCAGTTCGAACTGCTGTCGCAGTGCGACGGCCGACGGGAGATGGACAAGACGCCTCTGCTCGGACAGCTTGAGCGGGCGGGCTTTGTGCGCGAGGCGCAGGAGGGCGAGACATGGAGCGAGTGGTCGAAACCGAGACGCTGTTACAACCGCTATTTCCCAAGCGTAAACTGGGCGGTCACGGGCAAGTGCAACTTCAACTGCAAACACTGCTTTATGGCGGCGGACAACGCCCCAATGATGGGCGAATTCTCATGGGAAGAGTGCGTAGCATTTCTGGACGAGTGCGAAAGCTGCGGTATACAGAGCGTGACGCTCACGGGCGGCGAGCCAATGCTGCACCCGAGATTTAGGGACATTATGCGCGAGATTTACAGGCGCGGGATGTACCTCACCGAACTAAATACAAACGGCAGCTTCCTCACGGCCGACTTCCTGGACGAGTTGAAGCGCCTGGACATGGACACGGAGATCAAGATAAGTTTTGACGGCATTGGCCATCACGACTGGCTCCGGGGCGTTCCGCACGCGGAGGAGAAGGCGCTTCGGGCCATGAAGCTGGCCAAGGAGAAGGGCTTCCGCGTCCGCAGCCAGACGAACGTGCACCGGGGCAACCTGGATGTCATGTACGACACCGTCGCCATGTTGGACGGCATGGGCGTGGAGGAGATACGCATTATCCGCACGACGGAGACCCCGCGCTGGAGGAAGAACGGCGGCAACGCCACTCTGGGAATAGTCGAGTATTACGACGAGATGACGAAACTCATAGAGCGGTGCCTCGGAAGCGGTTTTAATATCAGCGTGGACGTGTGGCAGTTCGCGCATTACCGGCCGGGGCGTGGGGACTACTATTTCCACCCAGTGCAGTCGGACTGCGGGAAGTACCGCGATGGCATACCGGTGTGCAGGGGCGCGCGGGGTACCGTTGCGGTGTCGTATACCGGGGAGGTCTACCCCTGCAACCAGACCTCGGGTACCTTTGCCAACATGGGGATCAGCTTTGGAAACGTGAAGACGACGCTGCTGCACGAGCTGCTCTCAGGCGGCAAATACCTCGAACTCGTGACTATGCCGGTATCGGACATACGCGAGGAGAACGAGCCCTGCCGGAACTGCCAGTACTGGCGGTGCTGCATGGGCGGCTGCCGGGCGATAGCGCTGGCGTTCACGAAGGACTACAAGCATTACGACCCGGCCAAGTGCGCGTTTTTCAAGGGCGGCTATATGCAGAAGCTGGATGAGGTTTTTGAGAGGGCGGGTAGGCCTTATGTCTGCCTGTCGGAGACAGGCGGCATGGCAAGACATGGAGAACCAGAGGACCTGGCAAGAACCAAACTTCTGTTGGGCAGCTACGCATAACTGACGGAAACGCGCCGCAAAGCAGATCTGACTGACGAAAACTAAAAGAAGGGCGCCCCCCCTGCAAAGGCGCGCCCTTCCTGTGTTCCAACCAAGAATAGCTTTAACGAGAAAATCCGCTGTTTTCATACGAAAACAGCGGATTTTATGGTCCGAGTGACTGGATTTGAACCAGCGGCCTCTTGAACCCCATAGTCACGTTTTGGGGATTTCCGAACAAATAATCATACATAATAGACATAATTGAAAAATACAATGGAATTTCAGAATTATTTGTGGCAATAAGTATATTATATCTCAACGTAATTCTGGTACGCATTCTGGTACGCCCGGCCTTGCTTGCGGGCCGGGAGAAAGGAGAACAAATGAGAAAGCTGGTATTCTGCGAGTTCAATATAGACACAGCCTGCGTCGAGCTGCGCTATGCCGACGGCGAGGTTCTCAGCCTCTACACACCAGGCGTAGAGGACAGTTTCGATACCACGCTGCTAATGCGCACCGAGATGGACTGGCTCATCTATAACGCGCCGCTTGAGTATGCGCAGATGCTGCTCGACGGGACTCTGGAGCAGTACCTGCGAGAAGCAGCAGGAACGCACGGATTGGATGTGGGCTAAAGGTAAAAAAAGAAAAGGTCACCGTGCGCGGCCTTTTCTTTTTTGCGTATTTTTATATAAAGATGCAACATACGGCTGGTTTCACAGTTTCTCTAAAAAGCGGAATGTGCGTTCATTTTTATTAATATTAGCAATATTTATATTTGCATTTCTTAAATCAAAAGCCGTGTCTCTATCTGCCGTATGTTTATGATCAATGTAAAAGACGCAACTATGCCCATTATATTGTGTACCAAAAAGTATAAAATCCACTTTTATCTTATCTCTAAAAAAGTCCAAAAATTGCTTGGTCTCTATATACCTTACCTCTCGTAAGGTACCATTGACATCAAGAATGGGCGGGAATTCTTCTTCTATGAAAAATCCAGTTTTACATCTAACTATTTCTTCTGTTTCGATTGACTGCTCAATATTTGCAGCTTTCTTTGCGTTTTCAATATATTGGCCTATTTTGGCATAATGACTGCCGAAATGCTTTTCAAAGTTCATTTGCCATGTGTGTAAAGACAGTGTTTCCCTTGCTTGAGTTACTATCACGGCAGGTATATTCCCGTTCATGACATCTGCCCACATTTTCGCGTGGGCTTCTCGATCTTTGCGTATTCGTTCCATTCCCTTTCTTTTCGTTTCACGCGACGCATCAAACGCGAAATGCTCGATTATTACAAGCATATTGCCTACGATAGCATACATATCAGGAGAATCATATTTTTGCAAGCCTGCTAAAATTGTCTCCAGCTCATGCACCTCATTCTGCGCTTCGTCGTAGCTATATATAGTGCAATCGTTATCGTCTAAATACTCAAATAGGGCTGAGCGCTCATCCTTTTCGTGTTTCAATCAAGTCACCTCTTTACCCTGTGCCCTCACAGGCTCATACAATGGCCGTGAATGTACAAATTATACCACTGACTGTCTGCAAATACAAACTTACTCCACCGGTTCTCGCCGGTGGAGTTTTTGTTTTGGGCAAAAGACTACCCGCTGCGGGTAGGGCGGGGGCGCGAGAAAAGCTCTACAATGAAGACACGATCCGGGATATGCGGGGAGGTGGGTATGCTGAAAACTGTGCTTCTCATCATGCGGCGGGCGTCGTTGGCGCAGGGGCTCATGGCGAAAGTGCGCGATGCGCCGGGCATCCAGCTGTGCTATGAGCCGGACTATGCCAATGCCGACGTGGCCATCCGTGCCCATCTGGCCGCCGGGGCGCTGCTGGAGGTATCCGAGGACGGGGCACACGACATCGACTTCTGCCTGGCCCTGTGCGCATGGCTGCGTGAGGTCACGCCCCAATGCCGTCTGATGCTGATGTGCCCCGAGGGACAGACGGAGGCCGTCCGCCGCGTTATTGAGGCGAAGCGTAAGGGCGAGATCGACGACTTTGTGTTTTATGACGTATCGCTGGACTATCTGGCCGCCAGCCTTCAATCGCTCTGATAAAAGGCCAAACAAAAAGGAGATGAAGAACATGAAAGCGAGAACAATGAGAAGATTTTGGGGCGTTTTGCTCTGCCTCGTGATGGTGCTGGGCCTGCTCCCTGCCGCGGCGCTGGCGGATGAAGGCCCTGAAATGGAGACTACGGTGCTTAACATCACCAAGACCGTTGCGCAGGCCGGAAATGTCGCGCCCGGTGCGGCGACATTCACCTTTGAACTGCTTCTGGGTGGGAGAGAGGACGGAGATGGAACTCCCATATATGAGCGGCTCGGCACGGCCACGATCACCACATACGGCGCGGGCACCACGCAGCATACCCTGTCCTTCCAGACGCCGAAAGACACCGTAGATGGAGAAGGATATGCTGATACGATCTGGTATGACGTCTATCTGCGCGAAATGCCGGGCGGCGACCCCAGCTGGGACTACTCCGACGCGCTGTATCATGTGACCCGCAGCACTAATAATGACGGTTCTTACAGTTACACCTTCAGCCTGTGCCACGAATACAGCGTGGATGATCCTCAGCCCACGGCGGCCTTCACCAACACCTACACCTATAACTACCTCCCCGACTGGTATTACGGCGCCACGATAACGGTGAAGAAAGTGGACACTGCCGGGGAACCGCTTGCGGGCGCGGTCTTTGTGCTGGAAAACAGCCGCGGCGACGCTGTTTACGAGGCTGTCTCCAATTCCCGGGGCGAGGCCAGCTTCACCGGCGTCGGCAGCGGCGATTACATCCTGGCGGAAGAGAGCGCCCCGGAGGGCTATGTGAAGTCCGAGCAAAGCTATGAGCTTTCCGTCAGAGGCTCCGGCGTCACCATGGACGGCGAAGCCTACGTCCCCGTGACCTTTGTAAACCGCCGTGCCGCGCAGCTCAACCGCGAGGACCACTTCACCTTCCTCGTGGGCTACGACGGCGGCTCCTTCGGCCCGGAGCGGAACATGACGCGAGCCGAGGTGACGACCATGTTCGCCCGCCTGCTCACCGAGCAGATAGAGGCGGATAAGACCTATGCCAACAGCTTCAACGATGTGCCGGGCAGCCACTGGGCCGCAAACTACATCGGATACATGGAGCAGTTCGGCATCATCACCGGCTACGCCGACGGGAGCTTCCGCCCCGACGCGCCCGTGACCCGGGCGGAGTTTGCCGCCATTGCCTCGCGCTTTGAAAAGCTGACGGAGGGCGCGAAGAGCTTTGCGGACGTTCCGCCGAACCATTGGGCGGCCAGCTACATCAGCTTTGCGGCCACACGCGGCTGGGTGAACGGCTACGCTGACGGCACTTTCAGGCCGGAAAACCCGATAACCCGCGCCGAGGTGGCTGCTGTGACATGCCGCCTGCTGGAGCGCACGGCGGATCAGGACTATATCCGCAGCCATCCCGACGAACTGCGCACTTTCCATGACGTGGCCGAGAGCCATTGGGCCTACTGGTACGTCATGGAGGCTGCCAACGGCCACGACTATACGAGGGCCGGAAGCGGCGAGACCTGGCTCCGGCTGCATCCGTGACGGGCGGCCCGGGCCAGCCGCTCCTGCAAATTGACGAAAGGGGAAATGAACCATGGGACTTATCAAAGCCGCGTTTGGGGCAGCCGGAGGCGTACTGGCCGATCAGTGGAAGGAATTCTTCTACTGCGAGGCCATACCCGCGGAAGTTCTGGCGCTGAAGGGAAAGAAGAAGGTCACGGGCCGCTCCAGCAACACCAAGGGCGATGACAACATCATCTCCAACGGCTCCGTCATCGCTGTGGCAGACGGCCAGTGCATGCTCATCGTGGAGCAGGGCAAGATCGTGGATATGTGCGCCGAGCCGGGCGAATACACCTACGACACGTCCACGGAGCCTAGCCTCTTTGCCGGTGACCTGGGCGAATCCATCAAGAGCGTGTTTCAGAACGTCGGCAAGCGCTTCACCTTCGGCGGCGAGGCGCCAAAGGACCAGCGCGTCTACTATTTCAACACCAAGGAGCTGACCGGCAACAAGTACGGCACGCCCAGCCCCGTCCCCTTCCGGGTGGTGGACCAGCGCGCGGGCATCGACATAGACATCGGCATCCGCTGCTTCGGTGAATACAGCATCCGGCTGAAAAACCCCATGCTGTTCTACACCAACGTCTGCGGCAACGTCAGCGAGGACTTTAAGACCGAGCAGATCGCGGGGCAGATGAAGACGGAGCTGCTCACCGCCCTGCAGCCCGCCTTTGCCAAGATATCCGAGATGGGCATCCGCTACTCCGCCCTGCCCGGCCACACCCTGGAGCTGGCAGAAGCCCTCAACGAGCAGCTCTCCTCCAGATGGCGCGACCTGCGCGGCATGGAGATCGTGTCCTTCGGCGTCTCCAGCGTCAAGGCCAACGAGGAAGACGAGCAGATGATAAAGGAGCTGCAGCGCAACGCGGCGTTCATGGACCCGACGAGGGCGGCGGCTCATCTGGTTGGCGCACAGGCCAGCGCCATGCAGTCCGCGGCGGCCAATCAGGGCGCGGGCCCGGCCATGGCCTTCATGGGCATGGGCATGGCCGGACAGATGGGCGGCATGAACGCGCAGAACCTCTATCAGATGGGCGCGCAGCAGCAGGCCCAGCAGCCTGCGCCTGCGCCAGCTCCCGCTGCTCCCGCCGGCTGGACCTGTTCCTGCGGGCAGGGCGGCATCACGGGCAACTTCTGCCCCAACTGCGGCAGCAAAAAACCGGAACCAAAGCCGGCAGCAGAGAGCTGGCAGTGCGACTGCGGTGCGACGGCTACTGGAAAGTTCTGCCCAGAGTGCGGCAAGCCCAAGCCTGCCGCGGACGGCTGGACCTGTGCCTGCGGCGCGGTGAACAAGGGCAAGTTCTGCTCCGAGTGCGGGGCGAAAAAGCCCGCCGGTGTCCCCCAGTACAAGTGCGACAAGTGCGGCTGGGAGCCGTCTGACCCCACGCATCCGCCCAAGTTCTGCCCGGAATGCGGCGACCCCTTTGACGACGGAGACGGTGCAGGGATGACCCGGGGAAGAAAAACCGCCGTATTTTCTGTTGTAGGTCTGTTCCTGCTTCTGGCGGCTGTGGGATATTGTTTCAGAGGTCATCAGGGAGGTGATGCACCCATACAGAAGGAATCTGCCGTGCCGCCCGGTACCTTGACCGGCGTCACATACAGCCACACCAGCGGCATGGTTGCCAGAGCGGATTTTGCCATCACGCTTTCGCCGGTGGCTATTCTGGAAACAAGCTATTATCCGGCCCTTGATCCGGATACGGCGGAGGACGAGGAGTGGTATCATCCGTCCACCAAAGAGAATGTCCCCATCACCGCGGCTCAGTGGTCGGATGTGGAGCAGATCATTCTGGAGCTCTACCCGCTGATGGAGGTGAAGCTGCCACCGGGGATCGAAGTCATGGATGGCGGGGACTCCACCAGCCTGATCCTGACCTGGAGCACAGAAGACGGAACACGGAGCATCCGTTATAATCCGCCAAACGACCGCCGTATCCTTACGCTGATCGCTCTGCTGGAGGAGCTGGCCGACCCCATCGGGCGGGAGATCCCCGGATATGAAACGGATGGTGGCAGGAAACTGAACAAAGGCATCTGAGGTTAAAGCGTATTATAAAAATATGAAACAGGAGGTATTTAAAAATGAAAGGTCAAAAGCTTCTGAAAGTTACGTCCATTCTCATGATCATCGGCGGCGTCATAGCAGCAATCGTAGGCGTGCTTGCAATTCTCGGCATCAGCGCCTTGGTGGCGCTGGCGGAGAGCGCGGAGGGGACCGGCCTGCTCTATGCAAGCTCCGCGATCATCATCGTCTCCTCCATCATCGAGTTCATAGCCGGAATAAAGGGCGTGGGCGCCTGCAGCGCACCCCAGAAGGCGGCCGCCTGTGTCAAGTGGGGCATAGTCATAGGTATTTTGTACATTGCCTCCATGGTTATCGGACTTATAGGCGGCGGGCAGTTCAGCATTATCAATCTGGTACTCAATCTGCTGCTGCCGGGCCTGTATTCCTATGGCGCGGTGCAGATGAAAAATAACGTCAATGTTTGACAGGTTTTAGAAAGGAACGCGAGCCATGGGACTCTTTGGTAAGTTGTTCGACAAAAAGGAGTGTTCCATCTGCGGCGGCGAGATTGGACTGCTCGGCAACCGAAAGCTGGAGGACGGCAATATGTGCAAAAGCTGCGCCGCCAAGCTCTCACCTTGGTTCAGCGACCGACGTCAGAGTACGGTGGATGAGATAAAAGAGCAGCTCGACTATCGCGAGGCAAACCGGGAGAAGGTCGCGTCATTCCGCATCACCCGGACTCTGGGCGAGCGCACCAAGGTGCTGCTGGACGAGGACGCGGGTCTCTTTATGGTCACCGCTGCCAAAAATCTCGAGGAGGCCAACCCGGATGTGCTGTCCTTCTCTGACGTGACCGGCTGCAAGCTGGACATCGACGAGAGCAGAACGGAGATCGAATACGAGGATAAGGATGGGGAGCGCAAGAGCTTCAACCCCAGGCGGTACGCCTATTCCTACGACTTCTATATCGTCATCAACGTAAACAACCCCTATTTCAACGAGATACGTTTTCAGCTCAACAGCGAGTCCGTGGACAACGGCGAGGAAACGCTGCTGGACGGGCCGGACGCCATGCGCAGGCCGCGGGGCGGCTTCGGCGGCATGAGGGGCGGCTCCCTCACCTCCAACGCGGAGGAAGTGCGCTCCAGCGTGGAATACTGGCAGTATGAGGAGATGGGCCTCGAGATACGGGACGCGCTGCTCAGGGTGCGGCAGCAGGTTCGGGATGAGGCGGCGGCGGCCGCTGCCCCGAAGGCGGCGGTGACCTGCCCCTTCTGCGGCGCGACCACCACGCCGGACGCCAGCGGCTGCTGCGAATTCTGCGGCGGCGCCGTCAACAGCTGAGACGCGTATCGGCTGAGAGAATGAGGAGGTAATAATGAGACGAACAAGTAAACTGCTCTGCATATTGCTCGCGGCCTTGATGCTGCTCAGCCTCGCCGCCTGCGGCGGCGGTAAGCCGGCAGACCCCAATCTGCTGAAGGTCGGGAAGTATGAGCTGCTCTACAAGGGCGCGTGCATAATGAAAGACTATGATGGGAACGACGCGCTCGTCCTGACGCTGGACTACACCAACAACACCGACGAAACCGACTGCTATCTCCTGTCCATCGTCGAGAGCGCCACGCAGAACGGCACGGAGCTGACGCTGGCCACGATTTTTACTGCCGAGGACTCTTTCGATACCATCTGCGACGGCCAGTATGCGGATGTCCTGCCCGGCGAGACTCTGGAAATCAAAAGCGCCTTTGTACTTACTGATACGACCAGCAAGGTCGAGATAAAGTTTGAGGAGCTGTTTGGCAGCAAGAGCGCCAGCATCTCCGTCGATCCGTCCACGCTCAGCCAGGAATCGGCCGGAAGCGGCGCCAGCGGCACCAAGCTGCCCGGCGGTAACGGCGACCCCCTGCCCACGCATCCTGACGGGACAGGCGATGAACTTCTCGACTGGTGGAACGGCGACTGGTACGGCTGGTGGATAATGACCGGCTGCTGGGGTTATTACGAGGACATGGAGGGCGAGTGGTGGGACGTCTGCGGCACCATCGACATAGGCGAGGACTATATGGGCACCGTCACCCTCTGGGACGAGGACTACACGGAAGCGGAGCCCATGGCCTCCGCCGCGGTCAGCCTGAACGAGGCCGGGACGAGTGAGCTCGGCACCGTGATGTCAGAGGGCGGCTGGTTCACGGATATCCCGCTTGAGCACGCGGACTGGATAGTGGACCCCGGCCTTCTGGACTACGACGACATGATCCACATAAGCGGCTTCTATGAAAACGGCGACGATGAGTTCACCTACGATATCTACCTGCGCCCCTGGGGCACATACTGGGACGATGTGGACGAGGAGGACCTGCCCTACTACTATTACGACTGGTATCTGCCGATGATAGAGGCGGGCGAGGCCATGCCGGACGCCATCGGGGCAGGCGCTCCTTCGGGCGGCGGCACGGGCACTCAGACGGGCGACATACCCGGCGGTGACGGCATCGTGACCGACGAGCAGGTGCAGAAGGGCTATGTCTATATGAGCGAGGTCGCCAAAGACATCTTCAACACCACCTATGAGGAGCTTGCAGCCTACTTCGGCGTGGACGGCAAGTTTGACGAGGAGGAGTACAGCGATGTCTATGAAGCCAACATGCGCTTCTACAAATGGATATCGTCGGAGAACCCGCACAACTTCATCTATGTCAACTTCGTTGAGGAGGAGCCGGGCGTTTATGAGATAAGCGCCTACAACACCAGCGGTTTCTCCGGCAGTGAGGCCGTAGCAAAGTATCTGGACGAGGTGAAGGCGGAAGCCGCCGAGGCTGACAGGGCGGCCGCGGCAAACGCCGTCATGAAGGAAATCACCCTGGAGGTCCTGCAGTTTGCCAAGGATGACGTAAAGGTGAAGATCACCACAAGCATCCCGGAGAGCGGCTGGTCGACCACCAAAGACTCGCTGGTGGAAAACGAGGATCCTGATGCCTTCGGCGCCGGACAAATACGGTTTAAGGTTAGAAGCACTGTGGCGGATTTCGATTCCAGCAAGGATTCCTTCAAGAACTATCAGGAGATCGGGGACAGGGTCATCGGAGGCATAACCTTCCATGGCCGCACCTACGAGTACATAGGCTATGATTGGATAGAGTACGTGGCACAGCTCGACGACACCCGCGCCCTCTCCATCGGTCTGACGGACCTGGACTGCGTTGAGGGGACGATGCCCGACATCATCCTGAAAAACATGAAATTCCAGTAAAACAGCAATGAAACCGGCTCCCGCCCCGTTTGGGGCGGGAGCGATCAAAATGCGCGGAAGAGGAATGGCCTCCGACGCGCATTGCCGATACGGGAAGCGAGGGATAGAATGCCAGCACAGATAACCAACTATCAATGCCCGGCCTGCACGGGCCCGCTACATTTTGTGGGCGAGTCCGGGAAACTTGAGTGCGAGTACTGCGGTTCCGGCTTTGACGCAGCCGAGATAGAGGCGCTTTATGCGGAAAAAGAAGCCAGGGCGGCTGAGGCCGCGGACAAGGGCCGGCCCGCGTCTTCTGCAGGCGGCGGCGAGTGGGACACCTCGGGTCTCAGCGAGGACTGGGGCGACGAGGGCGGCTCCATGCGGGCGTATAGCTGCCCCAGCTGCGGCGCGGAACTCATCTGCGACGAAAGCACGGCGGCCACGTCATGCCCCTACTGCGGGAATCCGACAGTTGTGCCGGGGCAGTTCGCAGGGTCCCTGCGTCCGGACTTCATCATTCCCTTCAAGCTGAGCCGGGAGAGAGCCGTCAATGCGCTCAAGGAGCACTACAAGGGGAAGTTTTTCCTGCCCAGGAGCTTCACTTCGGAAAACCACATCCAAAAGATACAGGGCATCTACGTCCCCTTCTGGATGTTCGACGGTGAGGCCGAGGGCGACGCCAGCTATGAGGCTACCCGCAGCCATACATACGAGACCAAGGACGAGAGAGTCACGGAGACAGAATTCTTCAATGTCTACCGCTCCGGCAGCGTCGCCTTTGAGAAGGTGCCGGTGGACGCCTCCAGCAAGCTGCCGGACGATCACATGGACTCCATCGAGCCCTATAACTACAAGGAGCTGCAGCAGTTTTCCACGGCCTATCTTCCGGGCTTTCTCGCAGACAGGTTCGATGTTCCGGTCGAGCAGTGCCGGGAGCGGGCGGACAAGCGCTGCGAGGGCACCTTTGCCGCGGCCCTGCGCCGTACCGTCAAGGGGTATGACACCTGCACGGTCACAGAGCTGAACGTCAACCTGAAGCGGGGCAAGGTACAGTATGCCCTGATGCCAGTCTGGATGCTGAACACCAAATGGAAGGGCAAGGATTTCCTCTTTGCCATGAACGGGCAGACCGGCAAGCTGGTCGGCGATTTGCCGGTCAGCTGGGGCAAGTTTTGGGGCCTGTTTGCCGCCATAGCCATACCTCTCTCGGCGCTGAGCTCGGCGCTGGCGCTTTTGTTCATGTGAGAAGGAGGGGAACGGATATGAAGAAAAGAATTCTGCTGCTTGTCATGGTCCTCCTGTTCACCCTGTCCCTCGGCACCTCGGCGCTTGCCACGCGGGACTACGGCGTTATCTATGATGAAACAGAGATGCTGGGCTCAGAGACGCTGGCGATACAGGGCGAGGAGACGCTCCCGCAGCTTTCGGAGACGCTGGGCATCGACCTGCGGGTGGATGTGCTCACCATGATCAGCGACGACAACATCGGCGACACCGCAGCATGGCTATATGAGGCATACGAGTACGGTTATGGCGAGGCGAAGGAAGGCGTCTCGCTGACCATCCTGCTGGAGCCGCAGGATGCGGGCAATTACGCCATGCCGAGCAGCAACGGCTGGTGTGTCTATGCCAGCCTGAGCGAGGAGCGCGGCGACAGCCAGGAGCTGGCAAACGTCATCCGCGATGCCGTGCAGCCCTATATGGCGCCCGAACTGTGGAGCGGCGAAGACATAAGCATGAGCGCCGCCGCTCTTACACAGGCGGTGGACGCCATGGCGGCGGCTGCGGAGGACTTTATCCTAGCCAACTGCCCGCCGGACGGCTCCGCACCGGAAGTGACCGAAGCTCCCGGGCAGAGCGGCGGCGGTATGCAGTATGTGTATGATGTCAGCGGCCTGCTCACATACGAGCAGTGGCAGGAGCTGGAGCACCGCGCGCAGGCTATTTCCCAGAGCTGTCGCTGCGGGGTCTATTTCGCCATTGTGGACGACTATACCGACTATGGCGACGGCAGCGAATACGAGACCACCTACCAGCTCTATCACAACAGCGGGCTTGGCTACGGGCTCGGACGGGACGGGATAATCGTCCTGCTCAGCATGGAAGAGCGGGACTACGCCATGTTCGTCTACGGCGAGTATGCCGAATACGCCTTCAATGAATACGGGCGGGAGATGCTGGAAGAGCGGTTCCTCGGAAACTTTGGGGACAACGACTGGTACGGCGGCATCTCCAACTATCTGAGCGGCTGCGAGGAATTCCTGGCGAAGGCCGAGGCGGAGGACCCCGTGCGTCCCTCCTACTGGCCGCGTATCGCCATGATGACGGCGCTTTCCTGCCTGGCCGCGGGGATCGTCTGCTATATTCTGCTGCGCGGCATGAAAACGGTCCGGCCGGGCGCCAAGGCCGATGCATATGTAGCCGCAGGCGGGCTGCAGCTGACTGAACAGCGCGACCAGTTCAGCCACACCACCGTGACGCGCACCGCGATCCAAAAGCAAAGCTCGGGCGGAGGCAGCACCCGCAGTGAAAGCGGCGGCGGAGGCAGCGGCCGGAGCGGAAAATTCTAAGGAGCGGGCTAAGAAATGAACGCGAGACATTCCTATAAGTGAAAGGGAGATGCAAATGGGGATCTTTGATAAACTGAAAAGCTCTGCGATAGACACCGCAATGTCGGCTGCCGGCTCCATCGGAAACAGGGCAGAGACCTTTACCTTCGCGGCGCTGCCCGAGAGCCTCGCCGAGCTGCGGGCGCTCCCGGAGGCGGCGCTTGACAGCCCGTTTCAGACAGCGGCGCTGACCGTCCTGGCCCTGTGCGCCTATGCCGCAGACAGAAATATCGGCCAGGAGATGCTAAACTGGCTGCGCGGCCCGCGGCCTCTGAACGGGCAGGACATCTCTTTCCTCAATGACCGCTTCCGCGACGGAAAGGCTTACCTGCCCTTCACCTACTTTGCGGGCGCGGCTCCCGAAAACAACTATACGCCCTCCCTGCCCTATACCGTCAGGGTCGAGAGCAGCCATGTCTCCGGAGAAGAGCCGGGCTATATGAAGCTCTTCATCCCCTGCGGCGGCGCGGATGCCCCGCGCCCCATCAAGCTCCGCCAGCGGGGCAGCGACGGGAAGTGGTTCCTGTGGGAGCAGTACCTGCTCACCGGCGTCCGCACCCCCAAGGCCGCAGACCCGTGGGCGTAGGCGGCTCCGGCAAAGCGCGTCCAGCGGTTGCGGTGAAGGGTACCTTCGCATTTGACTAAGGGGGCCGAGCATGAAAACGGTTCTGTTTATATCGTCCAACAAGATGTTGGGCCAGGGGCTGTCGGAGGCCATCCGCTCAAAACCGGAGCTTGATTTCCTATGGGCGGCCCAGCTCAATTATCCGCAGGCCGCCGTCGGAGTGGACATCTTCCATGCGGATGTGGTGATATTGGATATCGTGGACCAGGTGGATATGGAGCGGGCGGTTGAGCTCTGCCGCTCGCTCCGTCGGAATGAACATGGCGTAAGAATTCTACTCCTGGTCAGGCCGGAGCGGGCCGTTGTGCGCAAAGAGGCCGTGGACACAAAAAATGCCGGTCTGGCAGATGATTTCGTCTTTTATGACAGTTCCCTCAGCTACCTGCTGGCAAAATTGGCGGCTTTTTAGCACGATGCCTGAACCGTCGCGGACGGCAGTTTTTTCTCAAAAGCAGATAGAATTGTCCGGATATAACGTGTATAATGTATTTAGCTCATATGCTCAAAAGAGGTGACGAGGTGTGACATTCCGAAAAATTGCGGTGCTTTTACTCGCCGTTTTCATACTATCCTGCTTTGCCGGCTGTTCCGGCACGCCGAAGGAGGAAACGCCGACCACGATAACGGTCTGGCATGTTTACGGCGGGCAGACTGATTCCCCGCTCAACGACCTCATTGAGCAGTTCAACCAGACCGTGGGAAAAGAGCGGCAGATAAACGTGCAGGTCACATCCGTGTCCAACACCAACACGATACACGAGCTGGTGCTGGCGGCCGCCAATGGGGAGCCGGGCGCTTCGGAGCTGCCCGACCTCTTTGTTTCCTATCCAAAGACCGTGATGGCGCTGCCCGACGACGGCATTTTGGTGGACTACCGGGACTACTTCAGCGAGGAGGAGCTGTCCGCCTTCATCCCGGCCTTCATAGAGGAGGGGACGGTAAATGGCCGTCTGGTCGTGCTGCCCGTGGCCAAATCCACGGAGATCATGTATATCAACAAGACCATCTTTGACCGCTTCTCACATGCCACGGGCGTGACGACAGATGACCTCGACACCTGGGAGGGGCTTTTCAGGGCCGCGGAGGCCTATGCGGAATGGACCGACGGGCTGACGCCGGATGTCCCGGGCGACGCCAAAGCCATGTTCGTCCACGACTACTACTTCAACTATTTCCAGGTGGGGGCGGAGTCGCTGGGCGAGGATTTCTTCAATGGAGACGAGCTGGCCTTCGGCCCCGCATTTCAGACGGCGTGGGAGCCGCTGGCTAACGCTGCGATTCAGGGCGGCGTCTGGCTCAAGGGCGGCTACGCGACAGAGTCCATCCGCACCGGCGACAGCATCGTCAGCGTGGCGTCCTCGGCCAGCATCCTCTATTACAGCGACGTGGTGACCTACCCGGACAACACATCGGAGGACATCACCATCATCTCCCGCCCCTGCCCGGTGTTTGAAAACGGGGAAAAGCTGGTGATGCAGAGGGGCGCGGGCTTCTGCACCGTGCGCTCCACCCCGGAGCGGGAGCAGGCCGCCGTGACCTTCCTCAAGTGGCTGACCGAACCCGGGCACAATGTGGAGTTCGTGACCCGGACGGGCTATATGCCCGTGACCCGGGAGGCCTTTGAAAACGAGCTGCCGGAGGCCATCGAGGGCCTGGAGAGCGCCAAATACGCCTCGCTCTATGAGGCCTATCTGGACACGCAGGCAAACTACGAATTCTATGTCCCGCCGCAGCTGGAGACCTATCTGAGCCTCGAAACGGCGCTGGAGGACCATGTGAGGGCGCAGCTCGCGCTGGGACGTCAGGACTATCTGAATGCCGGCGAGACCGGCTTGGAGCGGATAAGCGCGGAGCGGCTCGAGGCTTTCCGGGAGCTGATGGAGCGATAACATAGGGAAGGAGGAGACGCCGTGCTGAACAAGCTGAGGGAGTTCCGGGCGCTGAACGCCTTTGCCAAAAGGCAGAGCGTGGGTATGCAGAGAAAGCTGATGCTCTACTGGGTGTCCATGATCCTCGTGGTCTTTGCGGCGGTCATCCTCCTCCTGTCCATCGCCGGGGCCTTTTCTCAAAACGACGTGCAGCTCCATGAGGTGATGGAGCTGCACATGAACAACACAAGGGACAGCCTGACCAGTCATCTCGACCGCCTGACCGCCCAGAGCCTGAAGCTCTCCAGGGAGCTTAGCCGCGAGCTTGAAGCGGCGCTGGCGCAGGAGGGCGTCACGCTCGGGGAAGCCAACGACGACCCGGAGCGGCTGCTGAGGCTGCAGCAGGTCATGTACCCGCTGGTCAACACGACCCTGCAGACAGCCGACTGCAACGGCGCATATGTGATCCTGGACGCGACGGCCAACACCTCTTTGGAGGTGGCGGAGCACTCGCGGAGCGGCATCCACCTGCGCTACTCCAACCTCAGCGCCAGCAGCCCGGTCACGCCTACGGTGGTCTACTTCCGCGGTATCCCCGACATCGCCCGGCAAAAGGATCTGGAGCTCCACAACAGATGGAACCTGGAGTTTGACACCGACCAGCTCCCGGGCTGCCGGGAGCTCATGGACAGCTCCGTGGACAGGCCGGCGGAGCGCTATTTTTGGTCCCGCCGGATTGATCTGAAGGACACTTGGGAGTCCGCCATGCTGCTGTGCGTCCCCATCGTGGGCAGCGATGGGAGCATATACGGCGTCTGCGGCGTCGAGCTGAGCGCGCTGTACTTCCAATTGTCCTATCCCGCGCTGGATGGAAAATTCGGCTCCGCCGTGACCGTGCTGGCCCCTTTGCGGGACGGCCGGCTCATGCTCTCCGAGGGGCTGGTCGGCAGCGTCAGCGGCACCTATCTGGACGGACACGAGACCCTCGCCATCCACCATGGGCGCTACTACAACGAATACGACTCGGGCTCCGAGCGGTATATCGGCCTGCACCAGACCGTTCAGATATCCAGGGGCGAGGCCGGGGACACCGTCTGGGCCGCCGCCATCCTGATACCGCAGGACAGCTACGCCGCATACACAGCCGACGTGCAAAAGACCTGGGTCATCGCGGCCCTGGGGCTGCTTCTGGCGCTCTTGGCTCTCTCCTTCTTTCTGTCGCGGAGATTTGTCCGGCCCATCACCGACAGCCTTAAGCGCTTCCAGCTGGAGGAAATGCCGGAGCCAGGCATATACTCCGGCATCTCCGAGGTGGACGAGCTCGCGGAGTTCCTGCACGCCCGGGCGCGGAACCAACGGCTGGAACAGGGCGACCTGCCGCCCAATATAGCGGAGCTATTCGACCAGTTCGTGGAGCGTAAGGACCTGCTCACGGAGGCGGAGCGGAACATCCTCCGCTACTATATAGACGGGCACGAGATATCGGAAATACCCGACCTCGCGTTCATCAGCATGAGCACGGTCAGGAAGCACAACCGGAGCATCTACGAGAAACTCGGCGTGGCCTCACGGGACGAGCTGATGCTCTACATTGACCTTCTCCGCCGCTGCGGAAGGCTTCAGGAGCTTTTCTAAGGCCAACTGCTCAATACAGCAACGCGCACAAAACCAGCCTAACGGTTTTGTGCGCGTTCTCTATTATCCAATGGATACTTTTTGCAAAATGCGGTAAAAAGTATCCGGCAGACCATATGCTCCGCCTTCTGCTCCTGTTATAACAGGAGCAGAAATGTAAAGGAGGCACGCGGTATGACAAGTCTGTTGTCCGGCCATCTGGAGGATTGTTCAGCACCGCAGTATTTCTGCTTTTCCATTCGCTGCGAGGTGTGCGGAGAATATTGGTACAGCAGCAGCATACCTTTTTCCAAAGCGGCGCAGGCGTCGGAGCACCGTGAGAAAAAGGAGCTCTACGACGCCATCTACCAGCGCGAGCGGCAGCGTGCCCGGCTGACCGCCGGGCAGGAGGCGAGGGAGCGCTTCAGCCAATGCCCCATCTGCCGGAGGCTGGTCTGCGACTCCTGCTTTCTCATCTGCGACGAGATGGATATGTGCCGTGAGTGCGCCGGGAGAATGAAGGAGCCTGGGGAGCCGGTGGCGCCATGAAGATACGTTTTTTGCCCCTAATACTGCTGTGCCTGTTGCTTGGCGGATGCAGCAGGGCAGTTGCCGGGGGGCATTTGATTTCCGCAGCAGAGGGCTCAGAGGAGTACTGCACAGTCTTGAACACATTCCTCCCCGGTTATATCCCCAGGGAGCCGGAGGATACCCTGTATGCGGAGGTATCCCGGGGCAATGCGGTCGCCTGCTTCGATGTGCAGGCGGTCCCGGCCATGAGGCGGGGCGTCGGCCGGTACTGGTATCCTCATGTGCTGGGTACGGTGGTGTTGGCGGTGGACCGTACACGGACAGACGAGGTAATCACAGGCTGGGGCAGCCTCCTGCACAGCCGCACCCCTGTCGGCATGAGCAGCTTCTCTGTCATCCGCAATATGCTGGCCATGGGTGCGCTGTCCTACGGACTGAATCAGAAGGAGCCTGCAAAACAGGATGCCCTGGACTTCCTGGAACACCTCAACCGGAATGGAGGATTTGAGCTGGACGGGTCGGATGCCCCCATTTTGATCTGCCTGGACTACGAGGTCGCCGAATGGAAACGAAACGGAGAAAACTACGAGATAATCGTGCCGGAGGAGGGGACGCTGTCCTTCCGCCTGGGCCTGCTCTCGGATTCTCCGCTCGCACTGGAGCCCGGTCTGGACGAGGCGCTGCTGTCCGCCGGCCTGCCCCCCGCAAGCGGCGAAAGGCCGCAGGGCTTTCCCGGCGATTACAGCGCGGCCCATACGCTGAGCGAGGAGGACTACGACTGGTTTCTGGAGCTTGCCGGAGACAGCAGCCGGGACCTGCGCCGGCAGGTGCTCCACATCCGGCGCTATACCACAGCAGATCTCCGGGAGCATATTTTATCCGCCCTGCTCCTTGCCGCCGCCATCCTGTTGTGGAAGGGGACGGTATCCCATCGGATGATCCGCCGGGATGTCCGCCGGGTAGTGGGGGTTATGGGCTGGCTGATGGTGGGATGGCTGCTGCTGCGCCTGTTCAAATATCAGTTGACAGCAGATGGGATTCTGTGCCGGATGTGCTGGTACGGCTATTACATCTTTCAGCTTGCCCTTCCGGTAACGCTGCTGTATCTGGCCGTAATCCTGGACCATCCGGAGGGTGAGAAAAAGCCGCTGAGCCCTCTGTGGCCGCCTCTGGCCTGCTATGCCCTCTCTGTGCTATTGGTACTCACAAACGATCTCCACCAGCTGGTGTTTCGTTTTGACCCGGCCGGGGACTGGGCCTCAGACTACCGGTACGGACCGGGATATTGGATTGTTGCAGCCTTTTCACTCCTGTTTTTTGCGCTGGCCCTTGTAAAACTCTTCTGCAAAGGACGCAGGAGCAAATACTGGGGCGGCAAAGTGTTCCCACTGCTCCTCTGTGCGGGCCTGCTCGCGTATGTCGTCGCCTATATTTGCCGCATACCTCTGGCGTGGGAGAGCGATATAACGGTCTGCATCTGTATTATTTCCGTTCTGTTTTTTGAAACAGTACTCCGCGCGGGACTGATTCCGGTCAATATCCGATACCACAGGCTGTTTGCTGCTGCGCCCATCAGTCTGGCCCTGCTGGATGAGGACGGACGCACGGTTCTTTCCTCCCGCGATGCGTCTCCCATATCCCGCTCCATCTGGAGACGGCTGCTCACGGATATGGAGCACCCGCTGCTCCGGGACAAGGACACGCAGCTCCACGCGGTCGCCATCCACGGCGGCATGGCCGTGTGGCAGGAGGATCTCTCACAGCTGAACCGGCTGCGGCAGGAGATACAGGCTGTGCAGGCCCGTTTGGAGGCGGCCAACGCCCTCCTGCGCGAGGAGGGCGAGGTCAAAAGACGCCTCATGACTGCGGAAGCAAACCGGGTCCTGTTTGAACAGCTGGACCGGGATATGGAGCAGCGCGTTTCCTCTCTGGCGGGCCTCATCAAAAGCCTGCCTGAAACGGAGCAGCCGAGGGACGCGGCCGCATACATCATCCTGTGCCTGTGCCACATAAAGCGCAGGTGCAACCTGTTCTTCCTGGCCTGTCAGGGCGAAGCCCTGCTCGGGGACGAACTCGGCATTTACCTCGACGAGCTGGCTGAGCTGGCCCGCTATTCGGGGCTGCAGACGCTCATCCGCTGTGGGCAGAGCGGCCCCATGGAGATACGCAGCGCCTCGCTCTGCTACGACTTCGCCTTTGAGACCATATCCCTTGCGCTGAAGGCAGAGGCCTCGCCGCTCATGGGCTGGCTTGAGGCGGAGGTTGGGCGGCTGACATTCCGTTTCCTCCCGGGCAGCGACCCCGTGGAATGGCGCTTCTCGGAGGAGCTGACAGCGGCGGTGACCGGCTCGGGCGGGCAGATAGCCTGCAAGGATCTCGACGACGCCGTCGGCATCTGCCTGACCCTACCCTTGGGAGGTGAGACCCGTGACTGAGTTCTACCGTCTGCCGAATTGGGCGCTGACGGCGCTGGTCATGGCGCTCGCGCTGTGCATCGTACTGCAAACCCTGGCCATTTCCTACAGCATCCGCCGCCTGCCAGCCGGCTGGGCGCGCAGGCTGGAAAACGGCATGGAGTGCGCCGTGCTTGCGGTTTTGTTTATCTTCGCCGCGCTCCTCGCCCAGGTGCAGTATGCGCTCTACTGCGGCTTTCTGGCGCCCGGCGCCTATGGTCCGGCGCGGCAGGCCGTATTCCTGCTCACGGCGGTGCTGGGCGTCTCAGCGGCGGTGTCAGCGGAGCTCGTCTGGCCGTTTTTCGCCGTCGGCGGGGCTGCAGTCCTGCTGCCCGTGGCCGAGCTCATCATGGGGCCTGCGTATCCCTTCCTTTTTCTTGCCGGCATTTTGTTTTTCCTGCTGCGCAGCGCGCACATCTGCCTGATGCGCCGGCGGGAGCTCCGGACCCAGCTATCTTACATATCCGTCAAGGAGGCCATCGACAGCCTGCACACGGGGCTGCTGTTCTTCCGCCCGGAGGGAGACATCCTGCTGTGCAACCGCCGGATGGACGCGCTGGCAAGGCAGATGACGGGTCAGGCCCTGCAAAACGGCGTGGAGTTCAGGCGGCTTCTGGACAGCGGCCCGCTCTGCGGCTGCGAGCGGGAGACGCTTGGCGGGCAGCAGGTGTTCCGCCTTCCGGACTCCTCCGTGTGGAGCGTGTCCGCGCACGACATCCCGATGGGCTGCCGGACGCTGGTGCTGCTTACCGCCGACGACGTCACGGAGCGCTGGGACGCCGTGACGCTCCTCGCCGAGCGGAACAGGGCGCTGGAAAAACGCGGGCAGGAGCTTCGCCACACCATCGAAAACTTGCAGGCCATCTGTGAAGCGGAGGAGATAGCCCGGAGCAAGGGCCGGGTGCACGACTTGCTCGGGCAGCGTATAAGCCTCCTGCTCCGCGCCCTGCGGGACCACCAGCAGCCCGATGAGGCCCTACTGATGGACTTCGCCTGCAGCCTTCCCACGGCGCTCCGTGAGGACAGGAGGCCGAGCCCCGCCCACCGCCTGGAGAGGCTGAGAGAGACGTTCCAGGGCATGGACGTGTCCGTGGAGTTCCGCGGCGAACTGCCCGAGGACGCTGACGCGGCGGACAGCTTTGCCGAGATCGCCGTGGAGTGCGTCACCAACGCCGTGCGACACGGCTATGCCACCCGCGTCCAGTTCCATTTCTTCCAGAATGACTGCTGGCGCATGACGGTGACGGACAACGGGCTGCCGCCTTCCGGGCCGGTGCGCGAGGGCGGCGGCATAGGCGGGATGCGCCGCAGGATAGACAGGCTCGGCGGCACGCTTGAGCTGCATACCGTTCCCCGGTTCCGTATCGAAATTTCTGTCCCGAAGGAGGCTTTGCAGGAATGTTCAAAGTTCTGATAGTGGAGGACCACGCGTCCATGCGCGAATCGCTGACGACGGCGCTCACGGCTGCCGGGGATTTTACCGTGGTGGGCGAAGTGCCGAACGCCGACTATGCCCTCGATTTCTGCCGGCACCTGCACCCGGACCTGGTGCTGATAGACGTGTGCACGGAGGGCGGGGCGTCCGGGCTCAAAGCGGTGGAGGCCATACGCAAGGCATATGGGGAGCTCAAGATTATCGTAATGACCGCGTTTGACGAGATCACCTATATTCCCCGGGCCAAAGCCGCCGGAGCCAACGGCTTCGTCTACAAGAGCCGGAGCCTGAACTATTTTCTCGAGGTGGCTCGCGAGGTAATGGCCGGCGGCAGCAGCTTTCCGGAGCCCAGGACCATACCCATGCCCCAGGGGGAGGCCCCGCTGACCGACCGGGAGATGGAGGTGCTCCGGCTGATGTGCAGGCACATGACCAACAAGGAGATCGCCCGGGAACTGTTCATAAGCGAGAACACCGTCAAATACCACAAGATGAATATGCTCGGCAAGACCGGCTTCTCCAAAGCGGTGGACTTGGCCTTTTACATGATCTCCAACGGCTGGATAAATCCCTTGTACTGACGCTGCGGCTCCTGTCTCGGAGAAAAGACTACCCGCTGCGGGTAGGGCGCGGGCGCGGAAAAGGCTTTACAATAGCTGATATGAAGGCATATATTCCGCGGCGGTCTCGCCCGGAGCGGGAGACCGGAAAGGAGCGCTTATGAGAACTACGTCAAAACGAGCGGCCGCGCTTTTGCTGGCGCTGGCCCTGCTGCTGGCTCTTGGCGCCTGCGCGCAAACGCAGCAGACCGAAACCGACGAGCCGACAGCAAGCACCGGCGGAAGCGGCGGCAAATACGCATTGCCCACGAGAAATGACAGTGAGCCGCCGGAAAAGCAGCCCGAGCCGACACCCGAGCCGCCGGAACAGACCGTGTTCTCGGAAGAGGCTCAAAACTCCCTGATGTGGCTGCGCGACAGGATAGATTTCCCGCAGACGATGTTCGGCGCGGCGTATCTCGACTATGTAGGCGGGCTTTTTGAGGAGGGCTTCGAGGCGGGCTTCCCTGAATGGATGTGGGAAGAGAACGAAGCGATGCTGCTGGAATACCCGTTTATTGCCGAGATAGATGCGGAGCACATAGTCGGCGGCGCGGGACATCTGTACTGCATCGTGCCGGTAGATGAAAACGCGTCGGTTTCAATAAACCGCATGGAGTGGAACAAGAATACATGCGCCTTCGAGGTGTCCAACGTCCTCTATCGCTCGGAGGCCGGTGAGCCGGTGCTACTGTTTGCAAATCTCGACGGCGTAGCCTACGAGGCAGATACGCAGGTTTTGATAACCGACAGCAGCGGGAACACCTGTGAATGGTGGCCGTCGCTCGACGCGATGAGCCGTCTTGCCCCGTGTCTATCGGAGGATGGAGACTACCTTGCGTTCGACTTTACGGAATACGGATGGATGAACGCCCCGCTTGACCTTGCGCCCTGGTTTGCTGAAGGCTGGGGGGGCATGACGGCGCTCGGGCTTGCCGGCTCCGAGGACTGGGGCATGGGCTGGTTCGTTGAAACGACGGCATGGGATACAGACCTCCCTGCGTACTTCAGCCTGCGGTTCTATCAGGAAGATGAAACAGGCGGAATGGTCGAACTCGATTGGTTCTACAACGATTCCGATTACGCTGATGAGAGCTGGTTCGGATACTGGACGATCGAGACCGTCCTTGACGGGCCGAGCTACGTGACCCTCGACATATCCCTTGTGGGCGGCCAAAATTACGACGAAACAGCTGACCCGATATATCTGGAGGAGACCTACCCCATGCTCATCAGCCCCAGCGGCACAGAGCTGCTGATAGCCAAAGGCGAAACCGGCATATGCCTGCCGTTCATGTCCCAAAGCACAACAGCCTGCACCCTGACGCTGATCGAAGGATAATGTGCAAGCAATGGGAGCGTCCGGACACTCCCGAAACTCAAACACTCCCGGCTCTGCAGCCGGGAGTGTTTTTTGGCGGCGCATACTTGCGTATGCTTGGTTTTCCGTGACAGCCGTGACGACCGTGACGATGTTTTTAAAACAGCGCCGCTCTTTTCTTAGCCGTCACAGCCGTCGCGGTCGTCACGCCTTTGGGTCAGATTTCGTCAGCGTGATCGTTCTTCCTGAGTGCGTGCGGGTGTTTTCGTAGCGCACTTTGAAGTCGCTCAGCAGCTTCCCGGCGCGGACATTGAGCCGCATCGCCAGGGCGTTCGGTTTCATGTCAATGCCCAGTTCATCTCGCAGCTCCGTCGCGCTGCCTGTCCATGTCGGGCTCTCCTCCGTCACGAGCGCCGCCACCTTCTCCAGCAGCGGGTCTGGCGGCTCGTGGTAGGGCTCCTTGTCCGCGTGGTCAAAGCACCAGAGCAGCCGCTCCTCGTCGCGCACAAGGTGGATGCGCTGGTCGGGTTGGTCGCGGCCGGAGACGCTGAGCGTGGCCGCGTTATCCGTGCGGTTCTCCTTGCTCAGCACGAACGCGCCGTCGGCGCAGCCGTAGATGCCCGTCGTGCCGGAGATTCTGTCGAACTCGTCGCTTGCCGCAGACTTGCGCGTGTGGTGGACGATGAGCATACACAGCCCGAACTTGTCCGAGAACTGTTTTAGCTGTCCGATGATCTGATAGTCGTCCCGATAGCTGTACGCCTCGCCGCTCAGCTCGCGCACCTTTTGCAGTGTGTCGATGATGATGAGCCGCGTATCCGGGTGCTCGCGCACGAACTTTTCGAGCTGCGCGTCGAGGCCGTTTCCGAGCTGCTTCGCGCTTATGGCAAAGTGCAGTTTCTCCACACCCTCCACGCCAAACATACGGTACATTCGCCTTTGCAGCCTCTCGTATCCGTCCTCGAGCGCGAGGTAAAGCACCGTGCCCTGGTGGACTTTGAAGCCCCAAAGCTGTTGCCCGGTGGCGACGTGATAGGCAAGCTGTGCCATGAGGAAGGACTTACCGACCTTCGGTGCACCTGCAAATATGTAAGTTCCGTTTTGGAGCAGACCCTCAATGACCGGTGGTTTGCTCTCGTATACTGTGTCGTAGAGTTCAGCCATCGTGACCGTCGGCAGATACGCCGGGTCATTCATCCGACGTAATTTTCTACATAGTTCCTGCAGATTTTCGTTGCTTTCGGCGCTGGGATTTGATATATTGTTGTTGCGAATATTTGAAAGCGGCTGTCCCGCATCTGCGCCAACAGATGCCGAAGGGGCAGCGTTTTCTTTTATCACCTGCTCAGCAAGCAAAGGCATCACCTCCCGTGTGCCTGTCTATCCAGGCTATCAGCTTGTCCTTCGGCACCAGCTTACGCTTCCCGATCTGCAGCGTCGGGAAGTCCGCGGAATTGAGCAGCTGATACGCCCCGGCTCTGGAGATTCCCAGCGCTTCAGCCAGCATCCCGGCGTTCAGGATATCGGGCAGACTTTCATAGGCTTCTCTTCTCATTGACATTTCCCCTTTTAAAAAATATTGCCAAGATACATTTTTCTTGACAACGCTATTATATGGTGATAATATCATATCTGTCAAGAATAACCGTTCGACATTTGATATAATTCAATATTTCATACCAGATTGGAGGTACACCGATGAAAGTACCAATTTTTCCGGTCACGCCAAAAGAGGCGAAGGAATACGGCATAGAGAACCGCGTGGAGGCAAATCGCAACTGTCCTTTCGCCAAACGGCTGGCGCAGCTGCGGCAGGAAAAGGGACTGACGCAGCAGAAGCTTGCAGATATACTCAAGTGCTCCAAGTCCACGATCAGTCTGTACGAGACAGGCGACACGGTGCCGGATGCGAAGAATATCGTGGGCCTGTGCGATATTTTCGGCGTGAGCTGTGACTATCTGCTCTGCCAGACCGACTACCGCAGGCCGGAGAACGAGAGGCTTACGGTCGAGGAGATGGGATACTCGGAGAAGGCGGCACAAAAGCTCAACGAACTCGACCTGTTCAAGGTACGCGATAAAAGCACACATGTCGAATTGCCGTTTTCTCCAAAGGGCTCCTTCAATCTGTTGGTTGAAGATGACCGCTTCAACAGAATGATGCAAATGATAAGTGACGCTTACCAGATGAAAATCGGAGCAGCCCGCTGGAAAGAAGAGTACGGGAGTTCAGTTGAACAGCGAAGCGACCTTGAGATTGAGGGATATCGCATGATGCTCTACACCATCGGAGAAGGAAGTATGCCTTTAAACGAAGTGGTTGAGGTATATCTGCAGCGAGCCAGTGAACTTTTGAAAGAAATAGTACGTGACTTTCCTATCAGCGACCCTGAAACAGGCGTTGAATACCACATGTTTATACACGGGAATGTCTACAACCCCCTATTTAAGGACCAGTATCACGAGCGCGTGTGGGAACATGACACTCGAACGGACGAAGAGTTCCAGCAGGAGGTCGATGATTTAAGGCAAGCCTTATTGGAAGATGAGGACGAGTGAGCAAGCGGCTCGGCCTTTTCTTATAATAAAAAAAGAATAAAGGAGGAGTTCTATGCCGGGAAAACGCTCCAACGGTGAGGGCGCCCTGCGCAAGCGCAGCAGCGGTCTCTGGGAGTGTATGATCATGACGGGCTTTCAGCCCAACGGAAAGAGAGAATACAAGAGCTTCTATGCCAGAACACGAAAGGAAGTATTACAGAAAGTCAGGGATTACCGGGCTGCGGTCGAAGCGGGTCTCGACATGACGAAGAAGGAGCTGAAGTTCGGCGAGTGGGCTCAGTCGTGGTATGAGGGATACAAGGATCAGGTCTCACCCACGACCTATGAGAGCTACGGCTACACGCTCAAGATCCTTAACAAGGCCTTTGGCTCAAAGCCGCTGAGGAGCATACGCGCCTCGGATGTCGAGGCCTTCCTGCGCGAGATGACGAAGGACGGCACGCACCAGTCGCAGGCGTCCAAGTGCCGGGGCATGATGTTCCAGATCATGCGCAAGGCCCAGGCAAACGACCTCATCCTCAAGAACCCGGTCGAGCTCGCGGACAAGACGCGGCACGCGCCCCGGAAAAGCAAAAAGGACTCCTTCACAGCGGAAGAAGTCCGAAAGCTGTTCAAGTACCTGCCGCACGACAAGACGGGCGACAGCATAAGGCTGCTGCTCCTCACGGGGATGCGTTCCCAGGAGCTGCTCGCGCTGGAGGCCGGGCACATCGAGCCCGACGGCTCGTGCGTACATATCCGCCAAGCGGTGAAGCAGGTCAAGGGCACGGTGTTCGTAGGCGACACGAAGAGCGCCAGCAGCGTCCGGGATGTACCTATACCCAAGGCATATCGCGGCATGGTGGCCGGCCTGCGCGAGTACTGCACGCCCTATCTCTGGACCGGCAAAGGCGTGGACAAGCCCTGCAACCCGACGCATTTCCGCGACAAGTTTGCCGCCGCGCTGAAGTCGGTCCCGGGCGTCAGGCCGCTCACGCCGCACTCATGCCGGCACACCTTCGTAAGTCAGCTGCAGGCCCAGGGCGTCCCCATGGAGACGATACAGTCCCTTGCCGGGCACGCAAATGTGGACATGACAGAGCACTATCTCCACGTCCAGGACGGCGTAAAAGCCACCGCCGTGGAAAGCCTTGCAAAGCTGATCGGGGCGTAGCAAATCGTCGCAATAAGTCCATTACTTTCAAACGCAATTCTGGTACAGTTCTGGTACGCATTCTGGTACGAAGCTTGCAAAACGATAGATTTTGGGATGAAGATAAAGAAAAAGTCCTGAAATCTCACGATTTCAGGACTTTTTATGGTCCGAGTGACTGGATTTGAACCAGCGGCCTCTTGAACCCCATTCAAGCGCGCTACCATCTGCGCCACACCCGGTTATCAGCCTTGTTATAATAGCACAGCGCGGCGGGGATTGCAAGAACTTTTTTCTCCCGCCGCGCTTTTATTTGTCATGTGAGCGTTATTCCATAGATCGTTCCGCTGCGAGTACCCACAACTGCATAGTTGCCATACACCGCGGGCGTCGCCTCTATTGTGCCGCCCAGATTCTTCGAATCAAGGATCTCCATTGTTCTGGCGTCCAGAAGGTACAGATATTGACCCGCCGTGCAGTAAAGTATATATCCGTCCCCGTTCTGATCGTAGAATACCGTCGGCGTGCACCAGCTGTAGACCTGCGTCTCAAATGCCCAGACCTCTTCGCCAGTTGCCTTGTCCAGTGCGACCAGAGTGCCGCCGCCGGCAGTCGGATGCCGCGCCACAGGTACAAATATCAGGTCCGACACGTTGTTCTTGCCCGATACTATGCTGCCCTGTACGCCGCCGGACAGGTCCTCGACGCTGTAGCAGCTGTAACTCCGCTGCCACACTATTTCGCCCGTCTCAGCGTCTATCTTCCATATCGGTACGTCCGCCGTGGTGCTGGAGCGCCAGCCCAGGTGGAAGGACGTGCTTATATACAGATACGGATGCCCGTCCTCTACCTCCAGGACAGGAGTACTGTTCGAGTCGTCCAGGGTGTCCTGCACCCAGACCAGCTCCAGCGTGTTCAGGTCCAGGCAGATGAGGTTGCCGCCGTTGTCCGCTACCATCAGATGACCCTGATAGATGACGGGCGAATCCTCAAAGCCCAGCCAGAAGGAGTAGAGGCTCCCGCGTGTGCTCTGATAGCGCCACTTCACCGTCCTTGTCGGGTTCACGGAGATCGTACCTGCGGACTCGTCGTACTGAGTGCCTAGGGTGATGATGTATATCACGCCGTTCTCGCCGCAGTAGATGAGCTGGTCCGTTTCCGCGTCTATGAGCGGTGCGGAGTCATACATCGGCCATGCGCGCAGCGCGAAGCTGTCCGACGCGCCGAACTCATAGAGTATCGAGAAATCTATGAGGCTCACGATGAAAACATGCGACGTGCCGCGGTTGCTGTTGTAGCCGCTGCCGACGACCAGCAGGGGATAGCCCCTCGGGTCGAGAGTACCGGTACCCTTGAAGGTGTAGCCCAGATTAAGCGCGTCTCGCGTGGCCTTACCGGTTTGCAATTCGTAGAAATAGACATAGCCGTCCATTGACGGATACACGACTTCCACGAGCGTCTCCTGCTGCTTGGCCCAGTCGTACATGTTCATGATCTGGCGGGTTTCCTTCGGCCACTCTGCGATGAGAGGCTGGCCGGTCCAACCGTTACCGGACCAGTAGACCCCTCCAGGAGCCACCAGAGAGCCCGTGGCGGCCGTCCATTGAGAGCCGAACTTCTTTTGAGTGATATTAGCAGTGCCGTAGGAATAGCCGTCTCTATAGTTGTTGCCGCCGAAGGTGATAACTCCCGGCAGAGCCGAGTACTCCGAGCCAGCGCCGAAGTTGATCTCCTGTTCCGCCGTATAGGCGCCGTCAAGCAGAGTGTCGTTTACCATGACGTTCGTATAGGAGATGAAATTGGATGGCTGAGTTGAGTCCACGGCGTGGGGCTCAAAAGGCTCGGGGGCCGGGGTCGGCTCCGGGACCTGCGTTTCCGCCGGCTGTCCGGACTCGTCCGTCGGCACGACGCCGGGGTCGGGGCTCTCGCTGGACGCTGCGGGGGGCGTTGCGTCAGGGCCGGTGTCGTCGGCCCTGTTGAGCTTTATGTTTTTTCCAACGATAAGGCAGAGCACGATCACGCAGATCAGCATCATGCTGCTCGTGACGACAGTGCGCACATGCGACGGGTTGTATCTGCGCCGTCTGCTGGAATTTCTCCTTCCCATTTTCCCACCACCAACGTGATATTTGTATATCGTTATTTCAGCCTGTCCCGGATTATTACTCCGTGAAGTGGACGTGGTTGTTTATATGGTCCTGACAGAAGCAGTGATAGCCGGCACAGCGCGAGCAGTAACGGAACTCCAGCTCGGGATAGTCCGCGTCAGTCCTGCCGCACACCGCGCATTTGTGCATATAGTTCTTGTTTTTGGTCTCGTATTTTATCTTCCGGACTTCGCGCTTGAAGTCCACGGTGTTCTTTCGCTGCTGCCGACCGCGGGGCATTACGGTGTAGAACAGCTCTCCGCCGCAGAAGAGGAAGTAATTGAGTATCGCGACGAGCGGCAAAAAGCTCATGAGCCCCATCCCGCCGGCAAAGTCTGAGATGATCGCGTAGGCAAAGTACAGTGCGTCGATGATGGCGAGCCATTTCATCTTGATGGGTATTATGAAGAAGAGCAGCACCATGTTGTCCGGGAAAAGCGTTGCAAAGGCAAAGAACATGGAGAGGTTTATGTAGTTTGCGTTCATGGAGTAGGACATGCCGGTGACGAAGTAGACTACAAAGCCGTAGATTATGTTCATGAGCATACCCGTCAGGTAATAGATCGTGAACCTGCCCGGACCCCATTCGCGCTCCAGGGTGCTGCCAACGAAGTAGTAGAAATAGAGGAACAAAAACAGCCATATGCCGCCCGATTGTGGGATAAAGACAAAGGTCACGAGCCTCCACACCTGGCCCTTGAGCACGGCGGCCGCATTGAAGGTGAGGGCGTTGACGAGGGTGTAGGTAGTATCCATGGCGCCCAGCAGCCACACAGCGAGCGTGCCGAATACGATATAGAGCATCAGGTTGTTCACGCCGAACCGAGGGTGCTTGTAGCAGAACAGGTCCACCTTTTTCATAAAGCTGCGCATATATTTACCTCCGTGGGGGAATTCTCTTCAACATACCAATATATATTAGCACACTTTATCTCACAAATAAAGGGCGAAAAATGTCATATGAGCGCAGACGCAGGAGAGCGCAAAAAGTTCCCGGACTTGCGCGCATGTGCTATAATGTCCCGGAAGGGAGGCGGATATTTTGCCTTTTACTGATGAGACGCTGGAATTTTTGGTGCGCAACAAACTGATGGACTCGCGGGTCTGGTTCCACGAGCACAGGGCGGAGTACGAACGCCTGGTGGTCGAGCCGCTGGCGGAGCTGGTCGAGGCGCTCTCTCCGGCTATGGCGGAGATAGACCCGGCGATAATGTGTATACCAAAGGTGGGCAAGAGCATCTCACGCATCTGGCGCGACACGCGCCGGGGGCCGGAACTGCCCATATTCAGGGACGTCATGTGGCTCATACTGCTCCGGGCGAAGCAGCAGGGTCTGCCCGGCTACTGGTTCGAGTTCTCGCCCCGTGCGCTGCGCTGGGGCTGCGGCTGGTACAAGACGGAGCCGGCGACCATGAATGAGCTGCGAGGGCTCATCCAGACCGACGCGCCGGTCTGGCGCGAAGCCCTGCGCGCCTACAAAAATCAGAGCGCATTCGTGCTGGAGAACGAGCGCTACAAGCGCAGCAAGCACCCCGATGAGAGCCCGGAAAAGCGCGAATGGCTGGACCTCAAAAGCGCCTGCCTGACGCATGAGGAGCCGGACCTGGACCTGCTGTTTTCAGAGGAACTGCCGGAACGGCTGGCAGCGGACTTCCGGTCCATCGCTCCTGTATACCGCCTTTTCCTGGAGGCAGTGGGGCGAAGCCGCGCGGAATAAAAAGTTTCCCTTTCTCCCAGCGGGAGAAAGGGAAACTTTTTTTGTCTCAGAGCTTGGCCTTGACGACATATTCTCCCGCGACTACGCCGCCGAAGAGATACTTGCCCTCGGTGTTCGTGCGCGTGGTGGCGACGAGGGTCTCCACCTTGGTGTCGCCTATGCCGGTGACGGAGTAGAGACCGACGAAGCAGCCCGCGACGGTGGCTCCGGCGGAGTTGCGTATAATGCCGCTGACAGTGCCGTTGTAGACGCGCCCGTCCACGACCATGGAGACGTTCACGTTGGCGATGGAGCCGTCCAGGATGGTGACGGCGATGGGCGCGGCGGCGGAATAGCCGGAAGCTGTAGCGGTCAGGCTGTAGACGCCGTCCGCCACGTCGTAAAAGACGAACTCGCCGTCGTCGGCGCTGTAGGTGGTGGCAAGGACGGCGCCGGAGAGATTGGAGAGGCTGAGCTTGGCGCCTGCGACTGGGCCGTTACCGTCGAGCCCGACAGAGTTGACCGTGCCGGCGACGGCGCCTAGGGAGAGAGCTGTCTCCGGCGTACAGGCGAGGGAGACAGAGGCGATGCCGCCAGCGGAGAGCGTTACGGCAACGGAGGGGCTGAGCAGGTAGCCCTCGCGCACGGCGGCGAGGCTGTAAGTCCCGGCGGGTACGACGTCAAAGCTGAAGCTGCCGGAGGCGTCGGTGACGGTGTGCATAAAGGGCGCGCCGCTGCTGTCGAAGAGCTTTACGGTGGCGTCTGCGAGCGGCAGGGCGCCGCCGGTCACGCTGCCGCTGATGGAGGCGGACAGGGTCGCGGGCGGGAGGCTGAGGTTTACGTCGGCCTCCTGCATACCGGAGATCTGGAAACTGGGGCTGTAATTCAAACTGAGCAGGTCTTGCCTGATCTCATCCATTATTATATGACCTCCTGGATCAAAGCTAATTTTGGTTGGACTGACCGCCGCCGGGGCTGCCAATGAGGAAGCCCACGCAGCCGGAGACGAAGTCGCGCAGCTGCGCGACGGTGGCGGTGGCGGAGTCGGAGCCGAGGAGCCAGGGCCTGGACACGGCGGCGGCTCTCAGGGCCAGGAGGGTCAGGAGGCAGAAGAGGCCTGTACAGGAGACGGCGCGGATGCGCAGTCTGCCTGCGGGCGGGGCGCCCGAGCTGAGAAAATAACCGAAGATGGCGGCGGCCGAGGTGCGCACGATGACGTCTATGCCGCCGGAGCCATCGACTGGGGCGGGCGCGAAAAGACTGAACGCCGACTGCGCCAGCAGCACGGCGAGGAATATGACGAGCCAGAGATCCGCCTGACCGTTCTGTCTCAAACCACTCACCTCCGCAGGACAGTCTATGAGGAGGAAAGAGCGCTTGACACAGCCGGTCCGAAAAAAGCGGCCCCCGGAAAACCGAGAGCCGCTGGTATGAGCGGTTATATAGAATTATTTGGAAAACCCGGCAATATCAACGGTTTCCTGGCTTGCCGGATAGCAAATAACCTGTATGTACACCCCCTTCGGGCGGCAGTTTTTGATAACAGTCGCCTTTTTTAAGGCCTCAAACCCGTGTACGTTTTAGGGTGGAAAAGCCCCTCTCTTTTCGACTGTGGACGGTACAAATGACCTTGCACATATCCTTCTCCTCACGGGAGGCAGGCGGCGATGTAGCGGAGTGAAACCGCCCAAACGAACACTTTTCAAAGCCCAAGGAAAGAGGTACCCACCATGGCGGTATTCCGCATTGCGAAAACCCGTGCCGCATGCTTGAGTGCTTTAGAGAAGTTTTCCTTAGCCGCATATCCCGCTTGGGCGACAAAGTCGGCGCCGGTGCGTCATTTCTCTGGTAATCAGCATGGTATCTCAGGACAGAAAATGATTTAAGCCGTTTTTGCTGGAGACGACTTAGGATTTGCGAAGCTGTAAAAAAGATATTGTTTCCCAGAGCTGTTGGCCGGATGGATTCACAAGCGATGTTCATCAGAGATCATCTCCCGAACGGCCTGAAGGAAACGCCCCGCAGCCTTGGAAAAGATCTGGTATTTTTTCCAGATGATATAGCCCGGCGCCTCCAGCGGCGGGGAGAACGGGCGGAAGCACAGGTTGGTCCCATCTGTGTGGATCAGCTTGTCAAAGCACAGGGCATAGCCCAGGCCCTCGTCCACCAAGAGGGAGGCGTTGAACACCAGATTATAGGTCGCCACCACATTCAGCTCGGCGATTTCCCGCCCCATCCACTGGGCCAGACGGTGGTCATCCCCCTTCTGATGGGAGATAATGAGCGGCAGCTCCCACAGGTCCTCCGGGTACACGGCGGTGTGTCCGGCCAGTGGGGCGTCCCGACGCATCAGTACGCCCCAGACATCTCCTGCGGGCAGGGTCAGACACTCATATTTCTTTGGGTCGGGCTCCCGGAACAGCAGGCCGAAATCTATCAGCCCCTTATCCAGATATTCTAACACGTACTCCGCGTTGCCGCTGGAGATGTGGTAGTGAATATCTGGATATTGTTTCTGCAGGCCCTTTGCGGCCTGGGCCAGCAGGCGCACGTTGTCAGTCTCCCCGGCGCCAATCACCACATCGCCCACGATGGTCTCGTCAGAACGGGTGATTTCCTCCTCTGCCTTTTGAACCAGGGAGAGGATCTCCTCTGCCCGGCGGCGCAAAATCATGCCCTCCTCTGTAAGCACAACTTTCCGGGAGCCCTTGGTCCCACGGATAAGCAGTTGTTTCCCCAGTTCTTCTTCCATCGCTTTAAGTTGGGTGGACAAGGCAGGCTGGGAGATGTGCAGGGACTCTGCCGCTGCGGAGATGCTCTGTTCCCGGGCTACGGTAAGAAAATAGTGCAAGGTGCGCAGTTCCATAGACCACCCCTCCTTGAAGACAGTATATCGTCTTATTCCATAACTGTCAATTATGGAATTGCATTGTATATAAGTATTTGCCAAGTGTAGAAATTGGGCCTACACTATAGACAGAAAAAGATGGCAGATAACCATTCAGAAAAGGAGTTTGGAACATGGAACAACAGATGCTGAAAGACAAAGTTGCCATCATCACCGGGGCCAGCTACGGCATGGGCCGTACTATGGCGGAGCTCTTCGCCGACGAGGGTGCGGCGGTGGTCATCACTGCCCGCCACGCCGAGCAGCTCAATGAAGTGGTAGACGGCATCCGCGCCAAAGGCGAAAAAGCTGTTGGGGTCGTGGCCGATGTTTGCTCCACTGAGGACACCAAAAAGGTCTTTGAGACCGCCATGAAGGAGTTCGGGGACGTGGACATCCTCATCAACAACGCTGGCATAGGGGAACAGAAGATGATCGACGAGACCGACGACGAATGGATGATGTATGTGATGAACACCAACCTGGGCGGTCCCATGCGGTACATCCGGGAGGCCTTGAAGATCTTCCTGCCCAAGAACGACGGCGTGATCATCAACATTTCCTCGGTGAACGGCACCCGCCCCTTCTGCGGAGCCACCTACACCTCCACCAAGGGGGCGCTGAACACTCTTACCAAGAATGTAGCTATGCGGCTAATTGACACCAATATCCGCTGCAACGCCGTGGCTCCCGGAGCCACCGTCACCCCGGCGCATCTGGCCAACAAAGCCGGGGAGCAGCCCGGCGGAGCTGAGATGCTAAAATACAGCGGCCACTTCGTCTACTTCCCCGGCCCGGAGTGCGACCCCATGGATCAGGCTTACGCCTGCCTGTACCTAGCCAGCAAGATGGGCAGGGCGGTCCGGGGCCAGGTCATCCAGGTGTGCAACGGTGCTTTCCTGTAAGTAAAAGACCATGAAACGACAGGAGATACCGGCAGTGCCTTTGACAGCCCCGGCCCTGCTGGAGAATTTAGAGGATGCGGGCTGTGATTCAAAATTTGCGGAGCGTTTTATGGCGCTGGAGCAATCCGGTCAATATCGTGAGCAGTTACGGCTGCTGTCTGACCACCGGCGGCAGCTTCTGGACCGCCTGCACCGGGAGGAAAGGCGGATCGACTGCCTGGACTATCTGGCATATCAGATTGAGAAGCACCACGCGGGGGAACACTGAACCCCCATAGACATTGGAGGACTTACCATGACCACAATTCAGAATCAGACCTTTGACCAGGAGCGGGCCCTATACGGCAGCCGGGATCTGCTGGTACGGAACTGCTCCTTCAATGGCCCTGCCGACGGAGAGAGCGCTTTTAAGGAATGTGCTGGCATCCAGGTGGAGCACTCCTTTTTCAACCTGCGCTACCCCTTCTGGCACGATCACGGCCTTGTGATCCGTAATAGCGAGATGACAGACAAATGCCGGGCGGCCCTGTGGTACTCGGACGGCATCACCATCGAGGACACCAAACTCCACGGCATCAAGGCCCTGCGGGAGTGCTCCGATGCGATGCTAAAGAACTGCTTCATTATTTCCCCGGAGTTCGGATGGAACTCCCACAACGTGACCATGGAGTGCTGCGCCGCACAGAGCGAGTACTTCATGATGCGAGGGACAGACCTGCGCTTCCGTAATGTCACCTTTCAGGGGAAATATTCCTTCCAATACATTGAGGACTCGGTGTTTGAGCACTGCTCCTTCGACACCAAGGATGCCTTCTGGCACGCGAAAAATGTGGTGGTGCGCAACTGCACCGTGAAGGGAGAGTACCTGGCTTGGTACTGCGAGAACGTGACCTTTGACCACTGTACCATCATCGGTACTCAGCCTCTTTGTTACTGCAAGGGGCTGAAGCTAATCGACTGCCGAATGGTGGACTGTGATTTGGCCTTTGAGCGCAGCGAGGTGCAGGCCACCGTCACCACTCCTGTGGTGAGTATCAAGAATCCTCTTGCCGGCAGCCACATCACATTGCCGGAGGTTGGAACGGTCATCCGGGACATCCCGGAGGCCGTCGGAGAGATCGTGGTGGCAGCCCAAAATCAAGTGATCTGTGCGCAAACGAAGGCACGGGAAAGCAGAGGCGGTGATGAGGTTGCGTAAAAAGATGATATTTCTTCTGCTGTGTTGCCTGTTGGCCTTGGCGCTGTTGCCCGGGTGCGGCAGCGGACAGCAGGCGGCTAGACACTCATCTGATGGTTCAGAGGTCAGCCCACCTGAGCAATTCACGGAAGAAGCGCATCCGGGGGAAGAGCCTATACAGACGGAAGTTCCGGCTCAGGAACCGAATGATTATGACAGCGGTGAAGCAGACCTCGTTCCAGTGGCCCCGCAGCTGCCCAGCATGTCTGTGGGGCAAACGGAGGAATCCATTCAACCGGAAAACGAGACGACAAGACCAAACATTGAACCGGCTGCGCCGCCGGTGCCGGAAACACCCGGCGGGGCTCCAGAGCCCACGGAGCCGTCACCCGGAAATACGGCAGAGGAAAACACCGGGACTGAGGAGGAAATCACAGAAATGAAGATGACTGTGCAAGTAGGAACTAGTACCTTTACCGCCACCCTGGAGGACAACGCCGCCGTGGGGGCGCTGGTGGAGATGATGGAAAATGGGCCGGTGACCATTCAGATGAGCGACTATGCCGGCTTTGAAAAGGTTGGGGCCCTGGGAACCAACCTGCCCACCAGCAACAGTCAGATCACCACCCAGGCGGGGGACATCGTTCTCTACCAGGGCAACCAGATCGTCATGTTCTATGGCTCCAACTCCTGGAGCTATACCCGGCTGGGTAGGATCGACGACCTCACCGGCTGGACAGAGGCCTTGGGCGATGGGGACATGTCGGTGACCTTCTCCTTGGGAGGCTGAGAGATGCAGATTCTTGTGCTGAACGGTAGCCCCCGCCCCCACGGCAACACCGCCGCCATGGTGGAAGCGTTTCGGAGAGGTGCGGAGGAGAATGGCCACACCGTCGCAGTGGTGAACGTCTGCAAGAAAAAGATTGCCGGATGCCTGGCCTGTGAGCACTGCCATCAGAAGGGTAGCGGCCATGAGCGGCAGTGCGTCCAAAAAGATGATATGCAGGAGATCTACCCTCTGCTGGACGAGGCGGAGATGATTGTCCTGGCCTCTCCTATCTATTATCACGGTTTTTCCGGCCAGCTCCAGTGCACCATCAACCGCATCTATGCCCTAGACAAGCCCCAAAAGCTCAAAAAGGCAGCATTGATCCTATCCTCCGGCAGCGACCATGTGTATAGTGGTGCTATCTACGAGTATCAGAATTCCTTCCTCAACTACCTCCGCCTGGAGGATATGGGCATTTTCACAGCCTATGATAAGCAGAACAAGTCACCGGAGAAGCTGGAGGAACTCTATCAGTTTGGAAAGAGTTTGGAATCAGGAGTGCCGGCCAAGGTAGTTCGCACTTTATAAATGAGAGATTTCAGCGGAAATCTCTTCGACCTAAAGCAGCATTGTCGCGAAAAATATTGAAATCTGGAGGTAATGAAACATGTTGAAACCGGAAGAACTCCGTATGACCCAAGAGTGGGACAAAACCTTTTCCAAGAGTGACCGTGTGAATCACAAAAAGGTCACCTTTATCAACCGATATGGCATCACTCTGGCGGCGGACCAGTACACGCCGAAGGGCGCCCAGGGCAGGCTGCCCGCCGTGGCCGTCTGCGGACCCTTTGGGGCGGTGAAGGAGCAGTGCTCCGGCCTGTATGCCCAGACGCTGGCTGAGCGGGGCTTCCTGACCATCGCTTTCGACCCCTCCTTTACCGGCGAGAGCGGTGGGAATCCCCGGTACACTGCTTCCTCGGACATCAATACCGAGGATTTTCAGGCGGCGGTTGATTTCCTCTCCGTTCAGGATAACGTGGACCCAGGGCGCATCGGTATCCTGGGTATCTGCGGCTGGGGTGGTATGGCCCTGAACACGGCGGCCATCGACACCCGGATCAAGGCCACCGTGGTCTCCACCATGTACGACATGAGCCGCGTTGCCGCCAAAGGCTACTTTGACGAGGCGGACAGCGAGGAGGCCCGTCATCAGGCTCGGGAGGCTTACAATGTCGCCCGAACCGCCATCTACCGCAGCGGCGACTACGGCCGGGTGGGCGGCTGTATGCCCCTGCCTGTGCCTGAGGATGCCCCCTTCTTCGTGAAAGACTACAGCGAGTACTACAAGGGCCGGGCCTATCACGCCCGCTCTCTCAACTCCAACGAGGGCTGGAACACCATAGGCACTATGTCCTTCCTAAACCAGCCCATCCTCCAGTACACCAACGAGATCCGCTCCGCTGTGCTTATCATTCACGGGGAGAAGGCCCATTCCTGCTACATGGGCCGGGATGCCTACGCCCACATGATGGAGGGGAACTCGAACCCGGAGAACAAGGAGCTGATGATCATCTCTGGCGCCGTGCATACGGATCTGTACGACAATCTGGAGGTCATCCCCTTCGATAAGATCCAGAGCTTTTTCCGGACCTATCTGAAGTGATCCAGCAAAGAGCAAGCTGACAAGGAGGAAGAACAGCCGTGAAGAAACCCTATATCGTCTGCCACATGATGACCTCCCTGGACGGACGCATCGACTGCGCCATGACAGAGCAGCTGCCTGGGGTGCAGGAGTACTACCAGACCCTTGAGGCGCTGCAGGCGCCTACCACCATCAGCGGCCGGGTGACCGCCCAGTTGGAGATGGCCCTGCCTGGGGAATTCCAGACCAGCGATCCCACCCCGGTGAGCAAGGAAGCCTTTTCCAAGAAAGCCGATGCACCCGGCTATGAGGTGGTGGTAGATACCCATGGCAAGCTCCTGTGGCCAGGCTCCGGGGAGCAGGAAAAACCTCTCCTGATCCTCACCAGTGAGCAGGCGCCTCAGGAGTATCTGTCCTACCTGGACGGCCGGAATATCTCCTGGATCGTCACGGGAAAAGAACGGATCGATCTGGCTCGAGCCGTTGAGATCCTGGCGGCGGAGTTCGGGGTGGAGCGCATGGCCGTTGTGGGCGGCTCCGCCATCAACACCAGCTTCCTGGACGCCGGCCTGCTGGATGAGGTCAGCATCCTCATCGGCGCCGGCATCGATGGTCGGGGCGGCATGCCGGCGGTCTTCGACGGCCTGCCCAAGACCCATCCGGTAATCCCCCTGCGTCTGACCGATGTCCAAAAATTTGACGGCGGCGCCGTCTGGATGAAGTACCGCATTCAGCCATAAGGCCGAATATAACAAAACATCTCAGAAATAGGTGACGATATTGATGAGAGCTCCAACACAAAAAAGGTCAGGATAAGGCGGGGTTTACCGCTTGTGCGGCGGACGCCCATGTCACTAAAAAATGTTCCAATAACGCAGCAGCGAGCCATGCTCACAGAAGTGAGTTATGGCTCGCTTTTTTACTTGGATTCATATCCCGTAAAGCCCATCCTCTTGACCGCCCCGTTTAGCTCCGACCTGTCAATCCGAAAGAAAAGAAAGGAGCCAATTATGAACGGCAAATTATATTTTATATAGCCACTGAAAGCCGGCCAGACCGAACCATTAGTGAACGAGCGGTGAGCGAAAGGGGAAGAAAAGAACTGCTCTCTGGTACGCAAATACACCCGCGCACTCAAGCTCACGCCCCAGCAGAGATCGCAGGGTGAAAACAAAAAAGACGAGTGTCCTTACAGCCTTTCAAATGCTATAAGGACACTCGTCATGGTGCGCGAGGCGGGACTTGAACCCGCACGTGCGTAGTGCACACTAGAACCTGAATCTAGCGAGTCTGCCAATTCCACCACTCGCGCATTTAGAATGCTCGATTATAATAGCACCAGTTTGCGAGATTGTCAACAAAAAAGTTGCTGCGCTCGCGTAATATTGACACGACGGCCGTGCGGGTGTTAAATTTAAGCCGAGAGCCGGTGTGGTGGAACTGGCAGACACCTGGGACTTAAAATCCCATATCCGCAAGGATGTACGGGTTCGAGCCCCGTCACCGGCACCAAAAAGCCCTGAGACGCGTACGTCTCAGGGCTTTTGCTTTCCACGGGCCGAACTTGCGGCGGGGTTTACTCCTTTTCCAGAACTATCTCTCCGCCGCAGGCGGTGGCGATCAGCCTGTCGCCTGGGGCTGCGCGGCCTGTCAGTATGGCGTCGGCTGCCGGGTCCTCCAGCAGCGCGCTTATCTGCCGGCGCAGCGGCCGGGCTCCGTAGGCCGGGTCAAAGCCCCGCTCCGCCAACAGGTCCAGCGCCTCGTCCGTCACGCGCAGCTCTACGCCCAGCTCGCGCATCCTGCCGCACACCGCCTCCGTCATGCCACGGGCTATCTGGCGCACGTCCTCACGGCTCAGGCGGCGGAAGACTATCGTGTCGTCTACCCTGTTCAGAAACTCCGGGCGGAAGGTCCGGCGCAGCTCCGCCATGACCGCTTCCTTTACTGCCCCGTCTCCGTCCCTGGGAGCGCCCGAAAAACCTAGCGCGGGACGGTCCTCCGTTATCGCCTTCGCACCAATATTCGAGGTCATGACAACTATCGTGCTCCGAAAATCCGCCCGCCGTCCGGCGGAATCGGTAAGTCTGCCGTCCTCCATGATCTGAAGCAGCAGATTGTACACGTCCTCGTGCGCCTTTTCTATCTCGTCAAAGAGCACGACCGACCAGGGCCTGCGCCGGACCCGCTCCGTCAGCTGGCCACCCTCGCCGTAGCCCACATAGCCCGGGGGCGAGCCGATGAGCTTGGATACCGCGTGCTTTTCCATGTATTCAGACATGTCCAGCCGGATGAGCGCATCGCGGTCTCCATAGACCGCCTCGGCTAAAGCCCGGCAGAGCTCGGTCTTGCCCACGCCCGTGGGACCCAGGAATATGAAGCTGCCCATTGGCCGCCTCGGGTCCGACAGGCCAACGCGTCCGCGCCTTATCGCCCGGGCCACGGCCGACACAGCCTCATCCTGGCCGATGACACGCCGGTGCAGCGCCTCCTCGAGTCTCAGCAGCCGCTCGCTCTCCGGTTCGGATATCGCGGAAGCGGGTACGCCAGTCCAGGCCGACACGACGTCCGCCACGTCCGAGGCCTCCACGGTCTGCCGCGCCTGTGGACCGGACTCCAGCCGCACGTGCGATGCGGCCTCGTCCAGCAGGTCTATGGCCTTGTCCGGCAGGAAGCGGTCACAGATATAGCGCACGGAAAGTCGGACGGCGGCGCTGATGGCCTCGTCGGTGATTTGCAGACCGTGGTGCGTCTCCAGAGAGCCACGAAGCGCGCGGAGCATCCGGACGCAGCAGGCCTCGTCCGGCTCAGGCACGTCCACGGGCTGGAAGCGGCGCTCTAGCGCAGCGTCCTTTTCGATGTGCTTCCGGTATTCCTCCGGCGTAGTCGCACCGATGACCTGGATCTCGCCGCGGCCCAGTGCGGGCTTGAGGATGTTTGCGGCATCTATGGCGCCCTCGGCCGAGCCCGCGCCTACTATCGTGTGCAGCTCGTCTATGAACACGATGACGTCTCCGGCACGCTGGACCTCTTTGATTATGCACTTGACCCTATCCTCAAAGTCGCCGCGGTATTTGGTGCCGGCCAGCATGGAGGCGAGGTCAAGCGTGACGATGCGCCGGTTCTTGAGCGTGTCCGGTACCTCGCCCCGGGCAACGCGGCGGGCAAGGCCTTCTGCCACGGCGGTCTTGCCAACGCCGGGCTCGCCGACGAGAACGGGGTTGTTCTTTGTGCGGCGGGAGAGGATCTGAATGACGCGGCTTATCTCGCGTTCACGTCCCACCACGGGGTCCGCGCCTCCGCCACCGGCGATAAGGGTGAGGTCGCGGCTATACTGGTCCAGGACGCGTGTCTCCGCACGGCGGTAGGGCGGGCGGAAGGGGGCCTGACTGCGTCCGGACTCCTGGCGTCCGGGACGGCTTTCCGGCGAGCCGAAGAGGTCCAGTATCTCCGTATATATCGTATCCGGGGCACGGCCAGAGGCGTTCAGCAGCCTTACGGCGGCGCAGTCCGGAAGCCGCAGTACGCCCAGCAGCAGATGCTCGGTGCCGACATAGCCCTGGCCAAGCCTGCGGGCCTCCTCCGCGGCGCGCTCTATTGCGGCGGCGGCGTTGCTGGTGAGACCCTGTTCGGGCGCGCCCGGCGCGCCGCTGCCCATTTCGGCGGCTACGAGTCTGGTAAGCGAGGCCATGTCGAGACCCTGACCGCTGAGCAGCCTGGCACCCAGGCCCTCCGTTTCCGCCGCGATGCCGAGCAGCAGGTGCTCCGTACCGATGTAGCTGTGACCCAGCGAGGCCGCCGCATCCCTGGCCGCCGCTATCGCGCCTGAGGCGCGCTCAGTGAATCTTGCGCTGTTTTTCATGCCTTCCCCTGCCTCCTAGAGCGATTATACCCCGCGCCCCGCGCCGAAGCGGGCGAATGGGCGCGACAGAGAAAGTATTTCCAGGCAAGGGCGCTTATAACCAGTACCTTAGCAAATCGCTATTGATTTTCGCGGACATTGTGATAAAATGCTCATGTACCTGATCCCAGAACCGGGGAATGTATAAATAAAGATCGAACGGAGGTAACAAAATGGCATTCGTTATCACTGACAACTGCGTCTCCTGCGGCACCTGCGCTGCCAACTGTCCTGCTGAGGCCATCGATATGGGCGACGATAAGTACGTCATCGACCAGGACAAGTGCGTCTCCTGCGGCACCTGCAAGGAGAATTGCCCTGCCGACGCCATAGTCGAGGAGTAATCGCAAAAAAATCAGAGGGTCGTGAAAGCGGCCCTCTATTTTTATGCCCGCATGGACTTCAACTCGGGCCGGGAATTTGGTATACTGTGGTCAGAAAAGCTGTGAGGAGGAAGGACAAATGAAGAGATTCGCCGCCGCGCTGCTTGCCATCTCCCTCGTTTTGGGCCTCTCCGCTTGCTCATCGCCGGCCCCGGAGCTGCAGGAATTCACCGACGGAGTGCATGAGAGAGACGAGGTCTATCCTGCGCACATCGAGACGAAGTCCGTCGCGCTCGGCGGGCTGGGCATACACTTTTCCACGAGCGCGTTTGACGAGACGGCCTCGCCGGAGCTGGCGCAGAAGGTCGCGGAGGACTACTCCGCGCTCTCCGGTGCGGGTGAGGCTGACATTTACATACTCAATGGACCGCTGACCGACGCGCCGTTTGTGAGCGGGGCGGAGCTCTTCTGCACCGCCGAAGCTGTCGAAAGTGGGGAATACCGCCCTGCGCTCGTCTCCGCCGCACTCGGCATAACCGGCCGCTGGCAGGCCGAGGGCCTGAGCCGCGAGCTCTTCGGCGGCGAGGTGCCGGACGGCCTCGCGGATGAGATCGCTGCGTATCTGGCGGCTCACGAGGGGTCGAACCTCCTCTCGCTGGCGCCCTTCTATTTCACGGAGGACTTCGCGGACGCGGAGACCATCGCCCTGGCGTCCGACTGCGCCCAGTCCCTGGCGGCCTATGTCATCGGCGAGGCCGGGCAGGACGCCCTGCGCGGCAGCTGCGCGGAATATCTCCCAGGCTGGCTCAAGAGCCTCGGCCTTGAGGTGGAGACGGATGGGCTGCAAACGCTCATGGAGCTGGACTGGACGCAGAACGTGTACTATCCCGCCGAGTTCACCCGCAGTGTATTTACCTTCCGTCCCGTGCCGACGGAGTGGATGACGGACGCCGACGCGGCCTCGGCCTATGTGCTGCGGCTCTGCACAGGCCTCGACTGGCTGTTGGACTACCTTGAGGCCAACGCGCCGGAGAGCTGGGTGCGTATAGAGCAGACGAGACCCTACGAGGTGCGCTTTGAGGAAAACATTGACGCATCCTGCACCGACGTTTACAGCGCCGTGGTGCATCTGCGCGCTCCCAGCGCCGGGCTGCACGAGCTCGCGCACGCACTGACGATAGACGAGCCCTGCGGTGAAGCGGGCTGGGTGTTCGAAGGCGTAGCGATGCACTGCACCGAGTGGTGGATAAGCTATGAGGACTACGGGATATTCTTCGACCTGATGGAGAATATCGACACGGTGGAGGGCGCGTCGGAGGACGAGCGCTTCATATTCGGAGAGATACGCCGTATATTCAAGGAGCTCTCCGGCGTGGACGCGAGCGAGGCGCAGACTCTCGAGTCGCCTGCGATACCGCTGGTGAAGGCCATGACCTATGCCATGCTCCTGCACCCCGAGCGCGACGTGTTCATAAAAATGGTGTCCAAGCCGACGGGGGACGTGATGAGCTCGTTTTACGAGCCCAGGTATCCCAGCACCGAACTCAGCCACGCGAAGTCCTACGCCTTCTGCGAGTACCTGCTCGAACATGGATATCTGACGTTTGACCAGCTCGCCGCGGCCTCGCTGGACCTCGAGGGCTATCGGGCGTCCTTCCCGACGGACGAGTACTTTGACGAGCTATATGCGGGATATCTTGACTGGCTCAGGGAGGAATTCGGCTCATGACGGAGCTTTGGACAGGCGGGCCGCTCTACGAGGGCGGAGGAGCCTTTCCCATAACGACGGACTCTGTCCTGCTGGCGGACTTCGTCAGGGCGAAGCCGGGCAGGGCGGTGGAGCTCTGCTCGGGCGCGGGGCTAATCTCGCTTTTGCTGCTCTCGCGTGAGCCGGGGCTAAACCTGGACTGCGCGGAGATAGACCCGGCGGCCACGGCCTCCGCGGAGCGGAACTTCGCGGCGAACGGGCTGGCCGGACGCGCGAGGGCGCTCTGCCTCGACATACGCGAGCACCGCGCGGCGCTGCCGCACGCGGCCTACGGCCTCGCCGTCTGCAACCCGCCATACTTTCCGGAGGGCAGCGGCATGGCCTCGGGGACTGAGTCCAGGGCGGTGGCGCGCTCGGAAAAGGGCTGCACGCTGGCTGAGGTGGTTGCTGCGGCGGCCTGGTGTCTCAGGACGGGCGGGGTTTTCTGCCTCGTGCACAGGCCGGAGCGGCTGGCGGAGCTCTTCACGCTCATGAGCGGCGCGGGGCTGGAGCCCAAGCGCCTGCGCCTGGTCCAGTACCGGGCGGAGAAGGCCCCCAGCCTCGTCCTGGCCGAGGGCAGGAAGGGGGCGCGGCCCGGACTCGAGCTGCTGGCCCCTCTCATCCTGACCGGCCCGGACGGCCGCGACACGGCGGAGGTCCGCCGGATCTACCACAGGGAGGATATCTGATGGCAGGAACACTCACACTCGTAGGTACGCCCATAGGCAACCTCGGCGACCTCTCGCCCAGGGCGCGCCGCGCGCTCGAGGAGGCGGACTTCATTGCCGCTGAGGACACGCGCGTGACGCTCAAGCTTTTGAACCACTTCGGCATAACGAAGCCCCTCGTGAGCTACTACCAGCACAATAAGGAGCGCAGCGGCGAGCGCATAGTCGAGCGCATCCTCTCCGGCGAGAACTGCGCTCTCGTCACGGACGCGGGCATGCCCATAGTCTCGGACCCGGGCGAGGACCTGGCTGTAGCCTGCGCTGAGGAGGGCATAGAGATAAGCTGCGTACCCGGCCCCTGCGCCGCCGTGACGGCACTTGCGCTCTCGGCCCTGCCGGCGGGCAGGTTTTGCTTCGAGGGCTTTCTCTCCACCTCAAAGAAGAGCCGAGAGGAACACCTGGACTCCCTGCGCGGCGAGCGGAGGACGATGATCTTCTACGAGGCTCCGCACAAGCTGCAAAAGACGCTCGCAGACCTGGCCGCGGCCTTCGGGCCGGAGCGGCGGGTCTCGCTCTGCCGCGAGCTTACCAAGCTGCACGAGGAGGTCGTGCGCACGACCTTGGGCGAGGCCGCAAAGCTATACGAGGCGGAGCCGCCGCGCGGCGAGTTCGTCCTCGTCATAGAGGGCGCGCCGGAGCAGACAGAGGAGCGGCCCACGGCGGAGGCGGCGCTCGAACGGGTAAAATACTACCGCAGCGAGGGACGCTCCCTGAAGGAGGCGGCTAAGCTCGCTGCGGCGGATACCGGTTATTCAAAAAACGAGCTCTACGAGCTCGCGCTCAGGTCGAAGGACTGAAAATGGCCTCCACGCGTCGGACGTAGGCCGGAAGGGCACCCTCGAAGTCCACGCCCCAGGGCCGGGGCGTATCGCGGCGGAAGCTGCGCTCTATGCTCTCGCGCACGAGCGCACTTGCGGCCTCCAGCGCCTGGCCTGCGCCTGCTCCGCGCACGAGCAGGGCAGCGAAGGCGGAGGCGAAGATGTCGCCCGTGCCGTAGAACACGCCGTGCAGCGCCGGGGCCATAGCCGCGAAGCTCTCTCCTGTGGAGAAGTCTCGCACGACGATGCCTATCTCCTTATCCGAGGGGTGTACGCCCGTGATGGCGGCCACCTTGGGGCCGAGACGTTCCAGGCCGCAGAACAATTTGTCTACATACTCCGCGTCGTGTGGGGCCGGGCGGTACTCCTCTCCCGTGAGGAGCGCCGCCTCCGTTATATTTGGGGTGACGACGTGGGCGCGCGCGAAGAGGGCGCGGAAGGCGTCGCGCAGTCCGTCGCCGAGGCCGGCGTAATACCTGCCGTTGTCGGCCATAGCCGGGTCGCAGACGATGAGCGTCTCCGGGCCGGCAAGCTCGTCTATGACGCGCCCCAGCAGCTCCACCTGCGCGGGGGAGGCGAGGTAGCCGGAGTAGATGCCGTCAAAGGGCATGCCGATACTGTGCCAGTGCCGGGCCATGGGCAGCATCTGGTCCGTCAGGTCGCGGAAGGTCCAGCCCGTGAACTCGCCCGTGTGGGTGGAGAACAGGGCTGTAGGCATACAGGCGCACTCGACGCCCGTCGCGGAGACGACCGGCAGCGCCACGGTCAGCGAGCACTTCCCAAAGCCGGAGATGTCGTGTACGGCGGCTATCCTCTTGAGTTTTGGCAGTACGTTTTCCATAAGCGACATTGTAGCACCATTTCACGGAACTTGCAACGCGCTTGCCGGCCGGACTCCGGCTTTTTATTTTTTCCCGTCCGGCTCCTGAGACTGTTCAAGGACGGCGGCCTCCGGGAAGCGGGCCTGGAGCAGCTCGTTTATGGAGCGGGTGTTCTTTATGAGCTCGGCAAAGGCGCCCAGCAGCCAGTACTGCACAAAGGAGAGCAGCAGCACCATGAGCCCCGTCAGCAGCGGGGCCAGGCTCCGGTCGTTTATGGCGATCAGCAAGTACAGCAAAGCGGCCACCAGGCCGCAGCAGAGGAGTACGAGCGCCGCGCCGGTGAGTTTATCCTCCGTGTGCTTCATGTTCAGACGTCCCCCTTTTTACTTGAATAAATTACATTTTCAGTATATCAAGAGGGTGCGCTCCGGTCAACACAGATAGGCGGCGTCCGGGTTTCAGTCCGTGTATTTTGCCAGCGGCAGGCTCCACTCTATCCAGCTAGCGGGGGCATGTAAGCGATTGGTCACGCCGTCCATGAGAAGCTCTAGCTCCGCGTCCGGCTCGGCGGCGTTCAGGCGCTCAAGGGCGGGCAGGGCGGAGGGAGAGAGGTTCGCAAGGTAGTAGATGTCCACCTGAGGCAGCCGCCCGTCGAGGTAGGCGTCCACATTGTAGTCGGCTATGCGCGCGTCCACGCCCGCGGCGTTAAAGAGCACCCAGCCGTAGAGCCCCAGGGCCGCGAAGCAGGGCCAGAACTTGAAGCCCGGCCGCAGTATCTTGACCGAGGCGAGCGCGAGACTCAGGAGAATGAATGCCATCGCCCAGAGCGTCATCACCCGCAGCAGACTCAGGCCGTAGGCCGCAATGTAGAGCCGCATCCTCCAAAATGCCGAGGCCAGGATGACGAGCGTGAGCGCGCAGATGAGCAGGGAAAGGGCCTTTTCCGCCGCCGTGCCGCCGCCCTTGGCCGAGCAGAAGAGCACGAAGCCCAGGTCTATGGCCGCGACGAGGACGAGCTGGTAGAAGCCGCGCCTCGCATATTCGGCCCAGCCGCCCTGCATCGCCGCAGCTTCGGCGCCGCCGAAGAGATAGGCGAACTGCACGGCGCAAAACGCGATGTGCACGAGCGCCAGCAGCGCCAGCGCGGTCATATAGGCCGCAGGAGCGCCGCGCTGGCGCTCTTTTTTTATGCCTGTGACCGGCTCTGGGCCATGGACGGCAAAGTAGAGGCAGGAGAAAAAGCAGAAGCTCCAGAAGAGGGTGGAGAGGACGCGGAACAGCCTCGTCGCAATGTCCGGCGCAGAAAACCAGTCAGCGATGCCTGTGAACCAGCCCGCAAAGACCTGGTCCGCCCCGGCGAGCAGGGCCGTGACCACGACGAGCACGGGCAGGGCGAGCAGCGCGCCGGTCAGCGCCTCGGAGCCGCTGCCGCCCTTCTTCATCCCGCCCAGGGCGCGGAAGGGCTTGTCCCAGTTCGTAAAGGCCGCGCGGAAGAAAAGGCCCACGGCCTCGCCGGCGCAGGCTGCTGATTCGAGCGCTGCTGCGGACCTGCCGGAGAGTGAGAAAAATGCCAGTACGGAGCCGCAGAAGATGAGGATGAAGTTCACGGCCCTCACGTCCCCGCAGCCGCCGAGCACGCAGAACACCGTCAGCAGCCCCACGCCGATGGCCAGGCCGATGCTGTACCTGTTCCAGCGCGCCCGCTTTCCCAGGAACAGCAGCACGAAGGCCCACAGTGCCGCCGTGAACACCGCCGCGCCCAGCGCCGGGCCCGGCCTGCTGCTGAACAGGAGGTTTGACAGGCCCTCCAGCGTGAATACGTTCCGCCACAGTATGCCGAGGCAGAGCGCCGCGGGCAGCATCAGGCACTCCCGGACGCCGAACACGGGCTTCGGGCTTTCGAGTATGTTATCCATTGCCGCCCTCCTCGGTGAACTCCAGAATGTCCCCGGGCTGGCAGCCCAGCGCGCGGCAGAGCGCGTCGAGTGTGGAAAAACGCACGGCTTTCGCCTTGCCGGTTTTGAGCACGGAGAGATTTGCCAGGGTTATGCCGACCCTGTCCGCGAGCTCCGTGAGGCTCATCTTGCGCCGGGCGAGCATGACGTCGAGATTTATCCTTATCATGGCGGCCACCTCAGATCGTGAGGTCGTTTTCCGACCTCATGTCCGCTGCCTTGCGCGTCAGGTGCGAGAGCGCCGCGCAGAGCACGGATATGGCCGCGCCCACGGCACACACGCCTAGACCTATTATCGCTATGCCGATGTGCAGCAGGTTCATGGAGAGCAGCACCACACCGCCTATGATGTAATAGACCGTGTCCGCCGCGGCAAGCAGGCTGCATGTGCGCAGGCGCAGGGCGTTTTTCATGCAGAAGCTGTTGTCCCGGCCTATCTCCGTTGCCATTTGCCACACCAGCGCCATGAACACCATGACCGGTATCGTACTTATCCAAAAGTATATGAGGCAGGGCCAGAACATGGGCTCAAGATTCGGCGTGTTCCACGCGATGTCCCGGCCCAGCTCAGGCACCCACACGGCGTCGAGAAACAGGACGCAGACAAAGCCCAGTATTACGATGCCCTTCATCCAGCGTGAGAGCTCCTTCTGTTTCAAGCTATCAGCTCCTTTCGAGCAGAGCTTAACACATACCTTATCGAATTGCAAGTATTATTTATCGAAAAACAATAAATATTTCTCGATAAACGATTTTAACACTTTTTGATTTGAGCGACGGGTTTCGACCGCATCCTGCGCCGCAGTCTAATAAAATAACAGGAAAGGAGGGCTCACACATGGAGATAACGACGAGCTACAACTCCGGGCGTCTCATTCTGCATTTGTCCGGGGAGCTGGACCATCACGGCGCCAAGGGCGCGATGGACAAGATAGAGGGATATCTGGAAAAGTACATGCCGCGTGACGCGGTGCTGGATCTCGCGGGCCTGACCTTCATGGACTCCTCCGGCATTGCGCTCATCATGAAGACACGGCAATGGATGCATCAGACGGGCGGCAGGGCGCAGGTGGAAAATCCCGCAAGCCAGCCTTTGCGTGTGCTGGATGCCTCGGGCATAGACAGGTTCATAACAGTGAAGGGAGAACGCAGGCAATGAAATCCGAGAACTACATAAAAATCGAGTTCCCCAGCCGCAGCGTGAACGAGGGCTTCGCCCGTGCGGCGGCCGCCGCCTTTGCCGCCCAGCTGGACCCTACGCTTGAGGAGCTGGGGGACATAAAGACGGCGGTATCCGAGGCGGTGACGAACTGCACCGTCCACGCCTACCCGGACAACATTGGCCGCGTGCTGCTCCGGCTGAGGATAATGCAGGGCGGCAGGCTGGAGATCGTCGTAAAGGACTGGGGCCGGGGCATCGAGGACGTGAAGCGTGCGCGCGAGCCGCTTTTCACCACCGGCGGGGCCGAGCGCAGCGGCATGGGCTTCACAATTATGGAGAGTTTCATGGACAAGCTCCGGGTCCGCTCGTCGCCCGGCCGCGGCACGACGGTGACGATGCTGCGGACGATCAAACAGAGGCGGGACGCTTAAATGACCGAGGACGCCATAGACTGTCTGCGCTCGGCACGGGCGGGAGACAGGGAGGCCGCGGAGCGCATGGTGACGGAGAATTCCGGGCTCATCTGGAGCGTAGCGCGGCGCTATTTCGGCAGAGGCGTGGACTCGGAGGACCTCTATCAGCTGGGCTGCGTGGGCTTCCTCAAGGCCATCGAGGGCTATGACGAGAGCTTCGGCACGCAGTTTTCGACCTATGCCGTACCCAAGATCTCGGGCGAGATACGGCGCTTTCTGCGCGACGACGGGGCGGTTAAGGTGAGCCGCGGGATAAAGGAGAGGGCGGCGGCGATACGTTCGGCCAGGACGGCACTGGAGCAGCGTCTGGGCCGGGAGCCGACGCTTTCGGAGCTCTCGGACGAGACGGGCATCACGCCCGAGGACATCGCCGTGGCCGAGACCGCCACAGGACCCGCAGAAAGCCTGCAGCGGGAGAGCGGGGAGGAGGGCTTCACGCTTGAGCACGTGCTTGGGGACTACGGCCAGGAGGAGCGCCTGGTGGAGCAGGTCTCGCTCCGAGAGGCGATAGACGCGCTGCCGGAGCGGGAGCGCCAGGTCATAGGGCTCAGGTTCTTCCACGACATGACCCAGGACGCCGCGGCGCGGGTCATAGGCGTGTCGCAGGTGCAGGTTTCGCGCCTCGAGCGCCGCGCCGTTGAGCGCCTGAGGGAGCTTTTGACCTGCGAATAAAAATTGTAAAAAGCCCTTGCAATGGGACATGTCCTGTGTTACAATCACATTTGCGTCTTGTAACCATGTGATGACATACTCAAGACAGCCCAATGTTGAGGTGAGTAAAATGAAGGAAGGCATCCACCCGAAATATTATAAGACCACCATCAGGTGCGCCTGCGGCAACGTTATCGAGACCGGCTCCACGAAGGAAAACATCACCGTTGAGATCTGCTCCAAGTGCCACCCGTTCTACACGGGCAAGCAGAAGCTCGTGGACACCAGTGGCCGCGTCGATAAGTTCAACAAGAAGTACGGGATAAAATAATCGCCTTACCGAGCCGTCACGCACTACTGCGCGGCGGCTTTTTATTTTTTGAAATGAGGGATAAGCAATAAACGAAACTGCAAAGAAAAAGGAGCGCGCCGTGCTCGCGGGCCTGGCCGCGGCCTCTATGGACGAGGCCGAGCGGAGCACGGAGGTCTCCATGGAGGAGCTCTCGGAGCTCGTGGACACTGCGGGCGGCGAGGTCGCAGCGGTGGTGCTGCAGCAGCGCCAGACGCCGGACCCGCGCTCGTTCCTGGGCGAGGGCAAGGTGGCTGAGCTCAAGGAGATCGTGGCGAACTCGGCCTGCGACCTGGCCGTTTTCGACAACGAGCTCTCGCCCTCGCAGCTGCGGGTGCTGTCCGAGGAGCTGGGGGTCAAGGTGCTGGACCGCTCCGGGCTCATCCTGGATATATTCGCGCAGCGTGCGCGCACGCGCGAGGGCCAGCTCCAGGTGGAGCTGGCGCAATATGAATATCTGCTGCCGAGGCTGACGGGTATGTGGACCCACCTCGTGCGCCAGACGGCCTGGGCGGGTCCTCGCCCATAGGCACGCGCGGCCCCGGCGAGACCCAGCTCGAGACGGACCGCCGGCACATCCGGCGCAAGATACAGAAGCTGCGCGAGGAGCTCGAGCAGGTGCGAAAGGTGCGGAGCGTCCAGCGCAGGCGGCGGGAGCGCAACGCCATGCCCGTCGTGGCCATCGTGGGCTACACGAACGCGGGGAAATCGACGCTCCTGAACACGCTGACGGGCTCGGACATACCGGCGAACGACCGGCTTTTCGATACCCTGGACACGACGACGCGGCGGCTGAAGCTGGACGAGGCGCAGGAGGCGCTCATCTCAGACACCGTCGGCTTCATCCGCAAGCTGCCGACGCATCTGGTGGAAGCCTTCAAGGCGACGCTGGAGGAGCTGCAATATGCGGACGTGCTGCTGCACGTCATAGACATCTCCAGCGAGGACATGGCGCGGCAGATAGAGGTCGTGGAGGATCTGATCGTAAAGCTCGGCGCCGGAACGACGCCCTGCATCCGTGTCTACAACAAGTGTGACAAATATCTCGGCCTTCTGCCGAGAGGGGAGAACACTGTCTGCATTTCGGCGCGGACGGGCGAGGGTACGGCGGAGCTGGTCAAGATGATCGCAGAGATCCTGGGCCGCGAGAGCCGCCGTGTGACGCTGCTGCTGCCGTATGACAAGGTGGGCATCGCGGACACGCTCAGGCGCGAGGCCGCCGTGCTCTCCGTGGACTACGGCGAGGACGGCGTCACCGTGGAGGCCGTGGTGAAGCCCGAACTCTGGGGTCTTGTGCGCGAGTATGTGAAAGAGGAAGAATAAAAAATGCCCGCCGCGCCGATTCCGGCGCGGCGGGTTTGCGTTTCAAAGGTTCAGAGCAGGTCATCCGGGACGCGGATGATCGATTCGGAGTAGAGCACGGCGTTTCCCGCCAGACTGACCCTTTGCCCGGAGACGCGGCAGAAAAGCTCGCCTCCACGGCGCGAGGCCTGGTATGCCCGAAGCTCGGGCTTGCCGAGGCGTTCCGCCCAGTAGGGCGCGATGTGGCAGTGGCCGGAACCGCAGACCGGGTCCTCGTCCACGCAGAGCTTGGGAGCGAAGGAGCGCGAGACGCAGTCGTATGCCGAGCCGCGCGCTGTGACGTGGACGAGCAGGCCGTCCAGCCCTGAAACGAGCTCCAGGTCCGGCTTGAGCTGCCGAACCTCGGCCTCGCCGGGCAGCACGCAGAGCAGGTCACGGCCGATATAGGCCTCAAGCGGCCTTGTTCCCAGCGCCCTCTCCATCTCATCCGTTACGTCGGTCCTGCGCAGTTCATAGGCCGGAAAGTCCATCTCGTAGAGCCCGGAGCTGCGTTTTACGCTGAGTCTGTCGCTCATCGTGTCAAAATCCACTGTCTGGGCGGCGGGGTCGTAATAATTCGTTATCACAAAGGCGGTGGCCAGGGTGGCGTGGCCGCAGAGGTCTATCTCCCCTCCGGGGGTGAACCAGCGTAGCCCGTAGGACTGGCCGAGCCTCCGGGCAAAGGCGGTCTCGGAGAGGTTGTTTTCCCGCGCGACGGCCAGCATCGCGGCCTCGCTGAGCTCCGCCTCCGTCACGCAGACCGCGGCGGGGTTGCCGGTGAACACGCGGTCCGCAAAGGCGTCTACTACGTATTGCTTCAGCTTCATGGCTCAGATCAGGGCTTATAGCTGCCCTTGAGCTCGACGGAGCGGTTGAACACCAGGTGCCCTGGCGCGGAGTCCTTGCTGTCCGCGCAGAAATAGCCCATGCGCAGGAACTGGAAGTGGTCGCTGGGCCTGGCGCTCTCGAGCATACGCTCCACCTTGCAGCCGGTCAGAACCTCGAGGCTCTCCGGGTTCAGGCAGTCGATGAAGTCCTTGCCGGCGGCGTCCGGCTCGGGGTCTGAGAACAGGCTGCTGTAGAGCCTGACCTCGGCCTCGGCGCAGTTGTTCGCGTCCACCCAGTGCATCGTCGCGCCCTTGACCTTGCGGCCGTCCGCCGGGTCTCCGCCGCGGCTCGCAGGGTCGTAGGTGGCGAGGACCTCTGTGACCTCGCCGTTTTCGTCCTTGACGAAGCCGGCGCATTTTATGAGGTATGCGCCCTTCAGACGGCACTCCAGACCGCAGCTCTCGCCCTCGTCCGGGCAGAGACGCTTATACTTCGGCGCGCGGTGCTCCATGAAGTCCTCGCGCTCGATATAAAGGTTGCGCGAGAAGGTGACTTTTCTCGTGCCGGCGGCGGGGTCGTTGGGGTTATTTTCTATCTCGAGCTCTTCGCTCTGGCCCTCGGGGTAGTTCACGAGGGTGAGCTTGAGGGGGCGCAGGACGGCCATGGCGCGCTGGGCGTGCTGGTTGAGGTCCTCTCTGAGGCAGTGCTCCAGCAGCGCATAATCCACAGTGTTGGGGACCTTTGCCACGCCTATGCGCTCGCAGAAGTCCCGTATCGAAGCGGCGGTGTAGCCCCTGCGTCTCAGGCCGCAGAGCGTGGGCATCCTCGGGTCGTCCCAGCCGGAGACACGCCCTTCCTCGACCAGCTTCCTGAGCTTTCGCTTGGACATGACGGTATAATTGATGCCGAGCCTTGCAAACTCTATCTGCCTGGGCTTGGAGGGCAGGTCGCAGTTGTTTATGACCCAGTCGTAGAGCGGGCGGTGGTCCTCAAACTCCAGCGAGCAGAGCGAGTGCGTGATATGCTCCATCGCGTCCTCAATGGGGTGGGCGAAGTCATACATCGGGTAGATGCACCATTTATCACCCTGGCGGTGGTGGTGCGAGTGGTTTATGCGGTATATGACCGGGTCACGCATATTGAAGTTGCCGCTTGCGAGGTCTATCTTGGCACGCAGAGTCATGGCGCCGTTGGGGAATTCGCCTGCGCGCATGCGGCGGAAGAGGTCCAGACTCTCCTCCATAGGCCTGTCCCGCCAGGGGGAGCGCGCGGGGGTGTTCACGTCGCCGCGGTATTCCTTGAACTGCTCCGGCGTAAGCTCGCAGACGTAGGCGAGGCCGCGCTTTATGAGGTCCTCCGCACACTCGTACATCTTCTCAAAATAGTCCGAGGCATAATAGAACCTGTCGTCCCAGTCGAAGCCCAGCCAGTGGATATCCTCCTGGATGGCCTCTACGTATTCCACGTCCTCCTTGGTCGGGTTCGTGTCGTCCATGCGCAGGTTGCACAGACCGCCGTATTTCTCGGCGGTGCCGAAATCTATCACCAGAGCCTTGCAATGGCCTATGTGCAGGTAGCCGTTCGGCTCGGGCGGAAACCTGGTGTGGACGCGCATACCCTCGCAGCGCCCGCCTTCGGCCAGGTCCTCGTCTATGAACGTTTCTATAAAATTCTTATAATTCTCTTCCATGTTATCCCCTCACAGCCTTATCCTGACTTGATGTTCTACCATTATACACGGAATAATTCCTGTTTACAACGGTGATTTTGAACGCTATAATCTTCATATAAAAAGGCAGACGGAGGAATGTATGACAGACGTGATAATAATTGGCGGAGGCCCCGCGGGCGTTTCCGCCGCGCTGACGGCGATGCACCGCGGCAAGACCGCGCTTATTGTGAGCTCGCCGCCGGAGGACTCCCCGCTCTGGAAGGCGGAGCACATAGACAATTACCCCGGTCTGCCGGGCGTCACCGGGCGTGAGCTGCTGCAAAAGCTGCTGCTGCACGCCGAGGGCTCCGGCGCCCAGCTCATGCGCGGGCGGGTGCTGAGCATCATGCCCATGGGTACGAGTTTCGGCGTCTCGGTTGGCTCGGACTTCGTACAGGGGCGCTCAGTGGTCATTGCGTCGGGTCTCTCACGGGCGAAACCGTATCCGGGCGAGACGCAGTTTTTGGGCGCAGGCGTGAGCTATTGCGCCACCTGCGACGGTATGCTCTACCGTGGCAAAAAAGTCGCCGTCATCGGCCTTTCCGCGGACGCGCCTGAGGAAGCTGAGTTTCTGCGCTCCATAGGCTGCGAGGTCGAATACTTCGACGCAGCAAGGGCGAAGAAATACGAGATAAAGGGCGCGGACAGAGTGGAAAAGCTCGTCGCAGACGGGGAGGAATACGAGGTATCCTGCGTGTTCATCCTGCGCTCGGGCGTGGCTCCGGGCTCGTTGGTGCCGGGGCTGGAGCTGGACGGGGCGCACATAAAGGTGAATGCGGACATGGCCACAAACGTACCGGGCGTGTTCGCCGCCGGCGACTGCGTCGGCGCGCCGTATCAGGCGGCGAAGGCCGCGGGCGAGGGCAACATCGCGGGTATATCCGCGGCAAAATATGTGGAGAATATACTTAAGGAGGAAGAATAAATGGCAGTACAGCATCTGACAAGCGCGGATTTTGACAGCACGATAGCGGCGGGCCGCTGCGTGGTGGATTTCTGGGCGTCCTGGTGCGGACCGTGCAGGATGCAGGGTCCCATCCTTGACGAGTTCGCGGCCGAGCACCCGGAGATAAAGTCCTGCAAGGTGGACGTGGACGCGGAGCCGGCGCTCGCCTCGCGCTTCGGCGTGATGAGCATACCGACGCTCATCTACTTCGAGGACGGCAAGCAGGTCGGCAAGGCCGTAGGCGTGCAAATGAAGGAGCAGATCGCCGCCGCGCTGGGAGTTTGAAGGCGGCAAAAACTGTTGACTTTGCAGTAAATTTGGGCTATAATCGCGTTTACACAGGCTGAGACGGGCAGGAGTAGGCGTTCGCCGATGCAAAGAGAGGGAGCGGAAGGTGCAAGCTCCCGTGAAGCGGCGCCGAAGGTCGGCCCCGAGCCGCCGGGCTGAAAGTTTTTCGAGTAGGCCGGACGGGTGCTCCCGTTACAGAGCCGAGAGTGTCACACGCCATGTGTGGAACTCAGGTGGTACCACGCGGTATATTTCCGCGCCCTGAGGCTAACTTGCTTCGGGGCGCTTTTTCATGCCCCGAAAAGGAGGAAAACGTATGAGAGAACTGCCGAAAGTCTACGACCCCAAACAGGTCGAAAAGAAGATCTACGACATGTGGCTCGAGGGCAACTACTTCCACGCCGAGCGCGACCCGGAAAAGAAGCCCTTCACCATCGTCATCCCGCCCCCGAACGTCACGGGCCAGCTGCACCTGGGCCACGCCTTTGACGAGACCATCCAGGACGTGCTCATCCGCTACAAGCGCATGGACGGCTACTCCACGCTCTGGCTGCCGGGCTATGACCACGCCGGCATCGCCACGCAGATAAAGGTTGAGGAAAAGCTGCGTAACGAGGGCAAGACCCGCTTCGACCTCGGGCGCGAAAAGTTCCTGGACGAGGTCTGGGCCTGGAAGAACAAATACGGCGACAGGATAGTCGAGCAGCTCAAGACCCTCGGCTCCTCCTGCGACTGGGAGCGCCAGCGCTTCACCATGGACGATACCTGCGCCCGCGCCGTGCGCGAGACCTTCGTTGACCTTTATCAGAAAAAGCTCATCTACAAGGGCAAGCGAATCATCAACTGGTGTCCCAAGTGCACCACCGCGCTCTCCGACGCGGAGGTCGAGTACGTCGACAAGCCGGGCCACCTCTGGCACATCCGCTACCCGCTCTCCGACGGCTCCGGCGACCTCATCATCGCCACTACCCGTCCCGAGACCATGCTGGGCGACACCGGCGTCGCCGTGAACCCGAACGACGAGCGCTACACGAACATCGTCGGCAAGACCTGCATCCTGCCGCTCGTGGGCCGCGAGATACCCATCGTCGCCGACGACTATGTCGAGATGGACTTCGGCACCGGCTGCGTCAAGATGACGCCCTGCCACGACCCGAACGACTTTGAGGTCGCTCAGAGGCATGACCTCGAGTATATCCTCATACTCGACGACGACGCAAAGATCATAAACGGCGGAAAATATAACGGCATGGACCGCTACGAGGCCCGCAAGGCCATAGTGGCGGACCTCGAAGCCGAGGGCTACCTCGTGAAGGTCGAGGACTATTCCCACAACGTCGGCACCTGCTACCGCTGCCACAGCGACGTGGAGCCCATCTCCTCCGAGCAGTGGTTCGTGAAGATGGCCCCGCTCGCCAAGGAGGCCATAAGGGTCGTCGAGGACGGCGAGGTCAAGTTCGTACCGGAGCGCTTCTCCAAGACCTATCTGAACTGGATGTACAACGTCCGCGACTGGTGCATCTCCCGCCAGCTCTGGTGGGGCCACAGGATACCCGCATGGTACTGCAAGGACTGCGGCCACGTCACCGTCTCCAAGGAGGATGCCACCGAGTGCGAGGCCTGCCACTCCAAGAACATCGAGCAGGACCCCGACGTGCTGGACACCTGGTTCTCCTCCGCGCTCTGGCCCTTCTCCACGCTCGGCTGGCCCGAGGAGACCGAGGACCTCAAGTACTTCTACCCGACGGATGTGCTCGTCACGGGCTACGACATCATCTTCTTCTGGGTCGCCCGCATGATCTTCTCCGCCTGCGAGCAGATGCACCAGATCCCCTTCCACACCGTGCTCATCCACGGCCTCATCCGCGACCCGCAGGGCAAGAAGATGTCCAAGTCCGCCGGCAACGGCGTGGACCCCATCGAGATGATAGACCGCTTCGGCGCGGACGCCCTGCGCTTCAACATCATCACCGGCAACAGCCCCGGCAACGACATGCGCTTCTACGTCGAGCGCTGCGAGGCGATGCGCAACTTCGCCAACAAGTTCTGGAACGCCAGCCGCTTCGTCATGATGAACCTCAATATCGACGACTGCGCCCTGCCGGAGAAGCTCGAGCTTGAGGACCGCTGGATACTCTCGAAGCTCAACAGCCTGCGCGGCGAGGTGCGCGACAACCTCGACCGCTACGAGCTGGGCATCGCGGCGCAAAAGATCTACGACTTCATCTGGGACAGCTACTGCGACTGGTATATAGAGCTGACGAAGCCCCGCCTGAACGGCGGCGACGAGCAGGCCAAGGAGGGCGCGGAGCGCGTGCTGCTCTATGTGCTGACCGATATCCTCAAGCTGCTGCACCCCTTCATGCCCTATATCACCGAGGAGATTTTCCAGGCCATCCCGCACGAGGGCGAAGCGCTCATCATAGCGCCCTACCCGAAGTACGACGCGGCGCTCTCCTTCCCGGAGGACGAGGCGGGCTTCGAGCTCATCATGGACGCCGTGAAGGCCGTCCGCAGCCGCAGGGCCGAGATGAACGTGCCGCCCTCCAAGCGGCCGAGGCTCATCATCTCCAGCGACAGGCCGGAGGTGTTTGAGGCGGGCAGGACCTACCTCTCCAAGCTGGCCTACGCCGGCGAGGTGGACATCGTCTCCGAGGCTCCCGCGGACACTGACGGCATGGTCTCCGTCGTCACGGGCAGCGCGAAGATGTTCATGCCCATGGCCGAGCTGGTCGACCTCGAAAAGGAGCGCGCCAGGATCGAAAAGGAGCTCGAGAAGGCCCGCGCCCAGCTTGAGGCTCAGAACAAGAAGCTCGCCAATGAGGCCTTCGTCTCCCGCGCGCCCGAGGCCGTCGTGAACGCCGAGCGCGAACGCGCAGAAAAGGCCAAGGCGCTCATAGCAAACCTCGAGGAGAGCCTGGCTAAGCTCAAATAAACAGCGCAAGAATGCCAAAGCGGTGAGCCCGACAGGCTCACCGCTTTTCATATGGCTCAGGGCAGGCGCTTGAATTCGCGCTTGCAGAAGGGACACTTGGGGTAGTCGAAGTCTATCTCCTTGCCGCAGTAAGGGCAGGTCTTTTTTGGCGTTTTGTCCTGTCCGGCCGCATCCTCTGCGAGAAAGAATTCCAGCTTGCTGCAGTCCGGGCAGACGTAGATGTCCGCATCCAGCGCCCCTGCGAAAAGATTGGGCAGGTCCCCGAGTATCCAGCCGGTCTTGCCGAGCTGGAGCCTTTCCCTCATCATGTATTGCATCTGCGCTCCACAGCGCAGGCAGCTCAGTTCTCTCATGGCGCCGCCCCCTTTTTTGAACATTGTACTATAAGCCCCCGTCGCCGCGCAAGTGCGATGATTTGTTTACAGAAAATTCATAATTAGTCCTTCGGATGATGCAAACCGGATACAAGCGGGTGCTATGCTTGGCTCAGAAAATGCGGAGGAGGAGATATTATGAAGCGTTTCCTGGTCTTTTTGCTGGTCATCTCCGTCATGCTGCTGCCCGGCTGCGGCTCTTCCAAGTCGGAGGATACCAGGACGGTCCTCACTCTCGACGGCGGCGGCCACGCCCTGCTCTCGGACGCGGTGCGCCTCTTCAACGCCTCGAACGAGGACTACCGCGTGGTCATCAGCGAGCAGGACCCTGACATCGTCGCGGACCGCTCCGCCTACGACAGCGCAGCGCTGGTTGACATAATATCATATGTGGATGCGGACATGGGCCGCGGGGACATACTGCCTTTCCTTTTGGACGGGCTCATGGAGGGCGAGGCGCTCTACTCACTGCCCATAAGCTGGGGGACGGTGAGCTTGGGCTGCTCCAAGGAGCTGCTGGACGGGCGCACGACGCTGACGGCCGAGGAGGCGCTGGAACTGCTGGAGGCGATGGACGAGGGCGCCCTGCTCTTCCCGAGCTGGATAAGCTGCGGGGGCGCGCCCAACGAGCTGGCTGCCTATCTGCCCAGATACGGAGAGGAGGCGGACGGATACGCCGGAGAGTCCACGCTGCTGGACAGGGTAATCATATACAGCAGCGCGCAGCTGGCCGCGATGCTGACGGAGCCGGATGCTCTCTGGGACACGGGCTGTCCCGGCCTGGGGCCGGCGGCGGGATGCATTTCGCTCTCGATACTCAAGAGCTGCGAGGACGTGGAGGGCGCTTGGGAGTTCCTGAGCTTCGCCTACGGGCCGGAGGCCCGCCCGGCGCTGAGCGCCTCCGGCGAATACGAGCTGCCCGCGAGCCTCAGTTTCCTGGAGGCCCAGCTGAGTGAATTCGAGGGCGTGGACGGGGACGCCCTGGAACTGGCCCGGGAGTATGTGGTCGGGCTGAGCCTTGACGCTTGACGAGGCGGGCAAAATGAGATAAAGTATAGCCGCAGTTTGAGAAAAACACGATCCCGCGCAGTCTGCGCGTCTGAGCGCCGGGCATGACCCGGCGGGAGGAGCCGGGGGAAGGCGGTCAGAATCCGCCGCAACAGCCATTGCCGTGTGCGCCCGTGGCGCGAGCCGGAATGCCCGACGTTTCGTGAGCAGCAGACCGTCCCCGGGCGTTTGGGGGACAGGGGCAGGCAGGCGCGGCGGAAAGAGCGCGCCTCTTTGTCGCGTCCTCCCTTTTGGGAGGGCGCTTTGCCTTTTTTCAGGCGCAGATTTCGGAAAAGAGGTAGAAAAATGAAAGCGAACATCAAAAAGACGGCGGCGCTGGCGCTCGTGCTGGCGCTGGTACTCAGCCTCGCGGCCTGCGGCGCGCAGGGCTCCGGCGGCATGTGGGATTCCGCGACCTACACGAAAAACACAGAGCTCGGCGAGGGCGCTGCGACCCTGACCGTCGAGGTCACGGCGGAGGAAAAGACCGTCACCTTCACCATCCACACGGACAGCACGACGCTCCGCGAGGCCCTGGAGGAGAACGGTCTCATAGCCGGCGACGAGAGCGAATACGGCCTCTACGTCAAGACCGTGAATGGCATGACCGCCGACTACGACTCCGACGGGCTCTACTGGGCCTTCTATAAGTCCGGTGAATACCTCATGAGCGGCGTGGATACGACGGAGATCGCCGACGGCGAGCAGTACGAGCTTGTCTGCACCAAGGGCTGACGGCCGGCGGCTGGCGCTGCGGATAGCCGAGATGGCGGTATACTCCATGTTCGGCGTGATGATGTTCACGTCGAAACTGCTGATGGAGGGCCTGCCGAACATACATCTCATCGGGATGTTCACGGTGCTGCTGACGGTGGTCTACCGGAAGCGGGCGCTGTATCCCATTTATATCTTTGTGTTTCTGACGGGGGCGTATAACGGCTTTCTGCCCTGGTGGATACCGTACCTCTATATCTGGACGGTGCTCTGGGGAGTCGTGATGCTGCTGCCGCGGGAGCTGCCCAGGAAGTGGGCGGCGGTGGTGTATCCTGTGGTGTGCTCACTGCACGGCCTGGCCTTTGGAACGCTCTATGCGCCGCTGCAGGCGCTGATGTACGGACTGGACTGGCGCGGGATGCTCGCCTGGATCGCCGCGGGCTTCCCCTTTGACCTCATCCAGGCAGCGGGGAACCTGGCCGTGGGCCTGCTCATCCTGCCCCTGTCCGAGCTGCTTAAAAAACTGAACCGCCGCTTCGGCCTGGAGACATGAAGAAGAGAAAGCGCCGCCCTATTTCGGGCGGCGCTTTTTGCGCGTATATGGCGCTTGTAATCGGGCGGAGGCTCTGTTATAATGTGTCTTGTTAGGAGATGATGCTGGTGAAAAAATCTCTCGGTGCGATACTCACAACCCTGCGGCGGGAGGCTGGGCTGACCCAGCCGCGCGTATCCGAGCTGCTTGCCGCCGAGGGCGTGGATATAAAGCCCGCCGGCATCAGCAAGTGGGAAAAGGACATGACCATGCCGAACGCCCTGCAATTCCTCAAGCTCTGCGAGCTCTACGGAGTCACGGACGTCATGGCCACTTTCACGGGCAGAAGGGGCGGAATGGCGGGCCTCAACGCCGAGGGGCGGAGGTTGGTCTCGGACTACATCCGCGTCCTGCTGGCGAGCGGGCTTTACGCCGAAGCGGAAGAGACAGAATGCCGCGTCCTGCCGCTCTATACCCTGGCGGCCTCGGCCGGCACGGGCCAGTTCCTGGACGGGGACGACTGCGAGCCCATAGACGCCTCCGCGGCGCCCGCAGAGGCGGACTTCGCCGTCAGGATAGCGGGAGACAGCATGGAGCCCGAGATCGAGGACGGGCAGATCGTCTGGGTCCGCCGGCGTGAGACGCTCGAGAGCGGGCGCGTGGGCATCTTCGTCGTGGGCGGCATGGCGTATTGCAAAAGACTGCACGTGGACGAAAAGGGGGCCTGCCTCGTTTCGGCAAACCCCCGGTACTCGCCAATTGAGCTGACGCCGGAGACCGAGTACAGGGTCTGCGGCGAGGTGGTAGGCTGATCAGTCCCCGGTGGCGAAGCGGCAGACGTGCCGGACGCAGCAGCTCTCGCACTTGGGGGCGCGCGCCGTGCAGACGGCGCGGCCATGCAGGACTATGCGGTGGCAGAAGTCAGAGCTCTTCTCCGGCGGGAGGACGGCGCGCAGCGCGGCCTCGATCTTCGGAGGGTCCTTCGTGTCCACGAAGCCCATGCGGTTCGAGAGCCGGATGCAGTGTGTGTCCACAACGACGGCCCCGGGAGCGCGGAAAACGTCGCCCAGGATGAGGTTTGCCGTCTTGCGGCCGACACCGGGCAGGGCCAGCAGCTCTTCCATGTTGTCCGGGACCTTCCCGCCGTGCTTTGCCAGCAGCGTCTGCGCACAGGCGACGATGTCCCGCGCCTTCGTGTGGAAGAAGCCGCAGGAGCGTATGTACTGTTCCACCTCCGCAACGTCCGCCTCGGCAAAGGACTCCAGGGTCGGGTAGCGCTCAAAGAGCGCCGGGGTTATCATATTCACGCGCTCGTCCGTGCACTGCGCGGCGAGGCGGACGGAAAAGAGCAGCTCGTAGTCTTTGCCCCAGTCCAGGGTGCAGTCCGCAAGAGGATATTCATCCTCCAGGCGTGCGACTATCTCGGCTACCTGTTCGGGTGTTCTGATAATATCACCGCTTTCGAATCATTTACTGCATGTTAGCACATTTTCCACCATATTTCAACGTATTACGGAGGCAGACTATGCACAGACCCTTGGCAGACGAGATAAGGCCGCTCGAGCTGGACGAGGTAGTCGGGCAGAAGCATATTTTGGGCGAGGGCGGGCTGCTCCGGCGCGTCATCGAGTCCGGAGACATACCCAACATGGTGTTCTACGGCCCCTCGGGGACCGGCAAGACCACCGTCGCCAACATCATCGCCCGCAGGACGGAGCGCAGCCTACGCAAGCTCAACGCCACGAACGCCGGCCTGGCCGATATAAAGGCCATCATCGCGGAGCTGGATACGATGCTCACCCCCGGCGGCGTCCTGCTCTACCTGGACGAGATCCAGTACTTCAACAAAAAACAGCAGCAGAGCCTGCTCGAATTCATAGAGGACGGGCGCATAACCCTCATCGCCTCGACGACGGAAAACCCATATTTCTACGTCTACAACGCCCTGCTCTCCCGCAGCACGGTGTTCGAGTTCAAATCCGTGCCCGCTGCCGAGGTGCTGCCCGCCGTTCTGAGAGCGGTTGACATAATATCAAAGCGCGAGGGCCTGGAGGCGGTGCTGGAGCCGGGCGTGGCGGAGCACATCTCGCGCAGCTGCGGCGGGGACGTGCGCAAAGCGCTCAATTCTGTGGAGCTGCTGTTTTCCGCCGCGCCGAGGCGGGATGGCAAGGTTGACATAACGCTAAAGGACGCCAGGGAAGCCACGCAGAGCAGCGCGATGCGCTACGACAGGGAGGGGGACGAGCACTTCGACTCCGTCTCCGCGCTCATGAAGTCCCTGCGTGGCTCGGACCCGGACGCGGCGCTGCACTACCTGGCGCGGACTCTGGAGGCGGGGGACCTCATCGGGGCCTGCCGGCGGCTTTTGTGCTCGGCCTCGGAGGACATCGGCCTGGCCTACCCGCAGGCGGCGGCGATAGTCAAGGCCTGCGTGGACTCGGGCCTGCAGCTGGGCCTGCCGGAGGCGAGACTGCCCCTGGCCGAGGCGGCCATACTATTGGCGACTGCGCCGAAGTCGAATTCCGTGGTCATGGCCATAGACCGGGCGATAGCGGACGTGCGCGCGGGCAAGGCGGGACCGATACCGCGGGAGCTGCAGAACGTCCACGCGGACGGCACGGGCTTTGAGCGCGAGCAGGGCTACAAATACCCGCACGACTATCCTGGCCACTGGGTGGAGCAGCAATACCTGCCCGACATCCTGAAGGGCGCGCGGTACTACGAATATGGCGAGAACAAGACCGAGCAGGCCGCCAGGGCCTATTGGGAGAGAATAAAGGAGGGCCGCTGATGGACATTCAGGTCGGGGACACTCTGGTCATGAAAAAACAGCACCCCTGCGGCTCCTGCCGCTGGATGGTGCTGAGGATAGGCGCGGACTTCAAGCTGCGCTGCGAGGGCTGCGGCCGCGAGGTCATGGGCGCTCGCTCCAAGTTCGAGCGGAACGTGAAGGAGATCGTAAGGCAGGGGGAGGTCAAATAGATGTCGGTTTATGACGAGAGGCTGGAAAAGCTGCAGCGCGACGCCGCGCGGAAGAGGCGGCTCGAGTCCATGCTGGGCGAGCTGCGCGCACAGAGGTCCGAGCTGGAGGCGCGGGTGAGCGAGCTAGAGGCGATAAAGCTGCAGGAGCAGGAGGACGTGGAGAGGCTGGAATCCGGCGGGATAACGGCGCTTTTCTACTCGCTACTGGGCAAGGGCGAGGAGAAGCTGACAAAGGAGCGGCGCGAGGCCGCGGCCGCTGCGCTCAAATACGAGAGTGCGGCGCGCGAGCTGGACTCCGTCATGTCGGACATCGCCGGCTGCGAGTCTGAGCTCGCGGGGCTCTCCGGCTGCGAGCAGGAGTATGAGGAAACACTGCAGGCCAAGTCAAGGGAGGTCAAGGCCTCCGGCGGCGCTGCGGCTGCAAAGCTGCTGGAGCTGGAGGCGCGGGCGGCGGCCTGCGTGGGCCGGAAAAAGGAGATCCTGGAGGCCATAGCCGCGGGCAGCGAGGCCCTGGTGACGGCGGAGGAGATATTGGACGACCTCGACAGCGCCGGGAGCTGGGCGACCTGGGACGTCTTTGGCGGCGGCATCATAGCTGATATCGCTAAGCACAGCCACCTGGACGAGGCGCAGTACGCAGTGGAACGGCTGCAAAGCCAGCTGCGCCGATTCAAAACAGAGCTGGCGGACGTGGGCGGCATAGGCGCGGACGTGCGCGTGAATGTGGACGGCTTCTTGCGCTTTGCGGACTACTTCTTTGACGGCATATTCGTGGACTTTGCCGTTATGGACCATATAAGCAATTCGGCCGAACAGGTACAGGCCGTCCACGCTCGTATCTCAGATGTTCTGGAACGGCTGCACGCAATGCTAAGCAGGACAGAGACAGAGCTGAACGAGACCAGGGCGCAGGCGGACGAGCTTGTGCGCAGAGCGTAAAATATGCCCGGGAGCTGTCAAAGCTCCCGGGCATTTTCTATCCGTAACACTTTTTGCAGGGCTCGTAGCCCCTGGACTCGGCCTCTTCAACGGTGACCTGAGTTGGGTTCTTCATGTTGCTGCAGCTTGGGCTGCTGTGGTACTTGGAGCCGCTCTGCGGAATCCAGACCAGGGCCTGACCCGGCTCGGCCTCCGGCGTCGGCTCCGGAGAGAGCGTCGGTTCCGGCGTTGCGGTCGGCTCCGGCGTGGGCTCTGCGGTTGGTTCCGGCGTCGCGGTAGGCTCCGGCGCAGGAGACGCGGTGATCTCGGGCGTGGCCGTGGGCTCCGGGGTCTGCGTTTTCTCCATCGAGCTGCCTATGGCGCCTATCACTACAAAGGCGACGACGAGCCAAAACCACCATCTCTTATAAAAAGGCTTTTTCATCTCCCCACCCCCTGTTATATATTGGCACAGAAGGCGGGGAAATGCAAGCCCCGTTTGCCGCTCAGGCCGTCGCGGCGGTGATTGGGGCGCGGCGGGTCAGGAGCCAGTCGAAAATTGCGAAGGCTGCGGCTATACCTGCGAGGAACACGATCAGGTTCAGCGGGGCCTCGCCGAGCCAGCGTATGAAGCTCAGCAGCCAGCCCAGGAACCCCGCGCTTGCCTTGGATGCGTTCAGCAGCAGAATTATCGCCGCATTCAGGAGCAGCAGCGCTGCCGCGCCCATGCCCAGCGATACTACCCAGCGCCAGAACTTAGAGAGGCGCCAGTATATCAGCGAGAGGAAGCTGCCCACGAACACCATCGAGCCGCACCAGAGAAAATTAAGAAGTAAGCTCCGAAGCTGCCCGGGTACGCTCGCATCCTCGCCATAGACGAGCGCAAATATACTGTAAAAGCCTATCCTCACCGTGCCCCGCAGGTATATGCACGCCCACTCGACCAGCGTCACGCCCAGCGCCGCGACCATCGCCGCCGCTATATTGGCCGCAAAGCAGGCCGTGAGGCTCGTACCCCGCGAGACCCCGTTCTGTATACCGAGGCGCAGATCCTCGCGCACTGTGGCGGCTCCTATGGCCAGTGTGAAACACGACATCGCTACAGAGAAGTTGGAAAACGCCTGACCTTGCACCTGCGCGGATACCACCAACAGCAGGGACACTATGAACGCGTTGCACAGCAGCAAGAGCGCCATAAACAACGCCACGCCCTTCATGTCGTCCTTGAACCTGTTTCTGAAAATGGGCCGGAAGTTCATCTCACATCCTCCTCATTAATCATACGCTCCGAGCCCGATACCTACTTTTTCACGCGGTGGCGGCGGTGATGGGGGCCTTGCGGGTCAGGAGCCAGTCGAAGACGGCGAAGACTATGGCCACGCCCACGAGGCATATGCACAGGTTCACCGGCGCCTCGCCCAGCCAGCGGAAGAACGCCAGCACCCTGTCCATGAGCCCGCCGACTATCATCGTCGCGTTCAGCAGCAAAATCAGCGCCGCGCCCATGCCGAGCGACACTATCCAGCGCCAGAGCTTTGAGAGCCGCCAGTACAAGAGCGACAGGAAACTGCCCACGAACACCGCCGAGCCGCTCCACACAAAACTCAGCAGGAAGCTCCGCAGCTGCCCGGCCAGGCTCGCGTCCTCGCCGTAGATCATGGCGTAAAAGCTTACGAGCGCCGCGTTCGTCGTGCTCTGCGTCGTCACCGACAGCCATTCTACGAGCGTCACGCCCAGCGCCGCCGCCAGCGACGCCACGACATTCGCCGTAAAACAGGCCGCAAGGCTCGTGCCGCGCGACACTCCGTTCTGGATGCCCAGCCGCAGGTCCTCTCGCACCGTTACGATGCCTATAACAAATGAAAATACCGTCAGTGCTATTGAAAAGTTCGACACTACGCGGTCATCTATCTCTGAAACCATGATCATTATGCCGTAAATCACCAGCACCATGCACAGCAGCGTCACCAAAAGGAACACGCCCACGGCCTTGAGGTCGTCCTTCAGCCGGTATTTGAAGATGGGCAGGAAGTTCATTTCGCATCCTCCTCGTTCATGAGACTTATGAAGTAGTCCTGCAGGCCCATGGCGCTGACTTCGAGGCCCGCGGGGATGCGCGAGTCGGGCTCGCCCTCGACGCAGGCGGTCTTGAGTCCGCCTATGGCCGTAGTGTTCAGCACCTGCCGGCCCGCGATGTAGCCGTCCACCAGCCCGGCGGGACCGGACACAGTGTGCGCCGCGCCGGTCAGCTCCTCTGCCGAGGCGTCGCGCAGGATCTTGCCGCCCTTTATGATGACTGCATGCTCTATGAGCGGTGCGGCCTCCTGTATGAGGTGGGTGGAGAGAATGACCGTCTGTCCGCCCCCGCCGCAGTGTTCCATCAGCAGACGGTAGAACATATCGCGGTGCTGCGCGTCCAGGCCGAGCACGGGTTCGTCGAAGATGACGTAGGGCGTGCCTGCCGAGAGCGCCAGCACAAGCCGGATTATGCTTGAGTAGCCCGTCGAGAGGGCCTTGACCTTCTTGTTCATCGGCAGGCCGAACTTCTCCGCCAGCTCCATAGCCAGTTCCAAATCGAAGCTGGGGATGAAATCCGCCGTTATCTTCAGCGCGGCCTTTACCTTCATGCTGTCCGGGAACAGGTTCTGCTCCGCCATCATGTAGACCTTGCCGAGCGCCCGGTCGCGCCCGGGTGCGCTCTCGCCGTCTATCGTCACCTCGCCGCTGTCCGCGTAGAGGCGGTTCGTTATAATGTTCAGCAGCGTCGTCTTGCCCGCGCCGTTGGGGCCGAGCAGGCCGTATATCTTCCCACCGCCGAAGGAAAGGCTGACGTCCGAGAGCGCGTGGACGCCGCCAAAACTTTTGGATACGTTTTTAAGCTCAATCGCCATCGTTATATCCTCTTTCCATCATTTTCTGAAGCTCCTCGAGCGAGAGGCCGAGCGCTCTTGCCTCTCTCGCCGTGGGCTTCGCAAGGTTTACATAAAAACTCTCGCGGCGCTTTTGGAGCAGCTTTTCCCTGGCTCCGGCGGCTACGAACATGCCGACGCCGCGTTTTTTGTAGACAAGGCCATCCTCAACGAGCAGGTTGATGCCCTTGAGCGCCGTTGCGGGATTGATCTTCAGCGCGGCGGAGTATTCCGTGATGGAGGGTATCTGCCCCTCCTCCGGAAACGCGCCGGAGATTATCCCGTCCTCCAGCATCTCCGCAAGCTGGAGGAAGATCGGTCTGGACTCATCAAAGCCTGCCATCGGCTCACCTCCTGGTGTATCGGTTAGTTACTTGAGTAATTAACTAACTGTGGCTGCAATATAACACGCCCCCTCGACTTTGTCAAGGGGGCGTGCAAAATTTTCTCGCTGTATTCAGCTCTGTTCCGCGACGTAGGTAGAGACTCGCTCCTGTATGATCCCCGCCGCCTCGGCCGCGCCGCGTATGCCGCCGCAGACCGCCGAAGCCTCTTCAAGGATGATATCTATAACGGTCTTGTCGTACACATTCGTATACCGTACGCCGTCCAGGAAGTCATACAGGCGCTTCGCGTCTTCGTCGCTCAACTTGCCGTCCGCTTTTGCGCGGGCCACGAGTCCCTCAAAGTAGGGCCTGTACATCGGCATACTTCCGTTGCGCTCATAGTCGAGCTCCGAACTGTCATATCCGCTCAGCAGGTACTCCAGGAAATCGGCGCAGGCCTCCGGGTGCTCCGTATACGCCATGACCCCCACCGCGCCGTTCACGTTCATGACCGAGCCGTTTGCTCCGTCCGGCGTCGGCATACCCACGAAGCACAGCCTCTCGCCGACCGCTGCCTCGAATGAGGCCATTTTTGTGACGCTGCTGATATTGCACAGCGTCACATATTCTGCTCCCGTCCTCAGCAGCTCCTCCGTGGGCGTGTAGCCGAGGACCGCCTCCTCCGGGTACTCCGTCATTGCTGCCGCCGTCTCCAGTATGCGTATAAAACCCGCGCTGTCGAAGCGGCACTCTCCGCTGCTCCAGTCTATGGCATCCCTCATATAACTCGCGCCTGTCATGCGCAGGAACAGTTCCTGCGTGGCGTTGTAGAACATTTCTGCGTCCGACCCGAGCTGCGATTCTGCCTCCAGATACTCGTCCATCGTCCAGCCCTCAGCCTCTCCGAAGTTCGACGCGAGTCCCGCATATGTCTCGACCCCGAAACTGCGAGTCAGGTAGTACAGCCCGCCCGATTCCTCCAGCGCCTTCGCCATGACGACGTCAGCGGTATCCAGCAATCCCGAGAGTTCAGCAAGGAGGCCGCGGCGAATGTAGCTTTGGACCGGCAGGTTCGTTATGAGCAGCATATCAGGCCCTTCGCCCGAAGCTATGTCGGCTGTTAGCCGTATCAACGCATCCTGCACGCTCAATGTGCCGCCCAGGGTGTAGTCGATCTCCTGCACGCGGGTGCCGTCCGACTGTGTGTTGTAGCTGTCGGTAATATAGCGGAGGCCGTCACCCACCGTGCCGAGCCTGAGCGTCACGGCCTCCGCCGACGGCTCGCTCCCCTGTTCCGCCTCCTCCAGCAGCCCCGGGCCGAGTCTGTCCAGCAGAAGGATGCGTCCGTCCTCCAGCGCCTCGGCGTGGCGGAGATTGCCCACGGCGGCGCCGCAGCTCTCCCAGAGCGCCGCGGGCTCGAGCGCCCCGTCCGCACGCAGCCAGTACAGGCCCTCGGGGCGCAGGCACAGCAGCGGACATTCGGCACTGCCCGGATATGCCGCTGTTACCTGCGGCAGTCTGACGGCGGATGATCTGCCTGCATCGAGCGCATATACATCCATCCCGTCCCCGGCGGGCAGGGTAACGTAGGCCTGCCCGTCGCCTCCCCGCACTATACCTGCGCCATCGTCAACGTCAAAGCTCCGAAGCGCCTCGCCGGCGCAGTCCAGGACCTCCACTCGCCCGCCGCGCAGCACATACAGCTCGTCACCGAGGCAGAGCATATCCTCGCAGGACAGCTCCAAACCAAGGAGCTGCTCCCCGTCGAAAGACAAGCGGCGCAGCGTCCCGCCCTCGAGCAGCCAGAGGCTGTCCGCTCCGCCGCAGGCAAGGCTGATCTGGCCGGTCCCAGCCGCAAATACGACCTCCGCGCCGTTGCGCACCAGGCTGTACTCAGACGAGCCGTCCTCAGCAAAATTCATATTGACTGTATAAATATCCTCGCCGCAGGCGAAAGCGGCGCCCGTGGAGTCCGCGCCGTTATCCATGCGCACGAGTATATACGCGCCTCCGTCCCCTTCTGCGAGCGCGGCGTCCCGCACCCCGCAGCCGGATAAAAGCAACAGTGCCAGCGCAAGCACAAGCGTACAAGCAGCAGGTACACGCATTTTCAAAGCCTCCAAAGTAGTTGGTTGTCTGCCTAAAATGTAACATAATGGTATATATCCGTCAACCTTCACATTTCGACATCTGGTGCTTGCGTCTGTGGAATGAATATTGTAAAATTATATGATTTTGAAGCGAGGTGTCGGGATGTCTGAGTATATCATCCCCGCCGGTTACGGCGAGGCGGAATATGTGGATAAAAAGTCGCGGTTCATAGGCCAGGTGCAGTACGCGCGCACAGAGGCAGAGGCCATGGCCTTTGTGGAGAGCGTGCGGAAGAAGTACGAGGACGCCACGCACAACGTCTGGGCCTATGTGCTGAACTCGGGCGCGATGCGCTGGTCGGACGACGGGGAGCCGGGCGGCACCTCCGGCCAGCCGACGCTTAACGTGTTCCGCTCTGCGGGGGTGTCCGACGTGTGCTGCGTGGTGACGCGCTATTTCGGCGGCATCCTGCTGGGCTCGGGCGGGCTGGTGCGGGCCTACTCGAAGGCGGCGTCCATGGCCCTGGAGGCCGCTGGGCGGGCGCGGATGGCGGAGTGGAGCCTGGTGGAGACTGACTGCGGCTACGCGCAATATGAGCGGGTGCGCCGCCTGCTGTCCGACCTGGGCGCGGAGGAGGTTGAGGCCTCCTTCGGGGCGGAGGTCTCCGTCTCGGCGCTGCTGCCACTAGAGACCGCCCCGCTTTTCTGCGACAGGCTGGGCGACGTGACTGCGGGAAGCGCGAAAAGCCGCGTTGCGGGCAGCGTTTTCAGGCCGCAGAAAATTTTTTCGGAAAAATAGAGGATTTTTGAAGGATACGCAGTATATAGCGTTGAGGGAAAGGAGGCGGGAACGATGGAATGTCCGCGAGAGACAAGAGAGCGCGCAGAAGAGCTGCTCGTCTGCTCCCGGGGCGTGCTCGCCAAAGAGAGTACGGGCAGACCGAGGCCGGAGCCGGAGTGCGAGGTCCGCACCTGCTTCCAGCGGGACATTGACCGGATCATCCACTGCAAGAGCTTCCGCCGCCTCAAGCACAAGACGCAGGTTTTTCTCCAGCCGGAGGGAGACCACTACCGCACCCGGCTCACGCATACGCTGGAGGTCGCGCGGATCGCGCGGACGATATCCCGCGCCCTGCGCCTGAACGAGGACCTGACGGAGGCCATCGCGCTCGGCCACGACCTGGGCCACACGCCCTTCGGCCACGCGGGGGAGCGCGCCCTGAACGAGATCTTCCCCGGCGGTTTCCGCCACTACGAGCAGAGCCTCCGCGTCGTGGACCGGCTTGAAAAAGACGGCCGCGGCCTTAACCTCTGCAACGAGACCCGCATAGGTATACTCAACCACACGACAGGCCAGCCCCGAGGCAGCCTTGAGGCCGACGTCGTCCGCATGGCGGACCGCATCGCCTACATAAACCACGACCTGGACGACGCCGAGCGCGCCGGCCTGCTCGAGCCCGGAGAGGAGCCGCAGATCGTCCGCGAACGCATTGGTACCCGCAACAGCGAGAGGATAAATGCCATAGTCACGGATGTCGTCCGAAGCAGCGCCGAAGAACTGCGCATGTCCGAAGTCATGGCCGCCGCCGTAGAGGAGTTTACCGACTTCATGTACGAATACGTGTACAAAAACCCCGTCGCCAAGGGCGAAGAGGGCAAGGTTGGGAATATCCTTTACAGCATATGGGAATATTATGTCAACCAGCCGGACAAGCTGCCGGAGGACTACCGCCTGATTGCTGCGCAGGACGGACTTGAGCGAGCGGCGACGGACTACGTCTCCGGCATGACGGACAAATATGTGATGGACGTGTATTCCGAACTGTTCATCCCCAAATCCTGGCAGGTGCGCTGAGGGGAGGCGCGGAGCTTGGCCTTTTCGCAAGATTTTTTGCAGGAGCTGGCGGAACGGAACCCCATAGAGGACGTCGTGGGCGAATATGTGGACCTCAGCAAGCGCTCAGGCCAGAACCTCTTTGGGCTCTGCCCCTTCCACAGCGAAAAGACGCCGTCGTTTTCTGTTTCGCCGTCGAAGCAGATATACCACTGTTTCGGCTGCGGCAAGGGCGGCAGCGTGATAAACTTCATAATGGAGATCGAGAATCTGAGCTTCCCGGAGGCGGTGGAGTTCCTGGCGCGGCGGGCCGGCATGGCCCTGCCCGAGCAGGAGCGGGACCTGGGCCGGCCGAAGCGGGAACGACTCTATGCTCTCAACCGGGACGCAGCGCGTTTTTTCTACGAGCAGCTCGCCAGGCCGGAGGGCGCTGCCGCCGCTGACTATATGCACAGACGCGGGATAAGCGCGGCAACGGCGCGGCGCTTTGGTCTGGGCTGCGCGCCGGACGGCTGGGAGGCGCTCGTCACGGCCATGAAACAGAAGGGATACTCGGAGCGCGAACTCTGCGAGGCCGGTCTTGCCAAGCCGGGGAGGCGCGGCGGCGTGTACGACGCCTTCCGAAATCGGCTGATGTTCCCGGTCATAGATGTGCGCGGCAACGTGGTGGCCTTTTCCGGGCGTATCCTGGGCGAGGGCGAGCCAAAATACCTCAACAGCCCCGAAACGCCCGTTTTTAGCAAAAGCCACAACCTTTTCGGGCTGAATCTGGCTAAAAAGTCCAAATCCGGGTACATTATCCTCGTCGAGGGCAATGTCGACGTGGTTTCCCTGCATCAGGCCGGCTTCGACAGCGCGGTGGCTTCGCTCGGCACCTCGCTCACGCCGGAGCAGGCGCGGCTCATCTCGCGCTACAAGAGCGAGGTGGTCATAGCCTACGACGCGGATGAGGCTGGCAGAAAGGCCGCGCAGCGGGCCATCGGCATACTTGAAAAGCTGGAGCTCAAGGTCCGCGTGCTGACCGTCCGCGGAGCGAAGGACCCGGACGAGTTCATAAAGACAAAGGGCGCGGACGCCTTCCAAAACCTCCTCACCGAGAGCGAGAACCACATCGAATACAGGTTGGACGGGGTGAAGGCGAAGCACGACCTCTCCACGGACGAGGGGAAGCTGGGCTATCTCAAGGAGGCGACGGACGTTGTGTCCGAATTGCCGGACCCGGCGGCGCGCGAGGTCTATTCGCTGCGTGTGGCGTCGCTCTGCGGCGTCTCGCCCGATGCTGTAAAGGCGGAGGTTGCCAGGCTGCGCAAGCGGAAGCTGAGTTCGGCACGCAAGCGCACGGAGCGTGAGGAGCTGCGTCCGGCGAGAATGTCCCAGCCCCTGAGCCGCGACATCCGTTACGAGGACCCGCGCTCCGCAGCGGCGGAGGAGGGTGTCATACGCCTCCTGTATAAAGACCCGGCCTATTTCCGCGGGCTGGAGCTGGGCGAGGAGGACTTCTCCTCCAAGGAGCTCTGGCGAATATACTCCGCTCTGAAGCGCCACATTGAAAACGGCGGGGTCACTTCCCCCGCGGCGCTGAGCGGGGAGCTGTCCGCGGAAGAATTTTCGCTTTTCACAGGTGTTATTCAAAAGCCGGAGGCCGCTGCAAACGGGCAGAGGGCTCTGGCGGATTACATAGCAGTCATGCGCTCGCGCAGGGAGAAGGAGGGCAGCCTCCTGGAGATCCAGGGACGCATGCAAAAAACAAAGGGTTACGGAGGATGAGCCATGTCTGAGAATGAAAAGACCGTCAAAGCGGCGGCGCAGGAAGAGGCCGCGGAGGCAAAGGTGAAGTCGCGCAGGCGCAGTTCACACAAGGCCGAGGAGGCGCCCGCGCCGGAGGACCCGGAGCTGCTCGCCAAGCAGAAGGAGGAGAAGCTCAACGCCCTCATAGAAAAGGGCAAGAAGGCCGGCAAACTCACCTCCAAGGAACTTATGGACGTCCTCGACGATATGAACCTGGAGCCCGAGGAGCTGGACAAGTTTTACGATAAACTCGAAAACCTGGGCATCGACACTGCCGGGGAGGACATAGTCCCGCCCCTGGACGACGAGGCCCTGCCCGAGCTCGAAGAGCTGCAGGAGATAGAGGAGGTCACCGAGGAGGAGATAGCGGACACGGATTCGCTTGCGGACACCTTCTCGACGGACGACCCTGTTCGCATGTACCTCAAGGAGATCGGCAAGGTCCCGCTGCTGACCGCGGACGAGGAGCAGGAGCTGGCCCGCCGCATGGCCGAGGGCGACGAGGAGGCCAAAAGGCGCATGGCCGAGGCCAACCTCAGGCTGGTCGTCTCGATAGCCAAGCGCTATGTGGGCCGCGGCATGCTGTTCCTGGACCTCATCCAGGAGGGCAACCTGGGCCTTATCAAGGCCGTGGATAAGTTCGACTATACGAAGGGCTACAAGTTCTCGACCTACGCGACCTGGTGGATACGCCAGGCCATCACCCGTGCCATAGCGGACCAGGCCCGGACCATACGCATCCCGGTACACATGGTCGAGACGATCAACAAGGTCATCCGCGTCTCGCGCCAGCTGCTGCAGGAGCTGGGCCACGACCCCTCGGCGGAGGAAATTGCTGAGGAGATGGGCATGGCCGTGGACAAGGTCCGCGACATACTGAAGATAGCGCAGGAACCCGTCAGCCTTGAGACGCCGATAGGCGAGGAGGAGGACAGCCACCTGGGCGACTTCATCCCCGACGAGGACGCCTCCGAACCCTCCGAAGCCGCGAGTTTCTCCCTGCTCAAGGAGCAGCTCATGACAGTCCTGGACACACTGACGCCCAGGGAGAAGAAGGTCCTGGAGCTGCGCTTCGGCATCGTGGACGGTCGGACGCGCACACTGGAGGAGGTCGGCAAGGAGTTCAACGTCACCCGTGAGCGCATCCGCCAGATCGAGGCGAAGGCCCTGCGCAAGCTGCGCCACCCCAGCCGCTCGAAAAAGCTGCGCGACTTCCTCAACTGAACAGACAGAAAAAAAGGCGGAGCCCACGGGCTCCGCCTTTTGCTTTATTTCTTTTTTCTGCCGAAGATACCGCCGGACTCCGGGACGGGCTCGTTCATGGCCTTGGCGTATTCGCGCAGGGCCTCCTTCTGGCTGTGGCTGAGGTTCTTTGGTACGGAGATGTTCACGGTGACGTAGTGGTCGCCGCGGCCGGAGCCGCGAAGGTAGGGGATGCCCTTACCGCGCAGCCTGAACACCGTTCCGGGCTGTGTACCCTCAGGTATAGTGAGTTTGACCTTGCCGTCGAGCGTCGGAACCTCGATATCAGCGCCGAGCGCCGCCTGGGCAAAGGTTATATCCGCGGCGGAGAGCACGGAGCTGCCGTCGCGCTCAAAGGTCTCGTGCCTGCGCACGGAGACCGTCACGAGCAAGTCGCCTGCGGGGCCGCCGTCTCTGCCGGCGTTGCCCTGGCCCTTCATGGAGATGGTCTGGCCGTCGTCTATGCCGGCGGGTATGTTGACGTTGAGCTTGCGGTTTCTCCTGACGTTGGCCTTGCCCTTACAGGTCGGGCAGGGCTGGTGTATGATCTTGCCTGTGCCGCCGCATTTGGGGCAGGGGCCCTGGGACTGGACCATGCCGAAGGGCGTCCGCTGAGTTGTACGTACGCTGCCGGTACCGCGGCAGTCGGGGCAGATCTCTGGCGTAGTGCCGGGCGCGCAGCCTGTGCCGTGGCAATCAGGACACTGCTCGACCTTCGAGACGCTTATCTCCTTCTTGCAGCCGAAGGCTGCCTCCTCGAAGCTGATGCTGACCGAAGCCCGGAGGCTCTCGCCACGTCTCGGTCCGCTTCTCTGGGACGAACCGCCGCCGAAGCCGAAGATGTCGCCCAGGTCGCCGAATATATCTCCAAAGCCGCCGAAGCCGCCGAAGCCGCTGAAGCCGGAGGCGCCGTCAAAACCGCCGAAGCCCTGCGACGGGTCGAAAGCCGCGTGACCGAATTGGTCGTACTTCGCGCGCTTCTCCGGGTCGCCCAGGACCTGGGCGGCCTCGTTGACCTCCTTGAACTTCGCCTCGGCCTCTTTGTCGCCGGGGTGCAGGTCGGGGTGGTACTGCTTGGCGAGCTTTCTGTATGCCTTTTTTATCTCTTCCTCAGAGGCGCCCTTTTTAAGGCCGAGCACCTCGTAATAGTCGCGTTTTTGTTCCGCCATGTGCTTCACCTCGCATTACGCGCCTTTGCGGGCGTACTTTCGCACGCCCGCAAAAACGCAGGGGTATATAAGAGAGGGTTTGGGTAAAAATCACTTCTTGTCGTCGTCGACTACCTCGTAGTCGGCGTCGTAGTACTGCTGGCCGCCATTGTCGCCGCCGGGCTGCTGGCCGCCCATGTCCGGGCCGCCGGCCTGGGCGCCGGGCTGCTGGTAGAGCTTCTCGCTTATCTTGTAGAAGGCCTGGGTAAGTTCATCGGTGGCGGACTTGATGGCCGCAGTGTCGCTGCCCTGGAGGGCCTTCTTGAGGCTCTCGAGCTTGCCCTCGACCTCGGCCTTGTCGGCCGCGTCGAGCTTGTCGCCCATCTCCTGGAGGGTCTTTTCGGTCTGGTAGACCATCTGGTCGCCGGCGTTGCGGGTGTCGACCTCCTCCTTGCGGCGAGCGTCCTCAGCGGCGTACTGCTCGGCCTCGCGGACGGCCTTGTCTATGTCCTCCTTGGAGAGGTTCGTCGAGGCGGTGATGGTGATGTGCTGCTCCTTGCCGGTGCCGAGGTCCTTGGCGCTGACGTTGACGATGCCGTTGGCGTCTATATCGAAGGTGACCTCTATCTGAGGCACGCCGCGGCGGGCCGGTGCGATGCCGTCCAGGTTGAAGCGGCCAAGGCTCTTGTTGTAGGCCGCCATCTCACGCTCGCCCTGCAGGACGTTGACCTCAACGGAGGTCTGGTTGTCCGCAGCGGTGGAGAAGATCTGGCTCTTCTTGGTCGGAATAGTGGTGTTGCGCTCGATGAGCTTCGTGAACACGCCGCCGAGGGTCTCGATGCCGAGAGACAGCGGGGTCACGTCGAGCAGGAGGATGCCCTCCACGTCGCCGCCGAGCACGCCGCCCTGGATGGCAGCGCCGATTGCAACACATTCGTCGGGGTTGATGCCCTTGAAGCCGTCCTTGCCGGTCAGGTTCTTGACGGCCTCCTGCACGGCCGGGATACGGGTCGAGCCGCCGACGAGCAGGACCTTGCTGAGGTCAGTCGCCTTGAGGCCTGCGTCGCTGAGGGCCTGACGCACGGGACCCATGGTCTTTTCAACCAGGTGATGGGTCAGCTCGTTGAACTTGGCGCGGGTCAGGGTGACGTCGAGGTGCTTCGGGCCGTTGGCGTCCGCCGTGATATACGGCAGGTTGATGTTGGTGCTGGTCACGCCGGAGAGGTCGCACTTGGCCTTCTCTGCGGCCTCGCGCAGACGCTGCATGGCGACACGGTCGGTGGAGAGGTCGATGCCCTGGTCCTTCTTGAATTCGTCCACGAGGTACTTCGTGACGCACTCGTCGAAATCGTCGCCGCCGAGGCGGTTGTTGCCCGCGGTCGCCAGGACCTCGATGACGCCGTCGCCTATCTCGAGGACGGACACGTCGAAGGTGCCGCCGCCGAGGTCGTAGACCATGATCTTCTGATCGGTCTCCTTGTCGAGGCCGTAGGCCAGAGCAGCCGCCGTCGGCTCGTTGATTATACGCTTGACCTCGAGGCCGGCGATCTTGCCGGCGTCCTTGGTCGCCTGCCTCTGGCTGTCGGTGAAGTAGGCGGGGACGGTGATGACGGCCTCGGTGACCTTCTCGCCCAGATAGCTCTCGGCGTCGGTCTTGAGCTTCTGCAGCACCATAGCGCTGATCTCCTGCGGAGTGTAGGCCTTGCCGTCTATGTTGACCTTGTAGTTGGAGCCCATCTCGCGCTTAATGGAGCTTATCGTCCTGTCGGGGTTAGTGATGGCCTGGCGCTTTGCGACCTGGCCGACCATGCGTTCGCCGGTCTTGGAGAAGGCGACGACGGACGGGGTGGTCCTGGCGCCCTCAGCGTTTGCGATGACGACAGCCTCGCCGCCTTCCATGACGGCTACGCAGCTGTTGGTAGTGCCCAAATCTATACCGATGATCTTGCTCATGATTTTCTTCCTCCAGTTGTATTTGAAAAGATTTTAGTATACTATTTTAGTTTGCGACCTTGACCATCGCGAAGCGGATGACCTTGTCGCCCATCTTGAAGCCCTTCTGGAGCTCCTGGACGATCTCGCCTTCGCCCTTGGTCTCGTCCTCCTCGTGCATGACCGCGTTGTGGAGGGCCGGGTCGAACTTCTGGCCCAGGGACTCTATCTCAGTGACGCCCATGCGGGAGAGAATGTCCCTCAGCTGGGTCATGATCATCTCGACTCCCTTGCGGTAGGCCTCGTCGCAGGTGGCCTGATCCAGAGCCCTCACGAGGTTGTCGTAGACGGGCAGGAACTTCGTTACAGTATCCGCGCGAACATCCTGATATATGCTCTCGCGTTCCTTGGAGCTGCGCTTGCGGTAGTTGTCATACTCGGCCAACAGCCTGAGATAACGGTCCTTTTCGGCCTTCAGCAGAGCGTCCGCCGAGGGCTCGGCCGGTTTTTCCGGCTCTTTTTCGACTTTGGGCTCCTCCTTCGGCGCCTCCGCCGCGGGAGCTTCGGCCTCTTTTTCTTTTTCGTTTTCCTCTGCCGGAAGCTCTTTTTCTTCCATCGGCTCCGGCGGGTCTTTCTTCTTACTGCTCATTTATATCTCCCTTTATTATGAGTTTGTTGTCCATCCCCGGCGGGGGCGCTATGCCGCCGCCTAAGCGCTCCGAAAGCGCCTGGGCAATGAGGCTCAGCTTCGCGGCGACGGCGGAGTAATCCATTCTGGTCGGCCCGACGACGCCTATGAGGCCCTTCGTGTCGCCGCCCATGTCGTAGCTGGCGAGCACCACGCTCGAGTCCCGCAGCTCCTCCGCTACATTCTCAGGGCCTATGAGGACCTTAACATCCCCGCCACAGTCGATGGCGTCGAGGTCGTGCAGGTGGTCTGCGTCTGAGAGGTAGCTCATGAGGGCGTGGGCCTTGGCCGGGTCTTTGAACTCAGGCTGGGACAGCAGCCGGTTCGCGCCGGATATGCAGGTCTCCGCGGCCTGCGCCTCGGAGAGGATGCTGATGGCAAAGGAGGCAATGACGCCGGTGAGGCCCATCGTGTCGTCCACGGCGCGCTCCGTCGAGCGGATGAGCAGCGGGCTTATCTTGTCCTCCGTTATGTCCGTGAAGTTTGCGTTGAACACGGAGGAGAGGCGCTGGATCATGTCCTGGCCCACCGATACCGGCAGGCGCACCAGCTTGTTCTTCACACTGTTGTTGCTCATCATCGCAACTATTATGAACGTATTCGCGTCGATATATATGAGGTCGAAGCGTTTTATAGTTGCGGGTGGCGGCGCGGCTATAGCCATGGCGGGGTAGTTCGTGAGGCTGGAGGCCAGAGCGCCTACGTTCGAGACCAGCTTATCCAGCTCGCGGAGCTTGTCGTTGAGGCTCCGGTTGATCTCTTCCGTCTCCTCCAGGGAGAGCTTCTGGCGCTGCATGAGCTCGTTGACGTACATCCTGTAGCCCTGCGGCGTCGGAACCCTGCCCGCGGAGGTGTGCGGCTGCTCGAGATAGCCCATGGAGGCCAGCTCGGCGAGCTCGTTGCGGATCGTGGCTGAACTGCAGCCCAACTCGGCCGTCTGCGCGACGGTCTTGGAGCCGACGGGCTCCGCCGTGCGTATGTATTCCTCCACGACTGCGGCAAGTATTTTCTTTTTCCTACCGCTCAGCTCCATCTCAAAGCTCCTTATCTGGCAGCCTGAGGCCCCGAGTGCTGGCACTCTCGGACCTCGAGTGCTAATATATCACCGCCCCCATGCAATGTCAAGAGGAGCAAACGAATAATTGACAGATTGTTCATAAATGTTTATATATAATATAAGGCGTGTCGAAAAGGCTTTTTCGGAGGATATATATGAAAAGACTTATTGCAATACCGCTCATATTGACGCTGGCGCTCGGACTGGCGGGCTGCGGGGATTTTGCCCCGGACCCGACGGAGGCTGTGAGTCAGGCGGCGGACTATTCATTTGACAGATCAAACTTCCCGACCATCGCGGGAGGAGCGGCGCAGGAGCCGCTTGCAGAGGCGATAGCGGCGATCATGCTGGGCGAGACCAGGCAGCAGGCTTCGGACTTTCTGCTGTTCGGCAGCACGGGCGAGGCCTGGGCCGCGCTGGATTCGGGAGAGGCCGGGCTTGTCCTGGCTACTGAGCCGGACGAACTGCCGGACGGATTGGAGACGGCCCCGGTCTATAAAGACGCTCTGGTATTCTACGTCGGCGCCGGCAGCGCGGTGGACGATATAACCACTGCGCAGCTGAAGTCCATCATATCCGGCGGGACCAAGAGCTGGACGGGCATGGGCGGTTCGGGCGACATAGTGGTCATAGGCCGGGCGGAGGGATCCGGCTCGCTGGCGGCCCTGCGCAGGCTCATAGGCGCCGACGAGCTCGCCGTCTCCGAGGGCAGCTCCGCCCTGACCAGCAGCGAAGTCCTGGGCTACGGCTTCTATAACGAGGCCGTGCTCATGGGCATGGCAGACGGGTATAAGATACTCTCCGTAGACGGCGTCATGCCGACGGCGGAGACCATCACCTCCGGGGAATACCCGCTCTGCGTGGACGTGCTTGCGGGCATCAGCGCTTCGGCGGCGGAGGATTCGCCGGAGCGTGCGCTCTGGCTCTGGCTGCAGGGCGGAGTGGGCCAGGCGTTCATATCCTCTCAGGGTTATCTGGAGGCGGCAAAATGAAAAAGCTCATCATACCCGCGCTCATACTAGCGCTCATACTCTCCGGCTGCAGTTTTACCGAGCAGCTGGAAACAGTAAAGACGGAATATATCGACCCGGCGGTCGAAGCGGCGAAAAATGGGGAATCCACCCGGACAGACGCCGAGCCCGAGGTCAGCGCGCCCAACGTCGTGACCAGCCGGGAGAGGCTGACCGATTACGTCGCCTTCGACTTTATCTACACCAGGGCGCAGGACGAACTCATAAGTCAGCTCAAGCCCTCGAACAACTACGGCAGGCTCCTGCCCTTTGCCGGCGGCCTGGTTACGGAAAAGGGCGAGATCGTCCTTGACCCCGTTTGCAGTTTTGTGGCGACGGCGGCCTACGAATCTGCCTCCGGCCTGAAGTACCTGGACATCTATATCTTAGAGAACAGCGAGGGCATGCTGGCGGCATGTGCGGCGGACGGGAGCTGGTGTACGGGATTTGAGTATACGGGCATCCTGCCCATGGAACTGGGCGTCCTCTGCATCGAGGACGACGAAGCGAACCTGGCAGTCTGCTATGCGGAGGACGGCAGCGTCGTTTTTGACACGGCGGACTTCGGCGAGCTCTACAACCTCCAGCCCGGCAGCATAAGCAGCCTTGCCCAGTGCGAGGGCGGGCTCATGTCCATCGTGTATGTCAACGGGCAGAAGGGCTTCATCTCCGCGGACGGGACCGTTCTGAACAGGGCGTCCGAGCTCGCGAGTTTCTTTGAGGACGCGCTGCCCTTCTCGAACGGGCTGGCGGCGGTCAAGAACAGCGGCGTCTGGGGCTATATAAGCACCACCGGCGAATACGTCATCGACCCGGCTTTCGAGGAGGCGAACAGCTTCGTCGGAAATCTGGCGGCGGTGAAGCGGAACGGAGTCTGGTGCGTCATCGACAAGAGCGGCGACGTAAAGCGAGAATTCCCGGACGTCACCGGAGTGAACATCGGCCCGGGCTATGTGGAGGCCGGCGGTGTGTACTACACGACGGCGCTGGAGGAGGCCACGTTTTACGGCTATACCGGCGTACCCTGTGAGGGCGGCTTTTGGGTCGCTGGAGAAAACGGCGTGCGCATGTTCAGAAACGACGGATCCCAGGTCTATTTTTCCGGGGGCGTGGAGTTGCTGGGCATCTCCGGCGACCTCTGGCTGGTCGAGCTGGCGGACGGGACGACGGCCGTCATGGACGCCTACAGCCGCGTCATAGCGGCGGGCAGCTGCAGCTTCGTCACGGACATCGCCACGGGCAGCACCTACATCTTCGAGGCGGGCAGCGGCAAGGTCTATGACTCCGCGGGCTACTTCCTCGGCTCCGGCTGCACCGGTACGATAATCGACGGATTTATGCTCTGCGAGGACGGTTCCAGTACCGGCTGGAAGAGCGCTGGAGACGAATGGGTGTTCCGCGTTCCGATAACAGGAGCGGACTGAGACAGGAGCGCAGAATAAAAGGAGCGGCCCCGCCGCTCCTTTTTGCTGATAAACGTTTTGAATATTCACAAAATATTAACCCAAACGGGGCTTTGGGAAGTGTAAAATGTTGTCGCTTGTAACATGGAGGTGTCGTTATGAATAAGAAGGCGCTTGTAATAGAGGACGACAAAAACATTGCTGAACTGCTGAGGCTGTACCTGGAGAAGGACGGGTTTGAGGTGTCCATAGCTCCGGACGGGGGCAAGGGCCTGCAGCTGGCGGAGGACGAGCATCCGGACGTCGTGCTTCTGGACATCATGCTGCCCGTAATGGACGGCTGGCAGGTCTGCCGCGAGATACGCCGCACGTCCCAGGTCCCGATCATCATGCTGACGGCCAAGGGCGAGACCTATGACAAGGTATCCGGCCTGGAAATGGGCGCGGACGACTATGTAACGAAGCCCTTTGAGGTGAAGGAGCTCATCGCGAGGATACACGCGGTAATGCGCCGCACAGAAAACTCGGACAGCCCAGCCGAAAAGCGGCTTGAATACGACAAACTGGTAATAAATCTGGATTCCTACGAGCTCATAGTGGACGGGAAAAAGGTGGATACTCCGCCCAAGGAGATGGAGCTGCTGTATCACCTCGCGGCATCGCCGAACAGGGTATATACCCGCAACCAGCTTCTGGACGAGGTCTGGGGCTTCGATTACTTCGGCGACTCACGGACTGTGGACGTGCACATAAAGCGGCTGCGTGAAAAACTGGAGGGCGTTTCCGACAAATGGTCGCTCAAGACGGTCTGGGGCGTGGGATATAAGTTTGAGGTGAGCGGCAGCTGAGCCGGCGCCATGAAGAGCATATACTTTAAGAACTTCCTGGCCACGGCGGTCATGGTGCTCGTCAGCTTTCTCATGATAGGCGTGGCCTTCGTGTTCATAGGCCAGGGCTACGTCATAAAGTCCCACAGGGAGAGCATGGAGCAGAACGCCAAGACCGTGACCAGGCTGGTCGTTTCCATGCTGGCGACTGATAGATATATCGACGCCGGCTACCTGCGCGTCATGCTGACCTTTACGGAGAGCATCTCGGGTAACCAGGTCTTTTTGACTGATGCGGAGGGCTATGTTTTCTCCTGCTCTGACGAGATAGGGCGCTGCCAGCACATAGGCAACTATGTTCCGGAATACTATATTAATACTGTCAATAGGTTGGGCAAGCTGGACACTACAACGGACCTCGACGGCCTGTTTTCCACCCCGCGCTATGTCTTCGCCATGCCGCTGACCCTGACTCAGGACTCCGAGCCCGAGGGATATATCTTCGTCAGCACGGACAAATCCACGATAATGGGTGCGTGGAGCGCGTTTATCTGGGTGTTTTTTGCCGTGACGCTGGCGGTGCTGTTTTTGGCGCTGGTGCTCTCTCTTGTGGTGTCCAAGAAGATGGCGGAGCCGCTGGACGAGATGACGGCGGCGGCGCGGCGCTTTGCGCACGGGGACTTTTCAGTCCGGGTCCGCGAGGACAAGGGAACGGATGAGCTCGCGGCGCTTACGAGCTCCTTCAACAACATGGCAGACAGCCTGGAGCGCTCGGAGCAGCAGCGCAACGAGTTTATAGCAAACGTCTCCCACGAACTCAAGACGCCCATGACGACGATAGCCGGCTTTGCAGACGGCATCCTGGACGGGACCATCCCCAAGGACCAGGAGGACAAATACCTCGCCACCATAGCAGACGAGACGCGCCGGCTCTCCCGCTTGGTGAGGCACATGCTGAGCCTCTCACGCCTGAAGAGCCAGGGCTCAGACCTCACGAAGCGGCGGGACTTCGACTTGAACGAGCTGATAATAAGGACGCTGTTGAGCTTTGAGGGCAGGACGGAGGATAAGGGCCTGGCCATAGACCCGCAGCTGCCGGAGGACCACATGACGGTCACGGCGGACCCGGACTCGATAACCCAGGTGCTCTACAACCTCCTGGACAACGCCGTGAAGTTTGCGGCGCAGGACAGCACTATAACCGTGTTGCTCTGGAAGCAGGGCGGCAAGGCCTACGTCTCCGTGAAGGACGAGGGCGAGACCATACCCGCGGACGACCTGCCGCTCATCTTCGACAGGTTCCACAAGTCAGACCGCTCCCGCAGCCTGGACCGCGACGGAGTGGGCCTGGGGCTCTACCTGGTGAAGAGCATCCTGGACGCGCACAATGAGGACATTGCTGTGACGAGCAGGGACGGCGTGACGGAGTTTGTTTTCACGCTGACCCTGGCGCGGGACGTAAAGCCGAAGTCCGAGGCGAAGAAGCGGGCCGAGGGCAGGCGGAAGCAGGAGGGCGAAAAGCCCGGAGAGCAAGGCTAATTCACAGATTGTTTTAAAGTTATTCATATCAAGCACAAAATTCGGAGTTAATCTAAATTCGACCTCAGGGGGTAAGCTTCATGTACGAGGAATACGAGAGCCTGCATACGCAGTGGTACGATACGAGCTGCGGAGAGGCTCACCCCGGGGGGCAGACACAGACCCGGCCGGCGGCAGCGGCTCCCCACCCCACACAACTACCTCCCCGCCGCTCCGCCGGTGACTCTGCGCCAGGCGAGGACGCCGGGCGCGGAAGGCACGGGCCGCTCAGAGCAATTGCCGTGTGTCTGCTCGCCGTGGTCCTGATAGCGGCAACGTCCCTGGCCTTTTCCGGAGGCAGCCAGGCGGTGGTCTGGCCCCAGACCGGAGATAGCGGGCAGTGGAGCTTTGAGGACTACAGCGACTATAGAGAGTTCTTCGACAGCTATTACGAAAACACCTCTACATCATCCGGCAGCGGCAGCAGTATCCCGAGGGCCACGGTGGAGGAGAGCTTCGCCCTGCAGCCCCAGCCCACGCCGGAGAGTGAAGAGCTGACTCTCCAGGAGATTTATAAAAAATGCGCTCCCTCCGTCGTGGGAATAACCGCGATGGTGAGCGACACGAGCTTCTTCTGGGGTACGGGCATAGTGATCTCCGAGGACGGCTTCATCGCCACGAACGCCCACATCATCGAGGGCGCCTATTCCGCCTCGGTGACGCTCTGGGACGACAGAGAGTTCGAAGCCCTGCTCGTGGGCATAGACAGCGTCAGCGACCTCGCCGTCCTGAAGATAGAGGCGGACGGTCTGACCGCGGCGGAGTTCTGCTCCGACCAGGTCAGCGTAGGCGACGCCGTCGCAGCCATAGGCAATCCCTTGGGCGCGGAGCTGCGCGGCACTCTGACGGATGGCATAATCTCCGCCATAAGCCGCGACATCCCGTATAACAACCACTCGATGACGCTCCTGCAGACCAATGCCGCCATCAACGACGGCAATTCCGGCGGCCCGCTCATCAATATGCACGGCCAGGTGGTCGGCATAACGAACATGAAGATGAAGGCCGCCACCTCCAACGCCACCGGTATAGAGGGCATAGGCTTCGCCATCCCGGTAAAGACGATACGCTCAGTCGTTGACGAGCTCATCGCTTCCGGCAGCGTGAGCGGAAGGCCGGCCCTGGGCGTCACGGTGGGCGCCATCCCCAGAAACGCGGCCGAGCACTTCGATATCCCCGAAGGGCTGTACGTAATTGGTGTGGCCGCCGGCTCGGACGCCGAGTCTCAGGGTCTCCGCAAGGGAGACATCATCACACAGGTTAACGGCGAGGGCATGACCGATACAGGCGACCTGAGCGAGATCATCGCCAGGTACGAGGTCGGGACGGTCATAAACATGATGGTCTACCGCGAGGGAGAGACTTTCCCCCTGGACGTGCGGCTCGTCGAAACCAGCGATATCTATTGATCCAGATACTTCTCACTCCTTTTCCATACATTTTCCCCTCTCTTTTTGCAAACGACCGGCCCTTAAAAAAGGCCGGTCGTTTGTATTATTCCTATCTGATTATTTCAGCTTGCAGACGAAGGCGTGCCATTCAGCCTCGTGCTTGTGCTCGCATATGACAAAACCCGCAGCCTCGAGCGCAAGCGCGACTTCCGCCTCGCGCCCGTCTATGATACCGCTTGTTATGAACACGCCGGAAGGGGACATGAAGCCCGGGACGTGTTTTGCGAGAGGTATGATGACGTCGGAGACGATGTTGGCAAGGACGATGTCGTAGCCCGCGCCGAGCTCGGCGCGCAGGCCTGAGTCCGCGATGATGTCGCCGGTATACATCTTGTAGATGCTCTCGCGTATGCCGTTGAGCGCGGCGTTTTCTGCTGCGGACTCGGGACTCTTCGGGTCCACGTCGCAGCCGGCGCAGTAGGCGCAGCTGAGCACCAGTGCGCCGATGCCTAGTATGCCGCTGCCGCAGCCCAGATCCAGGACGAATTTTTCAGGCCCCGCATATTTCTCAAGGGCCTCGAGACACATCCTGGTGGTGGCGTGGCCTCCGGTGCCGAAAGCCAGACCGGGGTCCAGCCTCAGTATGAGCCGCCCGGGGTTTTCCGGGATCGGCTCCCAGCGGGGAAGGATAAGCAGCTTTTCGCCTATCTCGATGGGCTTGTAGTACTGCTTCCAGTTTTCGGCCCAGTCCTCGTCCGCTACGACTCGGCACTCGGGCTCGAGCCCCGTGCCGTCCGTGAAGGCGGCGAGCCTTGACCTGCCCTCGGGAGAGTCCTCGACGTAGAGCTTGACGCGGGAGACGCCCCTGTAGCGGGCCTCCAGCTCTTCGTCCACGTAGTCCCAGTATTGGCGGTTCTCTTCGAGAAAACGGCGGAAGTCCGCTTCGTCCTCTATCACGAGACCGTCCGCGCCAAGCGCGGCAAGTTTCTCACAGAGGGCGTCTATATCCTCGGAGCGCGTCCTGAAGGACGCCTCTATCCATTGCATAAGTATCAGCTCCCAAAAAAGCCCCCGTAAAGGGGGCTTTTTATAGTTATTTGCAGTTTTGCTCAGTCCTTATCGTCCGTGATAAGACCGTAGCCGCCGTTCTTGCGTTTGTAGACCACGGTGAATGCGTCGCGTGCTTCGGCGTTCCTGAAAACAAAGAACTCGTGCTCGAGCAGATTCATTTGCAGGATGGCCTCCTCGACGGACATAGGCGCGATATAGAACTTCTTGTTGCGCACGACCTTGAATTCTTCCTCCCCCGTGTCGTCCGAGGGGATCTGGAAGGGTTTGATCTCACGCTCTATCGCACCGTCGCGCAGCCTCTTTTCAAGGCGCGTTTTGTTTTTGCGGATCTGCCTCTCTATGCTCGCAACGGCGGAGTCAATAGAGGCATACATGTCGCCGGTCAGCTCGCTCACGCGGTAGAACATTCCGTTGTTCTTGATGGTCACCTCGGCGCGGAAGCGGCCGCGCTCCGTGCTGAAGGTCACGAAGGCCTCGCTCTCCGTTTTGAAGAGCCGGTCGATCTTGCCGATCTTCTTTTCAGCATAGGCTCTCAGCTCGTCGGAAGCGTCCATCTTCTTTTCCGTAAACGTGAACTTCATTGGTTTCAGCTCCTTCCTGCGTATATGGGTATCGCCATATTCATATTACCATATCCGACGCATAAAAAGAAGAGCATTTTGTAAATTTTACGAATAAATAGCGCAGCCGGGCAAAGCCTGTTCCAGGAGCCTCAGCTCAGTGAAGGATACGTCGCAGCCGCGTATATCCAGCGTGCGCAGGTTTGTGAGCGAGTGGAGCGGTGAAAGGTCCGTGACCGCGCTGTCGCTCAGGTCCAGGGTCTCCAACTTCGTGAGGCCGGAGAGGACGGAAATGTCCGAAACGGAGGTCCCGTCCAGGCTCAGATACCAGAGCTCCGTCATTCCGGAGAGAGCGGATATATCTCTGAGCGAGGCGTTGTCCGAAAGGTGCAGCTCGCTCATCTTCGTCATTCCGGAGAGAGCGGAGATGTCCGTTATCGCGTTGTCGTCCAGGCTGAGGTTCGTCAGCGCCGTCAGCGTTCTCAGCTCGCCGATGTTGTCCAGCGCGCAGTTTTTGAGTTCGAGCGCTGTGAGCGAGGTCTGAGTGCCGAGGCCGGAGAGCTGTATGCCGCGGTTGTCGTTCAGCAGCAGGGTCTGGAGCGACTTGAAGCGCGAGATGTTCTCAAGGCTCGTCACGTTCCTGGCCGAGGCGTCCACGAAGGTATCGCCTGCGTCGAACTCCGCGTCGCCCAGCTTGATGCCGTAGATCTCCTCGGATGCGCTTATCGTGCAGCCGGGCAGCTTTTCCTTGAGCGCGTCCACTGCGGCACCGGTGAGCTCAAGATTCTCGGAGAGGTCAAGGGTCTTGAGAGCGGTAAGCGTTTCAAGCGAGGAGAGGTCCGAATCCTTGAGGTCCATGCCGCGCAGGCTCAGCTCCGTCAGCTTCGTCAGGCCGGAGAGCGCGCCCAGGCCCTGGAGCTTGCAGCCGTCCAGGCGCAGCGTCGTCAGCTCGGTGAGGCCGGTTATGGCCGCAAGGCTCTTGACCTCAGTCCCGGAGACGTCCAGGTATTGCAGTTTTGTCAGGGTCATGATGGGAGAAAGGCTCGAGACCTTCGTCCCCGAAAGGTCCAGACGAGCGAGCTCCGGCATATTTATGAGCGCGGAGATGTCCTCGACCCCGTTGCCGGAGAGGTTCAGGCTGACCAAAGCCGTGCAGTCCGAGAGCACGGAGATGTCGGTGATACCCTTGTTGGAGAGGTCCAGTTCCGTAACGTCCGACTTGAACTCCACGCCGCCGAGCGAGAGCTCCTTCACGGCGACGGTGGCCTCGTCGGAAAATACGGTGCAGTCCGGAAGCGCTTTCTCCAGTTCCTCGAGCTCGGTGTCCAGGATCTCTCTGCCCCGGATGTCCAGGGTGGTCAGGGAGCTGAGGGAGTGCAGCGGCTCAAGGCTGCCTGCCGGGTTTCCGGAGAGGTAGAGCGTACGCAGCTCCTTGAGTCCGGAGAGAGGGGAGAGGTCCGTTATGTTGTTGTCGTTCAAAGAGAGCGAGCGCAGCTTCGTCAGCTTGGAGACGGCGGATATGTCGCTCAGGCCGCAGTCGTTGAGCGTGAGAGCCGTGAGGTTCGTGAGTTTGGCGAGAGTTTCCATGTCCGCGCTCGTGAGAGCTACGCCTGAGAGCGAGAGCGTCTCCGTCTCCTCGGATACCGACTGGCCGCCTATGCTGAGCGACTCGTCGTCCTCCGGCTCGTTCTTGTATTCCTCGAGCAGGGCCTCGGCGTCGCTGCCGGAGTTCGTCTTGAGCCAGCTCTCAAGGACGTAGATGGCCGAGGTGCTGTCTCCCTGCTGCATGTAGCTGCGGGAGAGGAGAATGACGGCCTCCTCCTTGGACTTCGCCTCCAGGGCCTTCTTTGCGGAAGCGGCGGCGTTTTCAAAGTCGCCGTCGATATAATACTCCATCGCCTGGGAGTAGTACTCCTCATATTTGCCGTCCCCGCCGCGGCCCTTCATTAGCAGCACCGCCGCGATGATTATAAGGATGGCCATGACCACACCGACGGAGATCAGGATGACCGTCCTCTTCTCCGGCTGCATGCGATGTTTTTTTCTCTTGTTCATGTGGATACCCCCGTTCAGAAGGCCCAGCCGCCGTCGCGGAAGATAGCGACGCGCTCGCCGGCGGCAGTGACGCCCGTTATGGAAAGATCCTCCGAGCCTATCATGAAGTCCTCATGCACCATGGAGTCGTTGACGCCCATGGCGCGCAGTTCTTCGAGGCTGTAGTTTTCATAGTCCCTGATGTTGCTGGAATAGCCGCGGCCGAGAGCCAGGTGGCAGGCGGCGTTCTCGTCAAAGAGCGTGTTGTAGAAGAGTATGCCGCTCTCTCGTATCGGGCTCGCGTATGGCACGAGCGCGCACTCGCCGAGCATGGCCGCGCCCTCGTCCATGGAGACGAGCGTGCGCAGGGCCTCCTCGTTCTTCTCCGCGTGGAGCTCCGTAACCTTGCCGCCCTCGAAGCGCAGCCAAAAGTCCTCTATGAGTATGCCCTGAAAGACCAGCGGCATGGTCGCGTGGACTATACCCTCGGCGGAGCCGGCCTTGGGGGTGATGAAGAGCTCCTCAGAGGGGATGTTGGGGTCGTAGAGGACGCCGTTTACCGGGCAGCGCTCCGCGCCGCCGAGAAACAGGGCTTCCGGTATCAGGCCCACCTTGAGGTCCGTGCCGTTGGCGGATCTATACTCGAGCGAGACTAGGCCCATGGCGTTGAGCCTGTCCGCGCGGGCCTTGAGCTCAAGGTTGTGCAGCCGCCAGTTCTCCTCCGGGTCGCCCTCGAGGGCGCGGGAGCAGGAGAGGATGACCTCCCAGAGCTTTTCCACCGCGCGGCCCTTGGGCAGCTCGGGAAAGACCTTCTTTGCCCATTTGACGCCCGGCACGGCGGCGATGCACCACTGCTCGCGGTTCTCGCGCGCGTCGATGTAGGGGCGGAGCTTTTGGTAGCGGGCCTGCATACCCTTGGCGTACTTGGCCTGGTTTATACCCGTCAGGCCGTCCGGGTCCTCGCTGAGGACGACGATGCGGGCAGGGAGGTTTTCGGCCTGCCACTTCTGCTTTTCCTCCTCCCAGGCCTTGACCTCGCCGAGCTTTTTGGCGGACTTGTATCTTACGGCGAGGCGGGTCAGGGGCTGGTGCCGCCACTCGACCTCGACCTCAGAGGCCCCGGCTCTGTAGCACTCGGCGGCGAGCAGCTCGATGAACTCTGGCTGGTCCAGACCGGCGACGATGAGCACGCTCTGGCCCTTCTGCACGTTCGCGCCGGTACGCGCGATGAGCCGCGCATATTGCTTCAAAACAGACTTTTTCATATTTTTCCTCACTTAATCTAATGTTTAACTTTTGTTGATATAGGGGTTTATTTGTGGTATTATGTACTGTGCTCCTGACGGCCGGCACAGCGTCACGGGGCATTATATCACATAACTGCGCCATATGCAAAATCTCCGCAGAAGCCATCTGTGGGAAAAGGAGTTAGTGTAAGCAATGAAGAACACGGAAAAGACGATGGAAAAGCTCGTGGCCCTGTGCAAGAACCGGGGCTTTATCTACGCCGGGAGCGAGATCTACGGCGGTCTTGCCAACAGCTGGGACTACGGCCCCCTCGGCGCGGAGCTCAAGAACAACGTCAAAAAGGCCTGGTGGAAGAAGTTCGTGCAGGAAAACCCCTACAACGTCGGCCTGGATTCGGCCATCCTCATGAACCCGCAGGTCTGGGTAGCCTCCGGCCACGTCACCACCTTCAACGACCCCCTCATCGACTGCAAGGCCTGCAAGATGCGCCACAGAGCCGACAAGCTCATCGAGGACTGGCTGAAGGAAAACCCCGTCGAGGGCGCGAACGTCGAGGCCATGACGAATGACGAGATGGTCGCCTTCATCCGTGAGCATAATATACCCTGCCCGGGCTGCGGAAAGTCGGATTTTACCGACATACGCAAATTTAACCTCATGTTCAAGACCCACCAGGGCGTCACGGAGGACTCGGCCAGCGAGGTCTATCTCCGGCCGGAAACTGCCCAGGGCATCTTTGTGAACTTCCGCAACATCCAGCGCACGACTCGCCGGAAGATTCCCTTCGGCGTCTGCCAGATCGGCAAGAGCTTCCGCAACGAGATCACCCCGGGCAACTTTGTGTTCCGTACCCGCGAGTTCGAGCAGATGGAGCTCGAGTTCTTCTGCGAGCCGGGGACGGACCTCGAGTGGTTCGCCTACTGGCGCGGCTTCTGCCGCGACTGGCTCGTCGGCCTCGGCATGAACGAGGAGAATCTGAGACTGCGTGACCACGAGAAGGAAGAGCTCTCCTTCTATTCCAAAGCGACGACGGACTTCGAGTATTTGTTCCCCTTCGGCTGGGGCGAGCTCTGGGGCGTGGCCGACAGGACGGATTACGACCTCACTCAGCACCAGGAGCACTCCGGCCAGGACCTCAGCTACTTCGATCAGGAGAAGAACGAACGCTACGTTCCCTACGTTGTGGAGCCCTCCCTGGGCGCGGACCGCGTGACCCTCGCCTTCCTCGCGGACGCCTACGACGAGGAGGTCGTGGACGCGGCGAAGAACGACACCCGCGTCGTCCTGCACCTGCATCCGGCGCTGGCGCCCATGAAGGTCGCCGTGCTGCCGCTCTCCAAGAAGGAGGTCCTCGCAGGCCCCGCTAAGGAGCTCTACGCAGAGCTCTCCAAGCACTTCATGTGCGACTATGACGACACCGGTTCCATCGGCAAGCGCTACCGCCGCCAGGACGAGATAGGTACGCCCTTCTGCGTCACCCTGGACTTCACCACGGTGGGCGACGCCGAGACCCCCGCGGACAACTGCGTCACCGTCCGCGAGAGGGACAGCATGCAGCAGGTGCGCCTGCCCATCACGGAGCTGGTCTCTTACCTGAGCGAGAGACTCGCCTATTGAGGCGCATACCATGAAACTTCCCGGCGCCCGGCGCGGCCCCGGCTGCGAGCATCCAATAGTCTGCTCCGCGGCCGCGGCCTTTGCCGCCGGTTTGCTGCTGTGCGCGGCCTCGGAGCTTATCACTACGCAGAGCTTCCGGGCCGCCGCGGCGCTGCTATTCGGATTTTCTCCCCGCGCCGTCGCCACGGCGGCGTTTTTGGGCCTGCTCATCTGCGCTCTGGGCTTTCTGTGCCGCAGCCTCTTTGCCGGCGGCCTGCTCATAAGCCTCGCCCTCGCGGGGATAAGCTTTGCAAATTACTACAAAATGCTCATAACCTCCACTCCGCTCTACGTCCAGGACATCAGGCTCCTGGGCCAGGTGGGAGGTATCATGGAGCTAAATTCGGCATCGCTCAAGTTCTCCTGGGCCAGCGGCGCAGCCGTAGCGGTCATGCTGTTGGTGCTGGTGGGGCTGTTCTTCGCCTCGAGGCGATTCAGGCCGCGTCTTTTGCAGGGCCTGGCCGCGGGCATTGCGGCGGCGCTGCTTTTTGCAGGGCTCTTCTGCCTGCCTGGCTCGGCCGAGGCCTGGTTCTATGCGCCGCTCGGTTCCGGCTCTGAGAGCTCAGAGCCGCAGACAGTCCACAACAGCCGCTGCGGCGTGCTGCTCGGGCTCTGGCGCTCGATAGTCGTGAGCTCCGCCGAGGAGGAGCTTGCCATCCCGGAACCGGACGAGGAGGAGCTGCTGCTCCAAAGCGCCCGGGAATGGATAGAGGCATTGCCAGAGACGGAGACAGGGGAAAAGCCCAACGTGGTGTTCGTCCTGGGCGAGTCCTTCTTCGACGTGACTGAGCTGCCCGGCGTCAGCTACGCCGAGGACCCGATAACGGACTTCCGCCGAGCCTGCGCCGAGGGCGTCTCCGGCAAGTTCTACACCCACACTCTGGGCTACGGGACGGAGAACATAGAGCTGGAGCTCCTAACCGGCATAAACTCCCGCTTTTTCTCCTTTGACGACATGATCTACGGCTGGGAGCAGGACGAGCTGCTGACGGTGGACTCCGTTGTCCGACAGTTCGCGGATGCTGGCTACTATACGGCTTACCTCCACACCTTCAACGACGGCATCTACAACCGCACGGAGCTCTATAAGGCCCTCGGCTTCCAGGACATGTTCTTCTCCGGCGACTTTGCGGCGATAGACCCCGAGGCCGCCGCAGCTTCCTACTATTGGTCATACATGAACACGAAGCTCTCCGGGCAATACTACTCGGACGACTACCTGGCCGATGTGACGACCATGCTCTACGAGCAGAAGGTCGAGGAGGGGCCGGTATTTCTCTGGATGGCGACGGTGGAGAACCACACGCCGTTTTACGCCGAAAAATACGACAGCTACGAGTTTCCCTTTGAGTCCGAGCTGAGCCAGGAGGCGGTGGGCGTCCTGAACGCGGTGAGCCAGGGCGTGGCCAACTGTTCCGAGGCCCTGGGCAAGCTGCTCGACTTCTTCTCCGAGCGGGAGGAACCGGTCATCGTAGTGTTCTTCGGGGACCACAGGCCGGGTATGCCGCTGGAGAGCGGCGGAACGGTCTACTCCGAGCTGGGCATGGCGCCTGAAAACGTGGCGGATTGGACGCTGGAAAACTACGCGGAGCTCTATGTCACGGACTACGTCATCTGGTCGAACGACCCCTCTCTGCTCCCCGCGGAGCCGGGCAGCCGGATGAACAGTTCCTCCACGCTCCTCGGCCTTGAGACGCTGCAGCTGGCCGGCATGGAGCTGGACGAATATTGGAGCATGTGCGCAGTTGTGGACACGATCTCGGACGCCTGGACCTGGAACTTCTTCGTTCCCCAGGGCGGCGAGCCGTGCTATTCGCCCTTCTCGGTGCTCCCGAACGACGAGCTGGACATAATAAGGGCGATGCGGGTCTTTATGAACAGTACATTCTACGGCGCCGAGGGTCCGGATTTCTGGGACATCTTCGCCGTTACAGACAAGGATACAGGGTGATGCTATGAAAGACGGTTTTATCAAAGTTGCTGCCGCCGCGCCGGAACTGCGTGTGGCGGACCCGAAGTTTAACGCGGAGAAGATAGTGGAGTGCGTCGAAAAGGCGAGGGAAGAGGGCGTGAAGCTTCTCGCGTTCCCCGAGCTTGCGATAACCGGCGCTACCTGCGGGCATCTGTATTACCAGCGCTACCTGCTGGACGCGGCGCTCGAGGGCCTGAAGCGGATCGCTGAGGCCACCCGGGGCGACGACATGCTCGTCGTCGTGGGCCTGCCCCTGCGGGCGCGCGGGGCGGTCTACAGCGCTGCGGCTGTGGTCAGCGGCGGCGAGGTGCTGGGCTTCACGGCGCGGCGGAACGTGCGCGGCACGGTCTTTTCGAGCCTCGTGCCCGGCGAGAGCATCGAAGTGGACCTGGCGTTTGCCGATTACTGCTGCCTCGAGAGCGAGGCGCTCTTCTGCGCCGACGCCATGGGCGAGCTTGCCGTCGGCGTCCAGTTCGCGGCGGACAGGCGTCTGCCGGTGCCGCCCACGGCTGCGCTCTGCGCTGCGGGTGCGACGGTCGTCTGTGAGCTCTCTGACGAGCCTATGAGCGTGCAGTCCGCATTTGAGACGAGGCGCGCGCTGGAAAACGAGACCAAACGCCTGCACTATGGTACGGTGTACGCCGCGCCAGGCTCCGGCGAGAGCACGACGGACAAGAGCTATTCCGGCCTCTGTCTCGTCGTTGACGACGGCGAGACCATAGTCGAGTGCGAGAAGGGCTCCGGAATGGCCGCAAGCGAGGTAGACATCTTTAACCTCAGCGGCGCGCGTACGCGCGAGGCCACCTTCGCCGCGCTGCCAGCTGCGCCCGTCGCCCGCTACGCCTGGGAGCTCAAGCCCTCCGAGACAAAGCTCAGCCGCCGGATAAAGCGCGAGCCCTTCGTGCCGGACGACGGCATAGCGGAGTTTGCGGCGCGTTGCCTGGACATCCAGGCCACCGGCCTCATAAAGCGCATGGAGTATACGAACTGCTGGCGGCCCGTCATCGGCGTCTCCGGCGGCGTGGACTCCACCCTCGTAATGCTGGCATGCGCCCACGCTATGGACAGGCTCGGCCTGCCGAGAAAGAATATCGTCGCCGTCACGATGCCCTGCTTCGGCACGACGGACAGGACCAAAAACAACGCCGTAACGATCGCAGAACGCCTCGGCGCGGAGCTGCGCGTGATACCCATAGGCGAGAGCGTCAAGAAGCATTTCGAGACGATAGGCCACGACCTTAACGACCACAGCGTCGTGTTCGAGAACGCCCAGGCGCGCGAGCGCACGATGGTGCTGCTCGACATCGCAAACAAGGTGAACGGCCTCGACGTCGGCACCAAGGACCTCTCCGAGCAGGCGGACGGCTGGTGCACCTATAACGGCGACCAGATCTCCAACTACGATATAAACGCCGGCCTCACCAAGACCATGGTCCGGGCGATCGTCAAGTACATCGCAGACACTACGGAGGACGCCGAGCTGGCTGCGGCGCTCAACGATATCTGGGACACCCCTGTGACGCCCGAGCTCCTGCCCATAGGCGACGAGGGCGAGCTCCTCCAGAAGAGCGAGGACTCCGTCGGCCCCTATATCCTCCAGGATTTCTTCCTCTGGCACATGGTCATGCGCGGCGGCAGCCCCGAGAAGGTCCTGCGCCTGGCCGAGATCGCCTTCGAGGGCGAGTTTGACAGGCCCACGCTCATCCACTGGCTGCGCAGCTACTGCCGCAGGTTCTTCGTGCAGCAGTTCAAGCGCAGCGCCTCCGCGGACGGCCCCGCCGTCATGGGCTTCACCCTCTCCCCGAGAGACGGCCACAAGATGCCTTCCGACGCCTCCAACGCCCTCTGGCTCGGCGCGGTGGACGAGCTGGAATAAAATTCATTTTCTCTGCCGGACCTGCCGTTTTTCGGACAGGTCCGGCATTTTTATGAGCAAAAAAGACAGAACTGGAAGATATGTATCTTGCTTTTTTGTGAACTTGCTGTATAATGAGCCTTGCGCTATATCCGGGCTGGAACCGGAACAGCAGCAGGAGGTAATTGAATATGTCAAACAGCACTGAAAAGACCAGACGCCTTGTGGGATTGTCCATATTCACGGCTCTGGTCATCGTTTTGCAGCTTGTCGCCACGTTTGTGAAGATAGGCACCTTCCCCGTGACGCTGACGCTGGTACCCATCGTGGTCGGCGCGGCGCTCTACGGCCCCAAGGCGGGCGCCTGGCTCGGCTTCGTGTTCGGCGTAGTGGTGCTCATCGCCTGCATCACCAACGCGGACGCCACCGGCGGCCTGCTCTGGAACCTGAACCCCTTCATGACCGCGCTGCTCTGCATTGTGAAGGGTGCAGCCGCCGGCTGGGTTGCGGCGCTGGTCTATAAGGCGCTGGAGAAGAAGGCCCCCACCGCGGGCGTCGTCTGCGCCGCCGTCGTCAGCCCCATCGTGAACACCGGCATCTTCTGCGCCGGCCTCTTCGCCTTCTTCAACGACACCTTCAACGAGTGGATGATGGGTTGGGTCAGCTCCACCGGAAACGAGGCCAACCCCCTGCTCTACATCATCCTCGTCCTCGTCGGCGTGAACTTCCTAATCGAGATGGGCATAAACCTCGTGCTCTCGCCCATCATCGAGCGGATCATCCGCCTGCGCAAGAAGGGAGTAGTCTGACATGATCCTTGCGGTGGACGCGGGAAATACAGCCGTTACGCTGGGCTGTGTGGAGGGCCGAGAGATACTCAGCCTCGCCCGGCTCGGCACCAGCCGCAGCCGCACTGAGGACGAATACGCCGTCCTCATGGAGCGGGTGCTGAAGCTGCGCGGGATAGAGCTCGGCAGCTTTGAGGGCGCGGCGATAGCGTCCGTCGTCCCGCCGCTCACGGAGGTCCTGCGTGCCGCCGTCCGGCTGGTCACGGGCCATGAGGCCCTGGTGGTCGGAGCGGGGGTAAAGACAGGGCTCAACATCGGCATAGACGACCCCTCCCAGATGGGTGCGGACCTCGTCGCGGGCGCGGTCGCGGCGCTGGACATGCGCGAGCCGCCCGTCATCGTCATCGACATGGGTACTGCAACTACGATAAGCGTCATCGGGCCGAACGCACGGCTCCTGGGCGGAGCGATAATGCCCGGAGCGGCGGTGTCCCTGGAGGCGCTCTCTGGGACGGCCTCGCTCCTGCCGCGCGTCTCGCTCGAGGCGCCGCGGCGCTGCATAGGCTCCGGCACCATCGAGTGCATGAAGTCCGGCGCGGTGTTCGGCGCAGCCAGCGCCATAGACGGCATGATAGACCGCATGGAGGCCGAGCTAGGCGGAAAGGCCGCCGTGGTCGCTACGGGCGGGCTTGCACAGCACATCATACCCTATTGCCGCCACGAGATAGAGATAGACGACTACATGCTCCTGCGCGGCCTGTCCCTCATCTGGCAGAGGAACCGGCGCGAGAGGCGCAGAGAGGCGAAATAGGATACCCCGGCATAAGATGCAAAAGGGGCGACAGGCAAACTAAGCCTGCCGCCTCTTTTTCTGCAACTGGGGGTTATCAAATGTTCGATTGGTTTCTGGACCTGCCGCACACGGTCCAGGCGCTGTTGGCTACGCTCTTCACCTGGGGGGTCACGGCTCTGGGCGCGGGGTTGGTCTTTTTCTTCCGGACGATGAACAAGAACGCGCTGGACGCCATGCTCGGCTTTGCGGCAGGGGTCATGACGGCGGCGTCCTTCTGGAGCCTGCTGTCTCCGGCGATGGAGCTGGCGGAGAGCCTGGAGATGAACGTGTGGCTGACTTCACTGCTGGGCTTTCTAGGCGGCGGTGCGCTGCTCTTTTTGGGCGACAGGCTGTGGGAGCGCATGGAGCTCAAGAGCGGCAGGGAGGGCGGCTCGAGCCGGAGAAGGGCACTCATGCTAATGTCCAGCATCACGCTGCACAACATACCGGAGGGCCTTTCCGTGGGCGTGGCCTTCGGCTCACTGGCCTACGGACTCGACGGGGCGACGCCTGCAGCCGCCTGCCTCCTGGCCCTGGGAATCGGCATACAGAACCTGCCCGAAGGCACGGCGGTCAGCGTGCCGCTCAGGCGCGAGGGCATGAGCCGGGGCAAAGCCTTTTTCTTCGGCCAGGCCAGCGGCATAGTGGAACCAATAGCCGGGGTGCTGGGCGCACTGCTGGTCCTGAAGGTCCGGCTGCTACTTCCCTATATGCTGGCCTTTGCCGCCGGGGCGATGATCTATGTCGTGGTCGAAGAACTCATCCCGGAGAGCCAGACGAATAAGCGCAAGGACGTCATGGCCATCTTCACGCTCATCGGCTTTTCCGTCATGATGGTGCTGGACGTGGCGCTCGGTTAAAAACCAGTATCAATTTCACTCCGGCTGTGGTATCATTGAGCGTATACCAAAGCCGGAGGTGCTTTTTTATGGAAGCCAAACAGTCGCCCGTGCTGGGCAGAAAACTGTTCCTCTACGCTACCGCCTTCTTTTCCGGTATGTCGGTCATGGCGATAGAGCTGGGGGCGAGCCGCCTGCTCGCGCCCTATTTCTCGTCCTCACAGATCGTTTGGACGGTGATAATCGGCACGATCATGATAGCCATGGCCATAGGCAACGTCTGGGGCGGACGCGCCGCGGACAAGAATCCGGACCCAGTGCGCCTCTACAGGCGGCTCTTGCTGACCGCCGTCTGGACGGCGGCCATACCCTTTGCGGGCAGGTACGTCATCGCCGGAGTATCCGGACTGCTGGCGCTTTTCGTGAAGCATAACTTCCTGGTCTGGGCCTCGCTGGCCAGCTGCTTTGCGCTCTTCGTGTTCCCGCTCATGCTGCTCGGCACGGTGACGCCCTCGCTCATGAAATACGCAACCGAGAGCCTGGACGACAACGGCCGAACCGTGGGCGAGCTGGAGGCGCTCGGCACCATCGGCAGTATTATCGGAACCTTCCTGCCCACCTTCGTCACCATCCCCGCTGTGGGGACGGCCAGGACCTTCCTCATCTTCGCGGCCATCCTCGCGGTCATCAGCCTGGGCTTTTTCATAACGCGGCGCAAGTGGGTGGCGCGCAGCGCGGTCATAGCCCTGGTCATAACGGCGCTTATGTTCCTGCCATTCAACTACAGCTTTGCCTTCTGGGAGAAGGACCTGACGGTTGAGGACGAGTCCATCTACAACTACCTGCAGGTCAAGGAGACGGAGGAGAGCGTCATACTCTCGACTAATGTGGCCTTCGGCGTCCAGAGCATCATGATGAAGGGCGGCGGGCTCACGGGCATGTACTACGATTACGCACTCGCCGCGCCGCTCATGGCGGAAAACTGCGAGGACGTCCTCATCCTCGGCCTCGGCACGGGTACCTTTGCCAGCCAGTGCCTCCGCTACTTCCCCGGCTGCTCGGTCACGGGCGTGGAGATAGACGAGAAGATCGTTGCCCTCTCTCGCGAATACTTCGGCCTTCCCGAGGAGGTCGAGGCGGTCGTCGGGGACGGGCGGGCCTATCTGACGGAGTCCGGCATGTACGACGTCATCATGGTGGACGCCTACCAGGACATCACGATACCCTTCCAGATGTCCAGCGTGGAGTTCTTCACCGAGGTGCGTGAGCACCTGAAGCCCGGCGGTGTAATGGTGGTGAACATGAGCATGCGCTCAGAGTCGGAGGGCTCGATCAACGAGTACCTGCTTGACACGATAGCCTCGGTGTTCCCGTACTGCGCTACAGTGCGGGTCTCGGGCGGGACCAACCTCGAGCTCTTCGCCACGGCGGACGAGGACGGCTTCGCCCGGCTGGAGGAGAGGACAGCGGCGCTGGCTGAGGACGACCCGCTCTCCGGCATCATGCCGCGGGTGCAGGAGCAGCTCCAGCCCGTGGAGGGCGGAGAGCACATCCTCACGGACGACCGCGCGCCTGTGGAGCTCTTGGGCATGCGCGTCCTGGACGAGATGATCTCCTCTGAGCTGGAGTCGCTGCGGGTGCAGATACGCGAAAACGGCATAATGAGTCTCCTGGGCTGAAAATAATGTGGATAAAAAATAGACCGGCGGGCCATTTGGCCTGCCGGTCCTTTTTGCTGTGTATTCAGTTCTGGAGCTGGCGCTTGCGGGCGAAGTTGACCATGCCCTCGGGCAGTTCGTTGAGGCGCAGGAGCATCTTGCCTGCGCCGTAGGCCGCGCAGGAGATGGGGTCGTCCACGACGACAGTGCGCAGCTTGGTGTCGTGCTCGACGAGCATGTCGATGCCGTAGATGAGGCTGCCGCCGCCGGACATGACTATGCCGTTCTGGGAGATATCCGCCACGAGCTCCGGCGGGGTGCGCTCGAGGACGTAGTGGATGCTCTCGAGTATCTCCCTGGCGGGTTCCATGAGGACCTCGGCCAGCTCCGTGGAGCTGAGCTTGACCATCTTGGGCAGGCCGGTGACGAGGTCGCGGCCCTTGACTTCCTCGATGCCGACCTCAGGCTTTGGCACGACGCAGCCTATGTTTATCTTTACCTCCTCGGCGGTCTTTGCGCCGATGAGGACGTTGTAGCGCCTGCGGACGTAGCGGATGATGGCGTCGTCGAAGCTGCCGCCGGCGACCTTTATGGACTCGCACTCGGCCACGCCGCCGAGGGAGACGACGGCCGTCTCCGTCGTGCCGCCGCCGATGTCTATGATGAGGTGACCGTCCGGCTTGGAGACGTCTATGCCCGCGCCATAGGCCGTGGCGACGGCGCTCTCGACGAGGTAGACCTTCCTGGCGCCGGCCTCGACCACGGCGTCTATGACGGCGCGCTCCTCGACGCCGGTGATGCTGCCGGGGACGCAGACCAGGACCCTGGGCTTGAACAGGCTGAAGCTCGTCACCCTGCCGATGAGCTCCTTTAGCATGGCCACTGTCATGTCGTAGTCCGAGATGACGCCGTCCATGATGGGCTGTATCGGCACGATGCTGGCGGGGGTCCTGCCAAGCATCTTCTGCGCGTCATGCCCGACCTTGAGGAGCTTGCCGGAGAACTTGTCCACCGCGACGATGGTCGGTTCCCTTATCTGCACGCCCTTGCCCCTAGAATAGAGCAGCACGCCCGTTGTACCCATATCCAGCGCTATATCCCGTTCAAATATCAGCATAGCTTACGCACCTTTCCAGTCTTACCGTAATCATAGACCGCTTGCGGCCATATTATTCCACTCTTGCCACCGAGGCGCAGACCACGCTCTCCGCTCCGGCGAGGCCCAACGTCCTGGCACACTCCGATACCGTGGCGCCGGTGGTGATGATATCGTCGATGAGCAGTATCCTGCGGCCCTCTACCAGCTCCGGGTCTATGACCTCGTAGGCCCCGGAGATATTCGCGCGCCGCTTTTCGATGCCGCCCGTGCCGGACTGCGGAGCGACGTCCTTCTTCTTCCTGAGCGTTTCGACCGCCACGTCGCCCAGCTCCAGCGCGGCCGCCATTGCGATGAGCATGGCCTGGTCGTAGCCGCGCTCGCGCAGCCTCTGGCTGGAGAGCGGGACCCAGGAGATGAGCTCGTACTCGCCCTTTAGCCGTTCGGAGATGCACTCGGCCACCAGCCGGCCGAAAACGCCGGCGTAGGCCGTCACGCCCTGGAACTTGTACCTGTGCAGGGCCTCGCGCACCGCGCCCTCATACTTGAGCGGAGCCACGCAGGCCTCGACGAAGTCCGTCCCGGCCCGGTCCCCCGGCTGAGTATAGGGCAGGTCCTTCGCGCACTGGGCGCACATGCCGCTCTCGCCGCGCTTGAGCAGCTTGCGGCAGAACGCGCAGCGCGGCGGAAAGATGATGTCCAATATCCCGCTTCTAGACTTCGCCACGGCGATCACGCCTCCTTCTCTATGTGTCAGAGCAGAGCCTGAGTCTCAGGCCGCTGTACCGCCTTGACTGAACGTGGTTGTCTATCATCCTGTGAGCCGTTTCCCCGTCGCCCACCGCTATGAGCAGTTCCCGGGCTCTGGTCACCGCCGTATAGAGCACGCCCCTGGTGAGGAGCCTCGGCGCAGCCTGCGCCAGCGCAAGCACTACGGCCCGGTACTCGCTGCCCTGGGACTTGTGGACCGTCATGGCCCAGGCGTGTTCGAGCTGCATGAGCTGCTCGAAGCCCAGCGCCGCGATGCGCCCGTCGAAATCCACGGTCAGGGTCTCATTCTCCTCGTCTATGCCCAGGATATAGCCGATGTCTCCGTTATATATCCCGAAGCCGGATTCGGCTTTCTGGCCGGGCAGAGCGTTTCTGTACCAGATTATATCATAGTTGTTCCGGATTTGCATCACTCTGTCGCCCTCTCGGAAGGCGACTTCACCGAAAATTTTCTCGTTCTTCCCCTTCGCAGGCGGGTTGAGGGCCGCCTGCAGCCTCCGGTTGAGCGAGACGGAGCCGAGCTCGCCCTTTCTCGTGGGGGTCAGGACCTGTATCTCCTCCGGGGCCATACCCATGCGCTTCGGCAGACGCTGGGCGCAGAGCTCAACTATCGTGTCCGCGGCCCTGGCCTCGTCCCTGCGGCCCAGGAGGAAGAGGTCGCCGGAGTTCTCGCGGAAGTCCGGGTGCTCGCCCCGGTTTATCTCGTGCGCGCAGCGGACTATGCGGCTGCCCTCCGCCTGGCGGAAGATCTCGTCCAGCCTCACGGCCGGTATAGCCCCGGAGCGCAGTATGTCCGAAAACACCCGCCCAGGCCCCACGCTCGGCAGCTGGTCCGCATCCCCGACGAGTATCAGCCGGCAGTCCTCCGGCAGCGCGGCCAGGAGCGCACGCATAAGAGTTATGTCAACCATGGAGCACTCGTCGAGCACCACGGCGCCGCAGTCCAACGGGTCGTCCTCGTCTCTGGCGAACACTGTTTCCTCGCCCTCTCCGGAGAAGGCGGCGCCCAGCAGGCGGTGGAGGGTGGAGGCCTCGCGGCCGGTGAGCTCGGACATGCGTTTGGCTGCGCGGCCGGTGGGAGCGGTGAGCAGGGTCTCTATGCCCATGGCGTCGTACATGCTGAGTATGCCGCGCAGGGAGGTGGTCTTGCCAGTGCCGGGACCGCCGGTCAGGGCCATGACACGGCATCTGGCGGCGAGGCTCAGGGCGGTCCTTTGCAGGGGGGCGTAGACGATGCCGCTTTCGGCCTCCACGCGCTCCACAAGCCGCCTTATCCGCTCGTTCTCCGCTTCGGGTTCGGAGGCCATGGCGCGCAGCCGCTCCGCGACGAAGGTCTCGGCCTCATAGAGCTCTGCGAGGTAGCAGGCGTCCCGCCCGGCGAGCGGGCTCCTGGTGATGACGCCGCGCTCTGCCAGCTCGGCGATCGCGGCGGAGACCAGCTCCGGCTCCGCGCCGATGAACTGCGAGGTGGCCGGCACGAGCTTGTCCGCGGGGATGAAGCAGTGGCCGTTCCCTGCGTTGTGCCGAAGCTCGAAGATCACGGCGGCGCGGACCCTGTTCGGGTCGTCCACGCCGCAGCCGAGATCTATAGCCAGGCGGTCCGCCTCGGCGAAGCTGCCGCCTATATGCGGGGCGGCGAGTATGTACGGGTCCCCGCCCAGGACCTCCATGGCGTTCTCGCCGTAGAACTTGTAGAGCCGGACGGCCAGAAGCGGACGCAGGCCGTGGCCGCAGAGGAATTCCATGAGCCGCCTCAGCCCGGCCTGGCGGCGGAAGTCTGCGGATATCCTCCTGGCCTTGTCCAGGCTGATGCCGCGGATCTCCGCGAGCTTTTCGGGCTGGCTCTCGAGGACGTCCAGGGTCTTTTCACCGAACCTGTCCACGATGAGCGTGGCCGTGGCGGGGCCTATTCCCTTGACGGCGCGGCCGGCCAGGTAGGCGTAGATGGCCTCTGCAGTCCTGGGCAGGCTGCGCTCAGCATATTCGGCCTTGAACTGCCTGCCGTGGTTCGGGTGGGTCATCCACTCCCCGAAGGCGTGCAGCTCCTCGCCCGCGCAGACGGAGGGCAGGGTGCCGACCACGGTGGTCACCCCGCCATCCTGCGTATCCAGACGGATGACGGCGTAGCCGTTCTCCTCGTTAGCGTAGATAACGCTTATGACCCGGCCTGAGAGCTCGTTTTGTTCTTCGCGTTCGTCCATTCTTCCCCATCCCATCCGAGGCGGACGCAGTCCCAGCGCCTTGAGGCGAGCCGGGCCGTCTGCCTGGTCTCCTCGTCCATACCGCAGTCCTCGACCACAATAGGGCATTTGAGCGTGCCGTTTTCCCGCAGCCAGACCAGGGCGCAGAGCGTCTCCTCCAGCGCGGGCTCCGGGCCGCTTATGCGCAGCCGGAGCTCCAGCCGCGTGTTTCTGCCGCAGCGCACGGGCAGCAGCAGCGAACCCCTGAGCGACCAGAGGAACACCACCACGAGTCCCGCGGCGACGGCGCAGAGCAAGATTTTCCAGAACAACTCGCCACCCCCTCCGTATATCCTATGGGGCGGCGGGCCTGTTTGTTAAGCGAAAACCGAAGTGAAGCCGTAGGTCAGGCCCGTGACCAGCACGCCCGCCAGCATGACGCCCAGCAGGATGGAGGGCAGAGCGTTGCGCAGGCGCATGTTCATGACGGCGGCGATGAGCGCGCCCGTCCAGGCGCCGGTCCCGGGCAGGGGAATGGCGACGAACAGCGTCAGCGCGAAGAACTGGAACCTGTGTATCCTGTCCCATTTTCCCTCGGCCTTGGCCTGCAGGCGCTCGGCGAGGCGGCCGAGCTTTTCGCTCTTCTTGGTCATCCACCTGAATATGGGCCGGATGAACAGAATGATGAACGGCACGGGCAGCATGTTGCCGATTATGCTGATGCCCATGGCCTCCACGTGCGAGAGACCCAGGCCCACGCCTATGGGTATCGCGCCGCGCAGCTCTATGACCGGTATCATGGAGATGATGAACGTAGCGAGGTATTTGCCGACGTCCGCGCCGGTTATGGCTTCTACGATAAAATCTGTCATGTACAAAGCACCTTTTTCAAGTATTCGCCCGTGGCGCTGGCGGCGCAGTCCGCGCAGCCCTCGGGCGTCCCGGCAAAGACGACGGTGCCGCCGGCGTCGCCGCCCTCGGGGCCGAGGTCGATGATGTGGTCCGCGACCTTGATAACGTCCAGGTTGTGCTCGATGACGACTACGCTGTTGCCGGCGTCGGTGAGCCTGTCCAGGATGGTGATGAGCTTCTGCACGTCCGCGGTGTGGAGGCCGGTGGTGGGCTCGTCGAGCACATACACCGTTGCGCCCGTCGAGCGCTTGGAGAGCTCCGTGGCCAGCTTCACCCTCTGCGCCTCGCCGCCGGAGAGCGTCGTGGAGGACTGCCCGAGCTTCACATAGCCGAGGCCGACGTCGAAGAGGGACTGGATCTTGTCCCGTATCCTGGGCAGGTTCTTGAAGAACTCAAGAGCCTCCTCCACCGTCATGTCCAGCACGTCCGAGATGTTCTTGCCCTTGTAGCGGACCTCAAGGGTCTCGCGGTTATACCGCTTGCCCTTGCAGACGTCGCAGGGGACGTATACGTCCGGGAGGAAGTGCATCTCGATCTTGATGAGGCCGTCGCCGGAGCAGGCCTCGCAGCGCCCGCCCTTCGTGTTGAAGGAGAAGCGCCCCGGGCCGTAGCCCCTGAGCTTCGCGTCCTCGGTGTTGGAAAAGAGCTCGCGTATGTCGTTGAACACGCCCGTATAGGTGGCGGGATTGGAGCGGGGCGTCCGGCCAATGGGGGACTGGTCTATGCAGATGACCTTGTCCACGTTCTCTAGCCCGTCTATGCCCAGGCAGCGGCCGGGGCGGACATGGGCGCGGTTCTTCACCGAGGCGAGGGTCTTGTAGAGGACCTCGTTCACGAGGCTGGACTTGCCGCTGCCGGAGACGCCGGTCACCGCCGTCAGCACGCCGAGCGGTATTTCGACGTCTATATTCTTCAAATTGTTCTCGCTCGCGCCGCGTATGACGAGGCATTTTCCGTTTCCGGCGCGCCGCTTCGTGGGTACGGGTATCTTCCGCAGGCCGGAGAGGTACTGGCCGGTGATGCTGCGGGGCTCTGCACAGATGTCCTCCACCGTGCCTTGGGCCACGACCTCGCCGCCGTGCACTCCCGCGCCGGGGCCGATATCCACTATCCAGTCCGCCGCGCGCATGGTGTCCTCATCGTGCTCGACGACTATGAGCGTGTTGCCGAGGTCGCGCAGTTCCTTGAGCGTGTTTATGAGCTTGGAGTTGTCCCGCTGGTGGAGGCCGATGCTGGGCTCGTCCAGGATATACAGCACGCCCATGAGCGAGGAGCCTATCTGCGTTGCAAGCCTTATCCTCTGGCTCTCGCCGCCGGAGAGCGTGGCCGCCGCGCGGGAGAGGGTGAGATATTGCAGGCCCACGCTGGCCAGAAAGCTCAGGCGCGAGCGTATCTCCTTGAGGATGCGGTCCGCGATCATCCTGTCCCTGGCGCCGAGCGACGCGGGCAGGGCTTCCATGAACTCCAGCTCCTTCGTCACCGGCATGGCGCAGAAGTCGATTATGGACATCCCGCCCACAGTGACCGCGAGGGCTTCCTTCTTGAGCCTTTTGCCGGCGCAGTCCGGGCAGGGGTATTCGCCCAGGTATTCCTCATACTCCTCGCGCATGGCCTGGCTCTGCGTCTCGCGGTAGCGGCGCTCGAGGCTGTTCACAAGGCCCTCAAAGGGCTGCCTGAGCGTCCCCGTACCGCGGGCCGTCTCGTATTGCAGCTCCAGCGGCTCTCCGCCGGTTCCGTACATGATGACGTCCATGACCTCCTTGGGCAGGTCTTTGATGGGCGTCGTGAGTTTGAAGTGATATTTCTTCGCCAGGGCGTCGTAGTACATCTTTGCGATGCTGTCGCCCTTGACGTTGGCCCAGCCGGGTGCTTGGAGCCCGCCCTGGAGGATGGAGAGCTCCGGATTCTTTATGAGCAGGCTGGGGTCCGCGCGCAGCTGACTGCCCAGGCCGGCGCAGGTGGGGCATGCGCCGTAGGGGCTGTTGAAGGAGAACATCCTCGGCGTGAGCTCTTCTATCGAGATGCCGCAGTCCTCGCAGGCGTAGTTCTGGGAGAAAAGCTGCTCCCTGCCCTCCGCCGGGCAGTCTATGAGCACCAGCCCGCCCGTGAGCGAGCAGGCCGTCTCCACGGAGTCCGTCAGCCGCCGGGCGGAGTCCGGACGGACGACCAGACGGTCCACCACCACTTCGATATTGTGCTTTTTGTTCTTGTCGAGCTTTATCTCCTCGGAGAGGTCGTAGACGTTCCCGTCAGCCCTGACGCGGACGTAGCCGGACTTGCGCGCATCCTCAAAGACCTTGACGTGCTCGCCCTTGCGCGAGCGCACAACGGGGGCCAGCACCTGGATGCGGCTGCCCTCCGGCCAGGCGAGGACCTGGTCCACGATCTGGTCGATGGTCTGCTGCCTTATCTCCCTGCCGCACTTGGGACAGTGGGGGACGCCAATCCGCGCCCAGAGCAGGCGGAGGTAGTCGTAGATCTCCGTGACGGTGCCGACGGTGGAGCGCGGGTTGCGGCTCGTCGTCTTTTGGTCTATGGATATGGCGGGGGACAGGCCCTCGATATAGTCCACGTCCGGTTTGTCCATCTGGCCGAGGAACATGCGCGCGTAGCTCGACAGGCTCTCGACATAGCGCCTCTGACCCTCCGCATAGATAGTCTCGAAGGCGAGGCTGGACTTGCCGCTGCCGGAAAGACCCGTGAACACGACGAGCTTCTCCCTCGGGATCTCGAGGTCTATATTCTTGAGGTTATTTTCCCTTGCGCCTTTGATAAAAATGCTGTCTCTCATATGCCGCCTCTTATAAGTAGCTTAAACTATAACATTATACCCCAGATCTCCGGCCATTTCAACAGCGAAACCCGCCCGGGATTTACCGGGCGGGCCTGTGACCGCGCAAGAAACCGAGCCGGTCGGAACTGATTTTTGTTCAAAATCACCTTTGCATCCGGGTTTCGATGCGGATATAATTAAAGTACGACAGCGAGTGGCATAACTGCGTAAATCCGGTTGGCCGCCCGCTGTCTTATTTATTTTGATCGTGAGGGATATTTTTGAAAGAAAGATCCAACGCATTTCTCGAAACGGAGCCGCTGGGACGGCTCATGAGGCGCTACTGCCTGCCCTGTGTCATCTCCCTGCTGGTGGCCTCTCTATATAACATCGTGGACCAGATCTTCATCGCCAACGCGGACTACCTCGGCTCCTACGGCAATGCGGCGAACACCGTCGTCTTTCCTCTGACGGTCGTCGCCCTGGCCCTGGCCGTAATGATAGGGGACGGCTGCTGCGACTTCGTCAGCATCTGTCTGGGCTCCGGGGCGCGGGAGGACGCGCACCGGAGCGTCGGCTGCTCCGTCGTACTCAGCCTGCTCGTGAGTTTGGCGGTCACTGCAATATACCTGGCCTTCGATGACGGGATACTCGCCATGTTCGGAGGGAGGGTCAATGAGGAGACTTTCCGCTTCTCGAAGGAGTATTTTTTCTGGATAACGCTCGGCATACCGTTCTATATGTTCGGCCAGGCCATGAACCCCGTCATACGCTCCGACGGCAGCCCCCGCTTTGCCATGGCTGCAACGGTATCGGGAGCCGCGGTTAACATAATATTGGACCCGGTGTTCATTTTCGCCTTCAAATGGGGCATGATGGGAGCGGCCGTGGCAACGGTGCTTGGGCAGATGTTGACAGCGGGACTCTCAGTCTGGTATCTCTGCCGGATGAAGTCGGTGCGCCTGGGGCGGGGCAGTTTCCGGCTGGATCTACGGCTTATGCGGCGTTTTCTGCCCCTGGGCATATGCAGCTTCCTCTCGCAGATCTCCATCGTCGCTGCAATGGCCGCAGTGAACAACATGCTCCGCAAGTACGGTGCGCTCGATCCGGTGTTCTCACTCGAGCAGTATGCGCAGATACCCATGGCAGTGCAGGGCATAGTGATGAAGGTCTTTCAGATAGTCATTTCTGCGGCCGTGGGGCTGGCTGCGGGCTGCATACCCATCGTGGGCTATAACATAGGCGCAGGTCGAAACGACCGCGCGCTGGCGCTGTTCAGACTGCTGCTCCTTACGGAGGCGGGCGTCGGGGCTGCGGCGCTGCTCGTGGTCGAGCTGTTCCCGGGTCAGCTCATAGCGGTGTTCGGCGCGGCGAACGAGAGCGAATATTACACGCTCTTTGCCCTGCGCGCCTTCCGCATCTATCTTTCCACCACGATACTGGCCTGCGTGAACAAGGCGACCTTTATCTATCTCCAATCCCTGGGCAAGGCCGCGGCCTCTACGCTGCTGTCCATGGTGCGCGAGGTAATTTTCGGCGTGGGTTTTGCGCTGCTGCTGCCGGCCTATTTCGGACTGGACGGGATACTGCTCTCCATGCCGGTCTCGGACGTCCTGACCTTTGTCCTCTCCGCTACGGTCATAGTCAGGACGCGCCGGGCGCTGAAGGCTCCAGAAAAAAGCGGTGCCCGCCGCGCCAAGGCGCAGCGGGCGGTTTGAGAGCTCACTCGGATCTGGGAGGGGAATATTCTAGAATATCGCCGGGCTGGCAGTCCAGGGCCTCGCAGATGGCCTCAAGCGTCGAAAAGCGTATGGCGCTGACCTTGCCAGTCTTGATTTTCGAGAGGTTCACGTTCGCGATGCCCACGCGCTCGGCAAGCTCGTTGAGGGACATTTTCCGGTCCGCCATGACGCGGTCAAGTCTGAGTATTATCGGCACTTATATCACCTTCAAAGGGTCTCGTCTGAGAGCTGCTGCAGCTCCACACCGTATTCGAACACGTCCGCCAAAAACCGGAGCAGCAGGGCGATGACGATCTGCTGTGCCGCGCTCATCACGGCTGACAAAACCACATTGCCAATGCCCATGCCCGAGGCCACGGCGTTCATGGTGCTGAACAGCAGGGCAGCCGCAGCGGCCACGATGTATACCAGGGCCATCCTGCGCAGCAGGTGCACGTTTTCAGCATTGAACGGGTATTTGTCCTGCGACATTTTCAGTGTCATCCTGATACAGCATGTAAAAACAATGATGATGCATACCACATATGCAATTGAACCGATATCCAGGAGCACCCTTGAACCCACAGTGTGCTCCACAGCCTCAACGATAAACGCCACCTCGCCGAATGGCCTGGATATGTATCCAAGCAGCTCTGCTGCCGTCAGAACGCACCCGATAACGAGCACAACGTTGAACACTGTCAGCAAGATTCTAAGCGCTTTGCCAGTTCTGAACAGCTTTCCAGCCTGTGCTTCCATTTGCGCCGCCTCCTTTCCTTGAGGCCAGCATAGCATATAGATTAACGAATGTCAACTATAATTTAACGACAAACATTAAATATTTTATGTTGCACGTGTTAATTCTGCTCCGGGGTAGTAGTGGGTGAGTATCTCCTCATAGTCTGCGCCGTCCTCGGCCATGACGTTGGCGCCGTACTGGCTCATGCCGACGCCGTGGCCGTAGCCGGTTACGGTGAAGAGAAAGCCGTCTGGGGTGTAGTCCAAGGCGAAGGCGGTGGAGCGCAGCTCGAAGAGAGTGCGCAGTTCGGTGCCGGGGACTTGCGCGCCTCCTATGTCCACCGACTCGACGCGGCCGGATGCGTCATGCACGGCGGCGCCGAGCCAGTAGGCCGGGTCACCATCGAGCTGGGCCTCGGGGTGGAGGGTCTGGACGGTGCTCTTGAAGTCCTCGGGGCTGACGCTGAGGGAGCTGACGTAGTTCGGCACGTCCTCGGCAGTCTCGGGGCTGTCCACGCTGACGAGGTAGGGCTGGGCCTGCCAGATGGCGGCGGAGTCCTCCGTGCGTCCGGCCGAGGAGGAGTGGAAAACTGCCTGGATGACCTCGCCGCCGTAGCTCATGTACTCTCCGTCCGTCGAGCGCACTGCCTCCAGGATCTTGGCCCAGTTGGACTCGTAGCTTTCGCCCCAGTTCTGGCGCAGGGTCTCGTCCGAGGCGTGAGCCTTGCAGCAGCCGGGGTCGTCGCAGACGTCTGCCTCAGGGTGGGCGGACTTTTCCCGGCCCATGCTGTACATTATGTAGGTGCGCGCGGCCACGGCCTGGGCCTTGAGCGCCTCCGGCTCGAAGGAGGCGGGCATCTCGCCCGCAACGACTCCGGGCAGCCAGTCCGACATGGTGACGGTCTCTATTGAGCCGTCAGTCAGGACGCTGAAGCTGAGCTCGGAGTCCATACCCGCGACGTCGCCCGAAGCGGGCGGGTCCTCCTCCGGTTCACTGTGGGCAGATATTACGAGCGGCAGGGCCAGGGCCAGTATGAGACAGAGCAGCGCAGCCGCGGTTATGGTTCTCATTTTGTGCCTCCTTTGCTGTTGACTTGAGGCTGGACTGGGTTTACAATGATATGACAAGCCCCTGGTAATTCTTATTTGGATGGTTCTCGCCATATGCGTAAACTCGCCTTGACTATAACAAGCACGACCTGCGTCTTTTCCGCCTTCGGCGTGTTCAGCCGCTGGCTGCAGAATATGACCGCTTTTGAAGAAAACGGTCTTTATAAGAGCGGGAGTTTCTGGGGAGTGGCGCTGATGCTGCTATGCATTGCAGCGGCCGCCGTGCTCTACGGTTTCACGCTGTATTTCCGGAAAAACCTGAACCTTGCTTCCCCGCCGGACATGGCCGCCGCCCTCAAGGGGGCTACCGTCCTGCACAAGCCGGTGCTCATCCTCGTCGCGCTCATAATGACGGCTGGAGGAGTGCTGCTGCTCTTCACCGCTGGCGACGCAGAGACGCCTCTGGGAGCGGATTTCTCCACGCTGCTGCGCGTGCTGGCGCTGCTGGGCATCCTCTCCGTGGGCGGCTTCGTCGGGATGACGATGGGTCGCGGGGGAGAGACGCCTGAGGGCTCGCCAAGGGAGGCGGGCTTCTGCATAGCCTCGGCCCTGCCCATCGTGTTTTGCTGCTTCTGGCTCATCGTGAGCTACAGACAGGACGCCGTCACCTCCGTTGTGTGGAGCTACGCGCCGGAGATCCTGGCAATAGCCAGCTCGCTTTTGGCCTTCTACTTCGTCGCAGGCTACGCCTACGGCCGGCCCAGGCCGTTTTCTGCTCTGTTTTTCTGCCAGTTTGGGGCCTATATGTGCTTTGTCACACTGCCGGATGAGAGGCTGATGGCTATGCAGCTCATGTTCGTGGGTCTCGCTGGGATGCAGCTTTTTATCTCCTGGCTCATAGTCTCGAACCTCAGGCGCAAGGAGGACATACTCTCTCGCTTCCCCAACGCGCCCGCCACGGATGATATAGACGACGAGGTCCCGCCACCCAGCCCGGAGGACGAGTTCGAGCCGATGGGCGAAGAAGGCGAGGGCGGAGAGGACGAATATATCGAGCTTCCGGACGAATATCTCGACCCCGGCACGGCAAAAACCGGGGATGAAGAGAAATAATCGTTGACAGCAAACTGCAAACTGAGATATAATTAACCTCTGCCAGTGTCCTGGCAGAGGTTTTCTATTGTCAACTGCGGCGGCTGCGCAAGACCCTGGCCGCTGTTGAGTATAACGTCAAGAAAGGATGTATCGACTATGGTTCGCACTTACCAGCCGAAGAAGCGCCAGCGCAAGAAGGAGCACGGCTTCCGCAAGAGAATGGCCACCCGCAACGGCCGCAAGGTACTCTCCCGCCGCCGCGCGAAGGGCAGGGCCCGCCTCTCCTACTGAGTCCCGCAAGACCCAGCGCGGGTACCAGTGGCGGAGGGGAAGCAGTTGGAGTTTACCGACTCGCTCAAACTGAACTATGAGTTCCGGCGCGCCTACCGCAAGGGGAGGAGTGCGGCGGAGCCATGCCTTGTAGTCTATGCAAGGCGGAATGGGAAGGCGGGAAACAGGCTCGGCTTCACCGTCTCGAACAAGCTCGGCTGCGCGGTCGTACGCAACCGCGTGCGGCGCAAGCTGCGCGAGATATACCGGCTGAATGAAGGCCGGCTTTGCCGCGGGCACGACCTGGTAGTCGTAGCCCGCTCGCGGAGCGTCGGGGCGGATTACTGGAGGCTCGAGCGCGAATTCCTGAAGGCCTGCGCCGGGCTCGGCCTGCTGACTGAGGAGAATGAGGAGTGAAGAAGCTGCTCATAGCTATGATACGGTTCTATAGGCGGAGGATATCTCCGCTGACGCCGCCCTGCTGCCGCTTTATCCCAACCTGTTCGCAGTACGCGCTCGAGGCGATCGAGAAATACGGTGCGCTCAAAGGCGGCTGGCTTGCTCTGAAAAGGCTTTCCCGCTGTCACCCCTTCCACTTCGGAGAGCACGAGTTTTATGACCCCGTGCCGTGAAGCTCCCGCGCGAGCAAACGCCCGGTTTTCCGGGACTATACCCACTGAGGAGCGAAAAAGATGTTAGATACGATAGCAAAACCCTTTGGCTGGCTCATGATGAAGCTCTACGAGCTGACCGGCAACTTTGGCCTGGCGACGATATTGTTTTCGCTGTGCGTGACGCTGGTTCTGCTGCCGTTTATGGCAAAGAGCAAGAAGAGCATGATGCGCATGACCAGACTGACCCCCCGTATCCAAGAGCTGCAGAGAAAGCACGAGGGCAACCAGCAGAAGCTCAACGAGGAGATGGCCCGCCTCTACCGTGAGGAGAAGGCAAACCCCATGTCCGGCTGCCTCTGGAGCCTGCTGCCCTTCCCGATACTGCTCGCCCTGTACCGCGCGGTGGTGAAGCCTCTGACGATCATGATGGGCATAGACGCGGCGACCATCGCCGCCGGCGGCGCTATCGGGGACAAGCTGTCCCAGCTGGGCTACGCCATGTCCAACTATACGACTTCCACGAATACCTTCTATGAGGAGATATTCCAGGCAAAGTTTATAAGCGACCACTTCGACCAGTTTGCCGGACTGTCGGACAAGCTGGTGCAGATGGACTACAACTTCCTCGGGCTGGACCTCTCGAGCACGCCGAACTGGAAGTTCTGGACCTTTGACTTCTCTGCCGGCGCCTGGGCAGTGATCGGCCTGTTCCTCATCCCGATCATCTCCACCGGCCTGAGCTACCTCTCCATCTATATCAGCCAGAAGATGAACCCGACCACGACGACGATGAACGCCCAGCAGCAGAGCACCAACAAGACGATGCTGCTCATAATGCCTCTCATGAGCCTCTGGATAGGTTTCATCATGCCGGCGGCAATGGGCCTTTACTGGATCATGAACAGCGTTCTCGGCGTCATTCGAGACGTGGTGCTGACGAAGATCTACAAAAAGCAGATGGACCTGGAGGACGCGGAGCGCCTGGAGCGCGAGCGCGCGAGGGAGGAAGAACTCGAGCGCAAGCGCCAGGAGACAGAACGTCTGCGCGCGATGAACGCGACGAACGTCAACCGCAACACGAGCAAGAAAAAACAGCAGGCGCAGCAGAAGCAGCAGGACACGGAGCGCAAGGCTGCGGCGGAGCGCGAGGAGCGCGCCGCGCGGCGCGAGCGCCTTGGCGTGACGGAGCCGGAGAAGCCGGCCTCACAGGTCGGCAACCGCAGGTATGCGCGCGGCCGCGCCTATGTGGCGGACAGATTCGAAAACCCCGAGGCCGCCGAGGAGGCCACGCTGGCCGCAGCTGCGGAGTCCGAATTCGGCGAGTCCATAGACTTTGATGTCGAGGACGACGTGCTCGAGAGCACCGCCGAGAACCTGCCCGAGAACGACGAGGATCAGGAGAATAAAGAATGAAAAAATATCTTGAAAAGTCCGGCAAGACCGAGGACGAGGCCCTGGCCGCCGCCCTGCGCGAGCTGGGACTGGACCGGGACGACGTCTCCGTGGAGATAGTCGAGCGTGCAAAGAGCGGGTTTCTGGGCATAGGCTCCTCGCCCGCGGTGGTGCGCGTGGAGTATGAGGTCCCGGACGAAGAACCCGCGGAGGCTCCCGCCACTCAGGAGAGCGCCCCCGCCGAGACCCCGGCCCCTGAAAAGCCGAAGAAGGCGGAAGCTCCCGCCAAGGCCCCGGCCGGGCCGAAGTACACCGAGGGAGTCAAGGCGGACACCGAGAGTTTCCTGCGCGGTCTCCTGGACCGCATGGGCGTCAAGGCGGAGATAGAGATCACCGAGCGCGAGAACGGCGGGCTCCTGGTGAACCTCTCCGGCCCCGGCATGGGCGCTGTCATCGGCCGCAGGGGCGAAACGCTGGACGCCATCCAGCACCTAACGAACTATGCCATCAACCGCGGCGGCGAGAAGCGCTGCCACATAAACGTAGACGCCGAGAGCTACAGGGCCAAGCGCGAGGAGAGCCTTGTCCATCTGGCGGAGAAGATGGCCGCCAAGGTCGTGAAGTACAAGCGCAGCATGGCGCTTGAGCCCATGAACTCCTACGAACGCCATGTGATCCACACCGCCCTGCAGAACTTCGAGGGCGTTTCCACCAGCTCCACTGGTACCGAGCCGAACCGCCGCGTGGTCGTCTCCTACGAGAGGCCGAACAGGCAGGAGGACACCCGCCCCAAGAGCCGCGAGTGGAGCTGAGCAAAAGTGGAGGGAAAAGGTATGATTTTTGAAACCGTGCGCGAACTGCTCGCGCATCAGCTGGAGGTCGAGCCCGAGCGTATCACGCCCGAGACCGATATTTTTGAGGACCTCGGCGCGGATTCCCTGGACGTGGTCGAGCTGGTCATGTCGATCGAGGAAGAGTACGACATCGTCATAACCGACGAGCGCGCGGGCAACGTACGAACCGTCGCCCAGGTCGTGGAGATGCTTGAGAGCCTCGTAAAGTAAAAAGGCGAAGCCCCGTCTGCCGCAAGGCAGGCGGGGCCTTTGTTTTGTGGTGTTCAGCTCTGCTCGGCCATGTAGGTGGAGACGCGGCTTTGCACCTCCTGGGCGGTTTCCGCGGCGCTCTTGGCGCCGGCGAAGTAGGCCGCGGCAGCGTCTTTTATGATGGACAGGGCCTCGGCGTCCATGCCGTAGGTTATGCTCACGCTGTCGTAGAGCTCCAGGCCGCGCTGGGTTATCTTGCCCATGTCCGCCGTGAGGTCGTAACCGTTTTCGCGCCAGCCGGCGAGGTCTTTGAGGTAGCTTTCTACCTGGGCCTCGGCCGCGCTGCGCAGGGGTGTGCTGCCGTCCATGACGGAGGAATTCTCGGTTATCAGCGTTTTCATGAAGGCCCAGCACTCCTCGGGGTGCTCTGTGGAGGCGCTCACGCCCATGAGCCCGACCGGCTGTACGGCGCCGGGGCTGCCGGAGCCGGGAAAGCCGCAGAAAGTAAAATCCTCGCCCAGGGCGTCGCTGAACACGCGCAGGTAGCGGAGCCCGGTGTTCGTTGTGTATAGCAGCTGCCTGCCCTCGGCGAGCATCTGCTGCTCATTGTAGTGCCATTCATAGCCGAACTGGGTACCCTGGCCTGTCACCGCTTCCTCGGGCTGCTTTGCCGCCTGCTCGAGTATGGCCTCGAAGAGCCCGCCCGTGAAGTCGCATGTGCCGCTGTTCCAGTCCATGAGCCGGGAGGCGCAGAAGGAGAGCGCCCTCTCGAGATAGACGTCCCTGGAGGTGTTCAGGCCCACGGCGTATTCGAGCCGGGGATTTTCCTGCATTATGGCGTCCACGTCCTCAAAGCTCAGGCCCTCGCGCCCGTCGAGATATGCGTCCGAGATGGCCGTCGTGTACATGATGAAGCCTGCGGGCAGGCAGTAGAGACCGCCGTTCGTCTCAAGCGCGCGAAGCCAGCCGTCAAAAACCAGCGACCGGTCTATGCCATCCTCCCCGTCCATGAAGGAGTTGAGCTCAAGCAGCATGCCGCGCCTTGCCCAGCTGTGGTAGTTTATTCCCTCGAGCATGAGTATGTCCGGGCAGTTGCCGCTGTACATGTCCGCCGCGAGGGCAACCGTACCGGCAAGCTCGTCCTCGGCCGTGTTGTATGCGGTGTAGTCCACGAGCTCAATGCAGACGCCGGGGTTGAGGCGGTTGAACTCGGCGGCGAGGTTGTAGATATTATACGCGCTTGAATACGAGTCAAAATAGCTGAGGGCAAGGCGTATTTTTACGGCGGGCTGCACGCCCTCCTGCGGTGTGACGAGCGACCAGCGCCTACCGCCTGCATCCATGTCATAATAGGAGACGAGGAAGCTGCCGTCGTCATAGAAGGCCTCGGGACCCTGGGAGACGCCGAGTTCAAGGTAGTCGCAGAGCTTTTCGGACTCGCCGCTTACGGGGTCCAGACTGTAGAGCGAGAAAGCCCCCAAGGCAAGGATGCTGTTCCCCGGCCCTGCGGCATAGCCCTGGGCGGAGGGGCCGTGGAAGGGGCCTTTGAGTTCGCCGGTGGAGAGCTCGAGCAGCCTGGCGGCGTAGCCCGTCTCGTCAAGACAGCTCAGCAGCAGCGCGCCGTCCATGGGCGAGATGCCTATTATGTAGCCGCAGTCCTCACCGAGCGGGTGCTCAGCTTCCAGCACTGGTCCGGCGCCGTCTGTGGAATAGACGAGGACGCAAAACCGGCCTCCGGCCTCGGAGACCAGGCAGAGCCGGCCCTCGGAGTCCGCGCAGAATCTGACGGAGCTCGGAGCATCTGGGAAGGCCTCGGGGCCGAAGCTGCAGAGCTCGGCGCCGTCCTGCGAATACCGGGCGTAGCTCATGCCCGCCCCTACTTCCGCGCGCCAGCTGCACCAGAGAGTGCCGTCCGGGGCAAAGACAAAATTCGAGGTCCAGCGGTCCACGGCGTTTTCATAGAGCGTGGCGGCGAGCTCCGCCTCTCCGCCGGGAGTGCTGCGCCAGAGCCGGGCGGTGGAGAAGTTCGTGTTGGTCCCGTCGGGGTTGGACAGATACTCGTCTGCCGTAGAGACAAGGGCGATGCTGCCGTCCTCGTTTCGGTACGTGGCGGCGATGGATGCCGCGTCCTCGGGCAGGTCAAGGGGCTCGGATATGTAGCGGCGGACCGTCTCCGCTGTTCCGCTCTCGCTGGGGAGAGGCTCGGGCAGACCGGAGACGGGCGCCGAGGGCGTCTCTCCGCCGCAGGCGCAGAGCGATAGCAGCAGGGCTAGAACGGCAAACAGGGTGCAGAGGCGTCTTTTCATGCGGGTCACTCCCTTCAGTTTTCTCCAGCTTACACCCTGTTTGTATCGCGTTTGCATCAAAGCTGCATCAAATTTGTATATTATTCTCCTTTTTCTGCCTGACTTTCCAGGCCCTCCGTCATTCTGCCGAGGGTGTCTGCAAGTTCCTTTGCAAAGGTCTCGTCGCCGGCGGAGGTCTCGATGCGCAGCTCCTCGCGCTCCGGGTCCGGCGAGATGCGCAGGGCGCAGTGCTCGGAGCTAAGGCTTATGCCGTCGTCGAGGGCGGCACCGGCCTCCATCATCGTTTCAGACAAAGCGCGCATGAGCCTCGCCCTGTCCCGGCAGGGGACACGTCGCTCCGCACCCGGACCCTTGCCCAGGGCCTTGCGCCGCTCCGGCTCGGCCTTCGGAGCGGGCTCGCGCGGCAGGTCGGGCAGCCTGAGCTTTCCGTCCAAGGCATCCAGGCAGGTCTGGAAATAGGCGCGGGGCGTGCCTATGTCGCACCAGTATCCGTCCAGCGCCAGGCCGCGTATCTCCTCGCCGCGTTCCAGGAGTGCCGGGAACAGCCCGGAGGCAAAGTCAAAGCTCTCGTTTCGAGGCACGAGCTCCATCGCCCGCGGTTCCACGACGTAGATGCCCGTGTTCACAAGGTTCGTCACGACGCGCTCCCATGGCGGCTTTTCGATGAAGCAGCGCACGCTGCCAGCCGGGTCCGGGACGACAAGTCCATAGCGCAGCGGGTCCCGGCTCTCATAGAGCGCGAGTGTGACTGCGGGACGGGAACGCTCGTGCTCGGAGATGAGCTTTTTGAGCTCGAAGTCGCAGGCTGCGTCCCCGCTGAGGACGAGAAAGGCCTCGTCTCCGACAAAGTCCATGCAGTTTTTGACCCCGCCCGCCGTGCCGAGGGGACTGTCCTCGATGCGGTAGCAGAGGTGTACGCCGAAGTTAGAGCCGTCTCCGAAATGCTCGATGATGGGAGCGGGCCTGTAGCCCAGGGCGGCGCAGATCTCAGTTACGCCGTTCGCGCGGAGCAGCTCGATCGTGCGCTCCATGAGCGGCTTGCCCAAAAGCGGCACCATGGGCTTGGGCAGACTTCCGGTAACGGCTTTCAGCCTGCGGCCCTCGCCGCCAGCCATAATGATAGCTTTCATGTCCATATTATTTGGAGCGCACAGAGAAATATTGTTGTAAAGATTGACCACATTTGATATAATAAAAAACTACGATGATAAGGGGAGGGACTGCCATGCCGGAGGGCATAGAGGTCCTTGAATGCAGCGCTCAGGAGGAGTGCGAGCGCTTCTGGCGGGGGCTTAGGGAATACTTTGAACGCGACATCTTCCCGGGCGAGGAGAACTGCTACCACTGCTCGGAGGAGTATAAAAAGAACATCGAGACACTGCACGCTCGCCGCTTCAACCCGGCGAAGTACCTGGTTTTCAGGCGCGGCGGACAGGAGATCGGCCTGGCGCTCACGGTCATTTACGACACGGAGGACGGCAAGCAGTTCATATTGGAGTTCTGCGTCTACCCTGAGTTCCGCGGGAACGGCACCGGAGCGGCCTGCGCCGAGGCTCTGCTCAGCTGGGGCCGCGAAAACGGCGCGAAGTTTGCCGAGCTCAATTGCTCGGACGAGCGGCGCGAGCGCTTCTGGTCTCGCTTCGGCTTCATGCGCAACGGCGTGGACGCCCAGGGTGAGCCGCTCATGCTGCTTCCGCCCGAGGAGGACGCGCCAATGACAGTCGGCCTGGCAAACGGGATCGAGGAATTCTGGGCGCTGGAGCTGAGCTTCTTCTCGGCCATAGGCGAGACACCGCCGGACAGCATGGGCCGCTCGCGCATGATAGGCGCGATGAGCGCGGGGCGCGTGGCTTTTATAACCGTCAAGCGCCAGGGCCGGCCCGTTGGCTTGTGCTCGGTGAGCCGCTGCTTTTCTAGCCTCACCTGCTGGGACGCGGGCGTCTTTGGAGACTTTTACATAGAGCCTGCCTTCCGCGGCCGGGGCGTCGCGCGTATGCTGGTGGAAAAGGCTGCTGAGTATTGCCGCAAACAGGGTATGCAGAGCCTTTCCGTCATGGGCTCGGACGCGCAACTCGGGATGTACCGCGCGCTGGGCTTCGACGCGGAGCTCGGGACGGGCCTGGCGATGTCGCTGCCGTATGAGACATAAACAAGGAGGATAGCGCTGCCGTGAATAAAAAGATACAGAGGCTCGTCGAGCCGAATATAAGGCTATATCTCTTCTTCATGGTTGCCTTTGCCGCGGCGTCGCTGTTTTTCGGGCAATACCTGCTCGCCGCCATAGAGGGCGGGGTCATCCTGCTGCTCGTCATCTGCTCGCTCTTCGTCTCGAGGCGGAAGCGGCGCGAGCTTATGGAATACATCGAATCCGTAACCTACGACGCGGATACAGCCAAAAACAACACGCTGCTGAACTTCCCACTGCCGATGGCAGTGTTCTCGCTGAACGATTCGCGGGTCATCTGGGCAAACCAAATCTTTTTCAACATGTGCGGGGTCTCCGGCTCGCGCTTCGAGGCGCGGCTGGACGAGCTGGTCCCCTCCTTCAGCGGCAAGTGGCTGCTCGAGGGCAAGACCCAGTACCCCGGCCTGCTCGCCATGGGAGACAGGAAATACCAGATTCACGGCAATATCATCCGCCCCGCGGACGCGGAGGGCGACCAGGGTCACGGTTTCATGGGCATCGCCTACTGGGTGGACGTCACGGAGTATGACGATATCCGCATAAAATACGAGGACTCCCGCCCGGTCATCGCCACCATCGTCATAGACAACTACGACGAGCTCGTGAAAAACCACCCGGACAGGATCAAAAACGACCTGCGCGACGCCGTAGAGGACAGCATCTCACAGTGGTGCGACGGCAAGGACGGTTTCCTGCGCCGGTACGACAGGGACAGATACGTGTTCATCTTCGAGGAGCGCTGGCTGGAATCCATGAAGGCCGAGAAGTTCGCGCTGCTGAACCAGGTCCATTCGGTGGTCAGCCCCTCGGGCATACACGCCACGATAAGCATAGGCGTCGGACACGACGGCTCCGGCTTCGGCGAGGACTACCAGTTCAGCTCCCTGGCGGCGGAGATGGCGCTCTCCAGGGGCGGCGACCAGGCGGTCATAAAAAACCGCTTCAACTTCGAGTTCTTCGGCGGGCGCGGCAACGAGGTCGAGACCAGGACAAAGGTCAAGAGCCGCGTAATGGCGAACGCCCTGGCCGAGCTCATCGCGGACTCCTCCCGTGTGTTCGTCATGGGCCACAAGTTCGCGGACCTGGACGCCGTCGGCTCCGCGGTGGCGGTCTGCTGCATAGCCAGGAAAAAGGGCAGGCTCTGCCGCATCGTCATAGACCCGGTCAAGAACAGCTCGCACCTGCTCATAGAGCGGATGAAAAACGAGCCCGAATACCGCAACGCCTTCATAACGCCCCAGGACGCCATGCTCCAGGCCGACGGGCGGAGCCTCCTCGTCGTGGTGGATACGAACAGGCCGGAACAGGTGGAGGACCAGAATCTCCTGGACGCCTGCAACAGGGTGGCGGTCATAGATCACCACAGGCGCGCCGCATCCTATATCCAGAACGCGGACCTCATGTTCCACGAGCCCTACGCCTCCTCGGTCTGCGAGCTCATGAGCGAGGTCCTGCAGGAGACCGTGGAGACGGAGGACATCCTGCGCAGCGAGGCCGAGGCCATGCTGGCGGGCATAGTGCTCGACACGAAGAACTTCACCATCCGCACGGGCGAGCGCACCTTCGACGCGGCGGCCTTCCTGCGCAGGGCCGGCGCAGACACGACGGAGGTCAAAAAGCTCCTGCAGAACGACATGGAGCACACCGTTGCGCGGTATAAGATATTGCAGAGCGCTCAGCTCTATCGGGGCAACATCGCAGTGGCCGTTCCGCAGACCCCGCAGGACAGGGTCGTGGTGGCCCAGGCGGCGGACGAGCTGCTGAACATCTCCGGCGTGGAGGTGTCCTTCGTCGTCACGCCGACGGACGACGGAGGCGCGAATATCTCGGCCCGGTCCATAGGCGACATGAACGCACAGATGATAATGGAGAAGCTGGGCGGCGGCGGCAACCGCTCCGCCGCGGCGGCGCAGCTCAAGGATACGAGCCTCAGGGACGCCGTAAACAGCCTCTTCGCCGCAATAGACGACTATCTGGACGGCTGAGTCCGGCTTTGGGAAAGGAAGTAGAGCCATGAAGGTCATATTCAACGTAGACGTGAGAGGGCAGGGCAAGAAGGGCGAGATGAAAGAGGTCTCCGACGGCTACGCGCGCAACTATCTGCTGCCGCGCAAACTGGCGAGCGAGGCCACGGCGGACGCCCTTAACGCCATAAAGCTCAAGGAAAAGGCAAAGGCCGCGCAGATGGCCAAGGAAAAGGCGCTGGCCGAGGAGAACGCAAAGCGGCTCTCCGGCGTGGTGGTGCGCATCCAGGCCAAGGCCGGACAGGGCGGCAGGCTCTTCGGCGCCGTCACCAGCCAGGAGATATCCGACGCGCTCCGCGCCCAGCACGGGATAGAGATAGAAAAGAACAAGATCGTCCAGGCGGAGCCAATCAAGCAGTTCGGGACCTACGAGGTCAAGGCAAAGCTGGGCTACGAGGTTTCCGGGACGATAAACCTCATAGTTACGGAGCAGAAATAAGACCGGAGGTCTCAGATGGACGAACTCCTGGGGAGGCGCACGCCGTATTCCGCGGCGGCGGAGCAGGCTGTGCTCGGCTCCATACTCATAGACGCGCGCTGCATCCCCGAGGTCATTGACAAGCTGAAGCCCGCGGACTTCTATATACAGGCGAACAGGGACATCTTCGAGACCGTGTTCGCCATGTTTGCCTACGGCCAGACGGTGGACCCGGTGACGGTGCTGGACCAGATGAAGGTCCGCGGCGTCAGCCAGGAGAATACCGAGCAGTACCTCAAGGAGCTCATGCTCGTCACGCCGACGGCGGCGAACGTGCTGGAATACGCGGCCATCGTGCGTGACCGCGCGCTCCTGCGCGCCCTGGGTACGGTGGCGGACGAGATATCGAAGATGGTCTACGAGGGCGCGGGCGAGGCGGACAGCGCGCTTGAGGCCGCGGAGCGGAAGATCTTTGCCCTGGGCAAGGACAGGAATCTCGGCGGGCTGGAGCCTGTGTCCACAGTGGTCCAGCGCGTTTACGACGGCATCTCCGAAGCCGCGCTCTCCGAGGGCGGCACGCCCGGCATAACCACCGGTATGCGCGAGCTGGACAGCGCCATCCTCGGCCTCGGCCCCGGCGACCTCGTGCTCGTGGCATCCAGGCCAGGCATGGGCAAGACCAGTATCGGCCTGAACATCGCCCTCGCGGCGGCAAAGGCCACGAACAAGACCGTCGCCGTGTTCTCGCTCGAGATGACGAGGGAACAGCTCGTTATGCGCCTGCTCGCAGGGGAAGCGCTCGTGGACAGCAAAAAGCTCCAGACCGGCCGCCTCACGGAGGACGAGTGGAAGCGCATAGGCTCCGCCGCGGGCGTCCTGAGCGAAACGGACATCAGAATAGACGACAATCCCAGCCTCACCGTTGCGGATATGAACGCCCAGTGTCGCAGGCTCAAGAACCTGGGCCTCATCGTAGTGGACTACCTGCAGCTCATGCAGTCGGCAGGAAGCGGCAACAGCTGGGCCAACGAGAGCCGCACCCAGGCGGTGTCGGACATAAGCCGAATGATGAAAATAATGGCAAAGGAGCTGGGCGTCCCCGTGCTCTGCCTGAGCCAGCTCTCGCGCGCAAACGAGCAGAGGCAGAACAAAAGGCCCATGCTCTCCGACCTGCGCGAGTCCGGCGCCATCGAGCAGGACGCCGACGTCGTCATGGGCATATACAGGGAAGGATACTATAATCAAGAGTGCGAGAACCCGAACGAGGCAGAGCTCATCATCCTCAAGAACCGGCGCGGCCAGACGGGTACGCTGAATATGATGTGGCTGCCTGAGTACACCAGCTTCGTCGCACTCGACAAGAGGCACGACGATGAATGAGTCGCTGCTGCCGCGCTCCGGCGTGCTGCTCTGTGCGGTCTCCGGCGGGGCGGATTCAGTATATCTGCTGCACAAGCTCAGGGAGCTCGCAGGGGAGACGGGCTACGTCCTCGAGTGCGCGCACTTCAACCACTGCCTGCGCGGTGCGGAGTCGGACAGGGACGAGGACTTCGTGCGCGGGCTCTGCGAGGCCCTGGGCATAAGAGCTCATTTCGGCCGCGGCGAGGTCGCGGCCTTTGCCGCGCGCATGGGCCTGGGTGAGGAGGACGCCGCCAGAAGGCTGAGATACGCCTTTTTGGAGGAGACAGCGGACAAAATAGGCGCCATCGCCATCGCCACGGCGCATACCGCGGATGACAACGCCGAGACCATGCTCCTGAACCTGGCCCGCGGCGCGGGACTACGGGGTCTCTGCGGCATACCGGAGCGGCGCGGGCGGATAATAAGGCCGATGCTCGGCGTCACCCGGCGCGAGGTGGAGGAATACCTCGCGGAGCGGGGTATAACCCACGTGGAGGACAGCTCGAACGCGCGTGACGACTACGCGCGCAACCGCATACGGCACAGGGCGGTGCCGGCGCTTTTGAGCGTGAACCCGGAGTTCGCGCAGGCGGCCGGACGGGCGGCCGTGCTTTTGAGGCGGGACGAGGACTTCCTTTCCGGCCTGGCGGAGAAGTTCCTTGCGGAGCACCCGGAGGGCATACCCTGCGCGGAGCTGCTGGAGCTGCCGCTGCCGGTATCGACCCGGGCGCTGCGCCTGGCTGCGGGCGTTTCCATGTCCGAGCAGCAGGTGCAGGCGGCGCTGGAGCTGGCAGGGGGCGCGGGTCTGGGCTACCTCAGCCTGCCGGGGACACGGCTCAAGAGAGAGCGCGGCATCCTGAGATTCGGCGCGCAGTCGGAGCCGGAACCCCTGCCCGAGCGTGAGCTGGTCCTGGACGGCGAGACGCTCATACCGGAGGCGGGGATCAGCCTTATCTGCCGCAGACTGGAGCGCGCAGGCGAAATTCACAGTTCATTAAACACTTTTTTCTTTAAATGTGAGAATATCTGTGGTACTATAACCTGTACGTCCAGACAGCCGGGAGACAGGATAAGACTGCAGGGGCGCGGCTGCACGAAAAAGCTGAAAGAGCTCTTTTCGGAGCGGGGTCTGACGCTTGCCGAGCGGGTGTGTGTCCCTGTCCTGAGAGACGGCGCGGGGCCGCTGGCGGTCTGCGGATTCGGCGTGGCGGAACGCGCGCTGCCAGGTCCGGAGGACGCCGCGCTCAGAATAGATATATCAAAAATTCATAATTGGGTCGGGGGACAGGCAAAATGAGAGAGGATATGGAGAGAATACTGCTCACGGAGGCCGAGCTCAAGGAGCGCGTAGCCGAACTGGGCAGGCAGATCTCGGAGGATTTCGCCGGGAAGGAACCGATATTCGTCGGCGTGCTGAAGGGCTGCTTCATTTTTATGGCGGACCTGCTGCGGAGCGTGGAACTCCACTGCACGATGGACTTTATGGCGGTCTCGTCCTATGGTGACGGGACGACTACCACCGGCGCCGTCAAGATAAACAAAGACCTCTCCAGGGACATCGCTGGACGGGACGTCATCATCGTCGAGGACATTCTGGACAGCGGCGTGACGCTGAGCTACCTCAAGAACTACCTCTCCGTCAGACAGCCTGCCTCCATCAGCATAGTCACGCTGCTGGATAAGCCCTCGCGCCGCCGGGCCGATATCAAAGCCGATTACGTCGGCTTCGAGGTCGAGGATGCGTTCGTCGTCGGCTACGGCCTTGATTATGCGGAGAAATATAGGAACCTGCCATATATCGGCATTTTGAAACCGGAAATCTACGCCTAAAAGGCGTTGAAATAGAGCGAAAGTATCCGAAGGATGTGAAGTTTAGTTGAAACCTCAGAGGAACCGGGCGCGAGATCTCGGTTTTTATGTGCTCATAATGATCATTTTGCTCGCTGTTGTCTATACCATGACTACGCCGAGCGTGTCGGAGGAAATGGTATACTCCGACGTGGTGGATCTTTTCAAGAGCGAACAGGTGGAGTCTTTCGTAATACGGGGCTCCGACATCATCATCACCAAAAAAGGAGCCCAGCCCGGCGACCCGGCGCTGACGTACAGCCTCTACGACGTGAGCTATTTCCTCCTGCAGATGGGAGACCTCATAGATCAGCAGCACGCCGAAGGCATCATAAAGGACTATGACCTGGACGAGGGCTTCGTCTGGCCGTGGTGGGCAAGCATGATCCCGTACCTGCTGCTGCTCGTCGTGTTCTTTGCGCTCTGGTACTATATGATGAACAAGTCCGGCGGCGGAGCGCCCGGCGTCGGCAAGTTCGGCAAGGCCAGGACCAGACTAGGCAGCGAGGAGCAGAAGAAGGTCACCTTCGCGGACGTGGCCGGCTGCGACGAAGAGAAGGCCGAGCTGCAGGAGGTCGTCAGCTTCCTGAAGAATCCCCGCGCCTATACGGATATGGGCGCGCGCATACCCAAGGGCGTGCTGCTCGTAGGCCCTCCGGGTACCGGCAAAACGCTTATAGCCAAGGCCGTCGCGGGAGAGGCTGGCGTGCAGTTTTTGTCGATATCCGGCTCGGACTTCGTCGAGCTCTATGTCGGCGTCGGCGCTTCGCGTGTGCGTGACCTGTTCGACCAGGCCAAGAAGGTGGCGCCGGCCATCATCTTCATAGACGAGATAGACGCCGTCGGACGTCAGCGCGGCTCCGGCCTCGGCGGCGGCCACGATGAGAGAGAGCAGACTTTGAACCAGCTGCTCGTCGAGATGGACGGCTTCACCAACAACGAGGGCGTCATCGTCATGGCGGCCACGAACCGCGACGATATCCTGGACAACGCACTGACCCGCCCGGGCCGCTTCGACCGCAGGGTATATATCGGTCTGCCCGATATAAGGGGCAGGGAGGCCATACTGCGCGTACACGCCAGGGGCAAGCCCCTGGGCGACGACGTGGACCTCAATTCCATCGCCCGCGGCACGCCGGGCTTCTCCGGCGCGGACCTGGAGAACCTCCTCAACGAGGCCGCGCTCATGGCTGTCTCGAACGGCAGGCGATTCATCACCTCCTACGAGATAGAAGAGGCCATACGCAAGGTGCAGATGGGTCCGGAGAAGAAGAGCAAGATCATGAGCGAGAGGGCAAGAAAGCTCACGGCCTACCACGAGGGCGGTCATGCCGTCGTGGCGGAGTTTCTGGAGCACACGGACCCCGTCCACTATATCACCATCATCCCCCGCGGCCCCTCCGGAGGCGCGACCTACTTCCGGCCAAAGGAGGACCTGGAGAACTTCAAGTCCTACGCGGAGCTCTTCGAGGACATCGTGGTGTCCCTGGGCGGGCGCGTGAGCGAAAAGCTCTTCCTGGACGACATCTCGACCGGCGCTTCCGGCGACATCCAGCAGGCGACGAACCTCGCCCGGGCGATGGTCACGCAGTTCGGCATGAGCGACAGGCTCGGCCCCATCAGCTACGATTCCTCCGGCCACAGCATCTTCATAGGCCGCGACTTCGGCACGACGAAGAGCTATTCCGAAGAGACCGCCGCTATAATCGACGAGGAGGTCAAGCGCCTCTTCGACGAGGCGAGCGCCAAGGCCGAGAGCATCCTGACCGAGCACGCAGATATCATAAAGGGCCTGGCCGACTACCTGCTCAAGTATGAGAGCATGGAGGGCGAGGACTTCAGCCGCTACTGCCATACCGGCAAGCTGCCGGAGAAGAAGCAGCCGCCCAGGCCGCGCGACAACACCATCGAGCCGCCGGCAAGGCATATCAGCTACACCTTCGACGAGCCCGCCACCTCACCCGCGCTGGAACAGCCGGAGCCGGAGACAGAGCCCAAGACCGAGCCCGCCGACGGCGAGACTGAGGACAAAGAGAATAAATAAAGGACCAGGGCGGGGAGAGATTCCCGCCCTGAAACTGCGGGACGGGTACTTTGCCGCGCCCCGGACGATGTGAAAATGTGAGGTCGATGCTGCTGTGTGTACGAGCATAGCGTTCCCGGAGCGGGAGCTGTATGGGCGCAACCTGGACCTGGAATACCACTTCGGAGAGAAGGTGGTCGTCACCCCGCGCTCCCATGCCTTTGCCTTCCGGCACATTGAACCGCTGGAGCGGCATTATGCAATGATAGGCATGGCCTCCGTCGCGGAGGACACGCCGCTCTATGCGGAGGCCGTGAACGAAAAGGGCCTGTATATGGCCGGACTGTACTTCCCCGGCAACGCCAGGTATTTCGACGCTCCGGAGGCCGGGCGGCTGAACGTCGCGCCCTGGGAACTCATTCCGCTCATACTGGGCAGCTGTGCTTCGCTGAGAGAGGCCAGGGCCAAACTCGAGCGGGTGCGCCTGCTGGCCGAGCCCTTCGCGCCGGGCTACCCTCTCGCGGCGCTGCACTGGCAGATAGCCGCGCGAGACGGTTCGCTCATAGCGGAGCCGATGGCGGACGGGCTGCACTTTTATGAGGACAGGCCGGGCGTGCTGACGAACAACCCGCCCTATCCATATCAGCTTATGAACCTGAACAACTACCGCCGGCTCTCCGTTGAGACGGGGGCAAACAGCTTCTGCCCCGGACTCGAGCTGAATGCCTACGGCCAGGGCATGGGCGCCATCGGACTGCCCGGCGACGCCTCGCCCATGTCGCGCTTCGTGCGCATGAGCTTCCTCAAATGCCATGCGGACATGGGTGAAGAGCGTCCGGAAGAGATAAGCCGGTTTTTCCACCTGCTGGACGCCGTCGCCATGGTAAAGGGCAGTGTGGTCACGCCGGAGGGCAGACTGGACGAGACTATCTATTCCTGCTGCGCCGACGCCCGGGAGGGCGTGTACTACTACAAGACCTATGACAGCTGCTGCGTCCACGCGGTGCGCATGGGCGGGGAGACCCTGGAGGGCGCAGAACTTGGAGTGTTTCCGCTGGAGAGCCGGCCTCAGTTCCGCTTTGCGGGGCAGCCCGGCTCGTGACAAGGAGGGGGAGACGGTGCATAAATTCTTTATGGAACGTTCAGCTTCATTGTGGACGGCGGCATTCTGCATAGTGGCCGGTGTCATTCTGGTTTTGTATCCTGTCGCGGTCAGTAATATGTTCGTTACCGCGTTGGCCATCGGCGCACTGGTATACGGGCTCATCCACCTGTTTCGGTATATACAGGGGCGCCGGGCCGGGATCGGCTTGACCGGGGACCTTTTTCTGACAGTTGTTGCAGGCGCTTTTGCCCTCTTCGCGCTGGTGAGCCCGCAGAGCATACTTGCCATCCTTCCCCTGGCGCTGGGCTGTATGCTGCTTGTTGACTGCGTGGGCAAACTGCCTCTGGCAGTGGCCGCGTTTCGCGGCGGATATCCCGGGCGAGGTCTGTTTGTTTTGTCCGCCCTGCTGCCCGGACTGCTCGGACTGGTGATACTGATAAATCCTTTCAGTACGGCGCGGCTGATGGTGGTGGCGTTCGGCGTGAGCCTCATAGTTGACGGCATGGGCGAACTTATGACTGTGCTGCTGCAAAAACGCCGCAAGGATTGACGCGGTGCGCCTGGCTTTAAATTAGCGAGATTAAGGAGATGCGGTGATAAATGAAACTGGGTATCGTCGGACTGCCCAACGTGGGCAAGAGCACGCTGTTCAATGCGATAACTAACGCCGGCGCAGAGAGCGCCAATTACCCCTTCTGCACGATAGACCCGAATGTCGGCATGGTCACAGTGCCGGACGAGAGGCTGGACTTCCTCGCTGAGCTCTATAAGCCGAAGAAATACACGCCGGCTGTCATAGAGTTCGTGGACATAGCGGGACTTGTAAAGGGCGCGTCCAAGGGCGAGGGCCTGGGCAACAAGTTCCTGGAGAACATACGCCGCACGGACGCCATAGTCCACGTCGTGCGCTGCTTCGACGACGAGAATATCATCCACGTGGAGGGCGGCGCAGACCCGAAGCGCGACATAGAGATAATCGAGCTCGAGCTCATCATGGCGGATATGGAGCTGGTCGAGCGGCGCATAGAGAAGGCAAAAAAGGCCGGAAAGGGCGGGGACAAGAAGTTCCTGCACGAGGCCGAGGTGTTTGAGGGCCTCTATGAACACCTGAACGAGGGCCGCTCTGCCCGGAGCTATGACTGCTCCGAGGACGAAAAGGAGCTCATCTCGACCTGCGACCTTTTGAGTCTCAAGCCCGTCATTTACGCCGCAAACCTCGACGAAGCGGGCATGGCGGGGTATATGGAAAACAAATATTATCAGGCGGTGAAGGAGATCGCTGACGCCGAGGGCGCTGAGACCCTCCCCATCTGCGCGAAGATCGAGCAGGAGATAGGCGAGCTGCCGGAGGAGGACAAGGCCATGTTCCTGGAGGAGCTGGGACTGGCGGAGTCCGGCCTGGACAGGCTCATAAAGTGCTCCTACGCGCTGCTGGGACTCATCAGCTTCCTGACCTGCGGCCCGGACGAGTGCAGGGCCTGGACCATCAGGAAGGGTACCAAGGCCCCCCAGGCCGCCGGCAAGATACACTCCGACTTTGAGCGCGGCTTCATAAGGGCCGAGATCGTCGCCTTCGACGACCTCAAAGCCTGCGGCAGCATGGTAGCGGCAAAGGAGAAGGGCCTGGTGAGGTCGGAGGGCAAGGACTATGTCATGAAGGACGGCGACGTCACCCTATTTCGCTTCAACGTTTGAGAACTTTCAGTGTTTCGGACGTCGAGCGGCAGAATCTCCTGGGCTTTTCCGGGAGATTATGGAGAATAACGTCCTTGACAGTGGGAGATAATAGTGCTATTATTTCAAAGGTTAGAGGCAGTGATGGAGAAACTGCGCGCCGTGTGCCGCGGCGCAGAGAGGGCGCTCCCAGGCTGAAAGGCGCCCCGTGCGGCTGGTTCGCGCAGCACCGCTCCGGAGCCCGTGCGCCGAATAAAGTAAGCGCGTGCGGCCGGCGCCCGTTAAAGCGCCCTCAGAGTAAAACTCAGGGTGGAACCGTGTGTTAAAAACGCACCCCTGTGCCGTTTTGCGGCGCGGGGGTGCTTCCATTTACAGGAGGGTAATCATGGACGAGAAAAAGTACACGTTTGAAAACAAAGAATACCGCGATACCTACAGGCACAGCACGAGCCACATCCTCGCCCAGGCGGTGAAGCGCCTGTATCCGGAGGCCAAGCTGGCCATCGGCCCCTCTATCGAGGACGGCTTTTATTACGACATAGACTCCGAGGTGACCTTCACCCCCGAGGTGCTCGAGAAGATCGAGGCTGAGATGCGCAAGATCTGCAAGGAAAAGCTGCCCATAGAGCGCTTTGAGCTGCCCCGCGCAGAGGCCCTTGCCCTCATGCGCGAGAAGGACGAGCCCTACAAGGTGGAGCTCATAGAGGACCTGCCGGAGGACGCGGTCATCAGTTTCTATAAGCAGGGCGAATTCACCGACCTCTGCGCCGGCCCGCACGTGGACAGCACCGGCAGGATAAAGGGCAACGCCATAAAACTCATGAGCTGCACCGGCGCATACTGGCGCGGCGATTCCAGCCGGAAGATGCTCCAGAGGATCTACGGCACATGTTTTCTCAAAAAGGAGGAACTTGAGGCCTATTTGAATCGTCTTGAAGAGGCGAAGAAGCGTGACCACCGCAAGCTCGGACGTGAGCTCGGCCTGTTCATGCTCGCGGACGAGGGGCCCGGCTTCCCGTTCTTCCTGCCGAACGGCATGGTCCTCAAGAACACGCTGCTCGAGTACTGGCGCGAGGTGCACAAGAGATACGGCTACGTCGAGATATCCACGCCCATCATCCTCAACCAGGAGCTCTGGCACCGCAGCGGCCACTGGGACCACTATAAGGACAACATGTATACCACCGTCATCGACGGCGAGGACTATGCGGTCAAGCCCATGAACTGCCCCGGCGGCATGCTGGTATACAAAAACGAGCCGCACTCTTACAGAGACCTGCCCATGCGCATGGCCGAGCTGGGCATCGTCCACAGGCATGAGCTTTCCGGCGCGCTGCACGGGCTCTTCCGCGTACGCTGCTTCACCCAGGACGACGCGCACATCTTCATGACCCCGGAACAGATGAAGGACGAGATCAAGGGCGTTGTCAGCATCTTCGACGAGATATACTCGACCTTCGCCCTGAGCTACAAGATCGAGCTCTCCACCATGCCCGAGGACCACATGGGCGACGAAGCCACCTGGCGCATGGCTGAGGCCACGCTGAAAGCCGCCATCGAGGAGCTGGGCAAGCCCTATGAGATCAACGAGGGAGACGGCGCCTTCTATGGCCCGAAGCTCGACTTCCACCTCTCCGACAGCATCGGCAGGACCTGGCAGTGCGGCACCATCCAGCTGGACTTCCAGATGCCCGAGCGCTTCGAGCTCGAGTACGTGGGCGAGGACGGCCAGAAGCATCGCCCCGTCATGATACACCGCGCGCTGCTGGGCAGCATCGAGCGCTTCATCGGCGTCATCACGGAGCACTTCGCCGGCGCGTTCCCGGTGTGGCTGTCCCCTGTTCAGGTGAAGGTCATGACCATCACGGACCGCAGCCGCGACTGGGCCGTGGAGGCTGCAAAACGCCTCGAGGCCATGGGCGTGCGCGTGGAAACCGACCTGCGCAATGAGAAGATCGGCTACAAGATCCGCGAGGCCCAGAGCAAAAAGATCCCGTATATGCTCGTCATCGGCGACAAGGAAGCTGAGGCAGGCACTGTCGCCGTGCGCACGAGAGCGGGCGGGGACAAGGGTGCTATGCCCCTGGACGAGTTTGCGTCGGCCCTTTTGGAGCAGATAAGGACCCGCAGTCTCGACTAAGCAGAAAGGACTGGTAATTGGAATGAAGAAATACCTTAGCATACTGTTGGCGCTTGCACTGGTTCTGTGCCTCGCGGCCTGCGGCAACGGAGACCCCACGAGCAGCGACCAGCCGGATGACGGCGCTCAGGAGAGCGGTACGCCCGCTTATGAGGACGGCGTCACGCCGACGGACCTGACGGCGCCCAGCACGTCGCCGACTCAGACGCCTGAGCCGGAGCTGGAGTCGCTCGAGACGCTCAAGGTCTGCGGTATTTCAATAATCAAAGACTCGCAGCTCACCGGACTGGCCTATAAGGGAGTCAAGTTTGAGGACGGCATGCTTATTCTGGACGCTGCTGAGCTGAATTCGGATACCGGCTCCAGCCCGCTCATAGAGTTCGCCGGAGGCGACCTGGAGATCAGCGTGAACGGCGACTGCTCTCTCGCTTGCCAAACCGCCATCGGCATCAAGGGCGACGGGAACCTGAGCATAACCGGAGAGGGCAGCCTGAGCATCAGCAGCTCGACCGCCCAGGGCATCAGCGTCACCGGAAGCCTGAACGTGGCCTGCACGCTCAACGTCAGCGGTTCGCCCGCGGCGGAGTGCAGCGAAGTCACGGCGGGCGAGGGCTTTACCGTTACCGCAAACGAGGAAGCCAGCCTGACCGTCGCTCCCGCTGCCTGACATATTTTATCACGAATATTAGAGCTCGTCCCTTCGTATTCTAAGCGCGAGGGGGCGAGTTTTTTATGCTTAACAGAAGAAAGCTCATACTTGCGCTGACCGTGGTGTTCACGCTCAATATAATGATAATCGCGCTGGCCCAGAGGGCCGACGCCGTCACCTACGCCCGGGGTTCCAGCGGCGAGACTGTGCGGCAGATCCAGGAAAAGCTGCTGGACTGGGGCTATTACAGCGGCGAAGTGGACGGCATCTTCGGCAGCAAGACCGAGGACGCGGTGGAGTACTTCCAGAAGAAGAACGGCCTTGCGGTGGACGGGAAAGTCGGCCCCGCGACGCTGGAGGCTCTGGGAATGCCCGCGGGGGAGACAAGCTCCGCTTCGGGCGGTGCATCCGGGGACGTAGCTCTGCTGGCAAGGCTTATCTCGGCTGAAGCCAGGGGCGAGCCCTATGCGGGCCAGGTCGCAGTCGGGGCGGTGGTGTTGAACAGGGTGGAGCACCCCTCGTTCCCGAACACGATCTCGGAGGTAATCTTTCAGCCGGGCGCGTTCAGCTGCATGCTGGACGGACAGTGGGACGAGCCCGTCGCGGACAGCGCCTACCAGGCGGCGAGGGATGCGCTGGCAGGTTCGGACCCCTCGGGCGGCGCCATATATTACTTTAACCCGGTGACTGCCACAAATGCCTGGATATGGTCCAGGCCGGAGATAATCACAATAGGAAAGCACAGGTTCTGCGCCTGAAGAAGCGCCGCTCTCCGCACTTGCAATGGGGGGAGCGGCGTTGTATAATGTAAAATTACAAACGAACGTGTGGTGATTTGATGAGCTACTGCAGAAACTGCGGGGCCTATGTGCCTGATTGGGCGGAAAACTGCCCCGCATGCGACATGCCTGTAAAGGAGAAGGCTCAGCCCAAAAAGGAAAAGCGGCAGAAAACCGCGCCCTCTTCCGGCGCACAGAGCCAGGCGCGCCGCGAGGAGCCGAGACGCGAAGCCCCGCGGGGCAACGGCGGCGCCTATACATACGACGGCAGCCGGCGGCGGAGCTATGCCGAGAGCTATGACCAGGACACGAGGGAAAACCAGACTATGGGCTACCTCTGCTACCTGGGTCCGCTGCTGCTTATCCCCCTGCTTGCGAGACCGAAGTCAAGATTTCTGCGCTACCACTGCAACCAGGGCCTGCTTCTCCTCATCTTCGCGGTGCTCGTCAGCATCTTCGACGGACTGCTGGGCATTGGCTGGCTCATCGGCATTGCCGGGGGCATAGCTACGCTGGTGTGGCTGGTCCAGGGCTTTATGAATGTCAGCCGCGGCCTGAGACGCCCGCTGAGCTTCATAGGCGAGATAACATTGCTTAAATGAGAGGTGCGACATGAAACTATTGACCTGCGAATATAATGGAGAGACCTTTGCCGCCTTCAGCGACGGCAAAAAGGTGTATAGGGCCGCGGAGGATATGTACGCGCTCATAAAGTCCCTGGCCGGCAAACTGCCCGGGGATGAACTGCTGCACGGCGAGCCGATCGAGTTGGAAAAGGTCAAGCTGCTTGCTCCTATACCCGAGCCCAGACAGGACGTCGTCTGCCTCGGGATGAACTATATGGACCACAGCGCCGAGGCCGCCAAGTGGGGCAAGGACGACTTTGTCAAGAACGCGGGCAAGGCCGTGTACTTTTCAAAGCGCGCGGCCTGGATAGTCGGCCCCGGAGGAGAGATAGACCCGCACTTCGACATAGTGGACGGCCTGGATTACGAGGCCGAGCTCGCCGTCGTGCTGGGCAGGGACGCATATAAGGTTGCAAAGGAGGACGCTTTCGACTACGTTCTGGGCTACAGCGTGCTCAACGACGTCTCCGCCAGGAACCTGCAGAAGGCGCACAAGCAGTTCTATTTCGGCAAGAGCCTCGACACGCATACGACAATGGGTCCCTGGATAGTCACGCGGGACGAGCTGCCGGGTGCGCCGGAGCTGGATATCAGGTGCTATATAAACGGCGAGAAACGGCAGGATAGCAATACTCGTTATATGATCTTCGGCGTGGCGGAGGTCATCTCCGAGCTGTCCCAGGGTATGACGCTCAAGGCCGGAACTATCATCGCAATGGGCACTCCGGCAGGCGTGGGCATGGGCTTTGAGCCGCCCAAATACCTTGCCGAAGGAGACCTCGTGCGCTGCGAGATAGACGGTATCGGTGTTCTTGAAAACCGCGTAAAAAAATAATTGAAAAAATCGAAAAAAAGACTTGACATGCGGGAATCAAAATGCTATATTAGCAAAGCACCTCACCGAGAGCGCCAAGCAAAAGCTCAAGGCTGAGGACGCAATGTGTACCTTGTAAATTAAACAATGTAAGCAAAAGCTTATGCAAATAAGCACCAGAGAAGGGACTTCTGGACGCGGTCTGAGAGGACCGCGGACAATTCT
>SFKX01000060.1 GCA_004553625.1 Clostridiales bacterium | reverse complement strand
GAGGATCGGCCTTCTGATTGGCTCTCCAGCCTCCGTCCGCCAATCAAACTCTGGATTTTTGATTCCTTTTGTCATTATTGGCTTCTCTGTCTATGAATAATGAAATCCTTATTATCATTATAAACATTTTCCCCTCGTCCGTCTCTTTCCCAGTCACAGGTACGCTCCTCACCGCGCTACCCCGGGTCCCTCCCGCGCTCCCGGTGCGCGCGCCGTCGTCCTCATCTCCCCTCCCTAGATCAACAAAATGTCCAAGAATACCATGAGTGATAAGGCTCTTATCGCCAAGGCCACCAGCGCCGATGATATCCCTCCCCCCGGCTACGTCCTCAGAGAGCTCGTCAGTATGCCACCCCCTCCCCGGCTGATTCGTAGACTCCACCATGGAGAGCGTCGCCAAGTCCAAGCAGATCGCCGACCAGCTCATCACCCGTCTCAAGCGTAACGAGGCCAACGTCAAGCTGAAGACCCTCAAGACCATCAAGTACCTTATCATCAACGGCCGCTCCGAGTTCCAGAAGGAGATGGGCACCCAGGCCAACGCCATCAAGAGCTGCCTCCAGTTCCAGGGCCCCCCAGACCCACTCAAGGGTGACGAGCCCTACACCATGGTCCACAACGCCGCCAGAGAGTGCCTCGACTGCCTCTTCGACGAGAACGTTCGGTATGCCTCCTCCGCCGCGCTCCAGCTCCCCAGTGCCAAGGCCCAGACCCTCGGAAGACCCATGGAGGGCGTGAGCGCCGCCGGCCCCGCTGCCGCTGCCGCCGCCCCTGCCAAGGGAGGCTACACCGGCATTGGTGGTGGCTCTCGTAGCGCCGCTGCCGACGACTGGATGGCCAGAGCCAAGGGCTCCTTCGGAGGCGCCGTCGCCCCCGCCGCCGCCCCTGCCGCCCCCGTCGCTGCCCCCGCTGCCGCTGCTCCCGTCGCTCCCGTCGCCCCCGCCGCTGCTCCCGTACGTCGTCCCCTGCCGCTCCCAGCCTCTAGGTCCAGAAGTCCGCTCTCGGCCGCTACGACACCCCCGCCAAGGGTAAGAGTATGTTCTCTCGTCGCTCGCTCATTCTCTAGAGGGGTATGCCTCGCCGCTTCTCTCTCACCCGCCCTAGTGCCGCCGCCCCCGCCGCTCCCGCCAGCGCCTACACCGCCCCCGTCATTGTCCCCGTCCAGGCTGGTTCCGCCAACACCGATGGGTATGCGCCTCCCTCGCCTCTCCATCCCTAGTGTCTATGAGCGCAAGCTCGTCGATGAGCTCTGCAGCGCCCAGGGCATGAAGCCCACTCCTCCCGAGGACAAGCTCGCCAAGTTCCGCGTCGCCTGCCAGACCCTCGATGCCACCGTACGCCCCTCTCCGCCGCGTCGAGTCCTAGGTCGTCGGCCCCATCATCCTCAAGAAGCTCGCCGATAAGAACTGGAAGGTCGTCAACAAGGCCCTCCTCACCATCGCCGATGTCGTCAAGGCCAACGGCACTGAGAACTTCAAGAACTACTTCCGCGGCAACTGCGAGGAGATCGTCGCCCTTAACGGTCACAACCACCCCATGGTCAAGAAGAACGTATGCTCTTTCGCCGTGTCTTCATCCCTAGGCTGCTGAGGTCTACAGACTCATCAACACCGACGAGACTGCCGACAGCTCCGATGACGAGATCATGCCCGCCGCTGCTCCCGCCCCCGCTGAGGAGATCGACATGTTCAGCGTCCCCGCTCCCTCTGCCGCTCCCGCCCCCGCCGCCGCCGCTCCTATGGACGATCTCTTCGGCTTCAGCGCCCCCGCTCCTGCCCCCGTTGCTGCCCCTGCTCCTAAGCCCGCCCCCAGAGCCGTCCCCAAGCCCGTCAAGCCCGCTGGCCAGCAGTCCGTTGCTGATGCCCTCGGCGACATCTTCTCCAACTACACCGCTCCCCCCCCTGAGCCCGCCGCTCCTGCTCCTGATGATATCTTCGATACCATCGGTGCCAACGGTGTCCCCGATCTCTCCAGCGCCTTTGCTGACCTCAAGGAGGATCCCAAGCCCAAGAACAACTTCCTCGACCTCTACTCCTCTTCCGCTCCTCAGAAGAGTCTCACTGCCGATGATATCATGTTCGGTATGAGTCAGCCTGCTGCCCCCGCTGCTGCCCCCGCTCCCGCCGCTCCTGCTCCCGCTGCTGATCCTTTCGGTATGATGGGTATGGGCATGGGTATGAGCCAGCCTCAGCCCCAGCAGAACAACATGGGCATGGGTATGAACATGGGTATGAACATGGGTATGAACCAGCCTCAGCAGCCCATGGATATGGGTATGGGTATGAACATGGGTATGGGCATGGGCATGAACCAGCCTGCTGCTGCTCCCGCTCCCGCTCCTGCTGCCCCCGCCGCTCCTGCTCAGAAGGACTACTTTGACTTTGGCTTTTAATTGATCTGTTTTTCTATGTATCATACTGTTCTTGTATTACTTATACTCCTTTATATATGATATAAAAAATATCGCATAAGAAGATTGTTTTGTTTGAACGAAACGACACACAAAATTAAATTATATAGACAAAAAAAAA
>SFKX01000059.1 GCA_004553625.1 Clostridiales bacterium | reverse complement strand
CGAGGAGCAGGCGGCAGCGCCCGACAGCCAGCCCGATATGGAGTTTATAAACGACTTCCTCGGCGACTGGCACGGCATGGCGGAATACTATGACTGCACCGGCGTATACGAGGCGAACAACCGCAACCAGTGCGAGATACTGGCGAGGATAACCTATGACGAGGACGCGGGCGAGCTGAAGCCCTTCGTGGGCGCGGCCTTTGACGGGGCAAACCAGTACAACTTCAAGATAACCTCCGCAACGGAATATCAGGACGACAGCTACCGCTACTTCAAGATAGGCGGCAGGTTCATGGATCAGCCCCTGGCAGAGGGCAGCCTTGTGGAGTACGAGGCGGAGTATGACAGGCTCTGGGTGATAGGCATAGCCGACGACGGCGAGGGCAACGTTCTCAAGATGCTGGGCTGCCTCAGGAGGCCGGGCGCGAAGTGGGACTATGAAAACGACTACCCCTACATCGACAAGGACGGCGTAGAATTCTACAAGGGCAAGAGCCTCGAGGAGATAGCCAAGCTGTTCAAGGTGGACCTTAACGCGCAATAGGCAAAGGTAAAACCAAATAAATCAAAAAAACAGGGAGGAAAGATATATGCAGTACAGAATAGAGGGCGGAAGCTTACCCGCCGTCATAATCAACCTCAACCCCGGCGAGACCATGATAAGCGAGGCGGGCGGCAGGACCTGGTCCAGGGGCCCCGTGGCATCCGAGGTCACGGCCCTCGGCGGCGCCGGCAAGGCACTTGGCCGGGCACTCATGGGCGAGAGCCTGTTCATGAACCTTTATACGGCACAGGCCCCTGCGGAAATAGCGTTTTCCTCCTCCTTCCCCGGAAGGATAGTAGCCCGTGAGCTTGGCCCCGGCCAGAGCATAATCTGCCAGAAGCACGCCTTCCTCTGCGCTACCTACGGCGTACAGCTCGCCATGCACTTCCAGAAGAAGCTGGGGGCCGGCCTTGTTGGCGGCGAGGGCTTTATAATGCAGAAGGTCACCGGCCCCGGCCTGGTATTCCTGGAGGTGGACGGCTTCTGTCAGGATTATGACCTTGCCCCCGGCGAGCAGCTCATATGCGATACCGGCGTACTGGCTGTTATGGATGAGACCTGCACCATGGACGTGCAGATGGTCAAGGGCGTGAAAAACGTAATATTCGGCGGAGAGGGCATATTCGATACCGTAATAACCGGCCCCGGCAAGGTACACCTTCAGACCATGACCATAGGCAGGCTGGCGCGGCAGATAATACCCTATATACCCAATAAAAAATAAATGAAAAGAATAGTTTCACTGCTGTTGGCGGCGCTGATGCTAAGCGCCGCAGGCTGCTCCAGGGCTCCGGAGGCGCCTGATATGCCGTCAAAAACCCAGAGCCCGGCGGAACAGGCTCTGCCGGAAAGCGGCAAAAGGCTGAACGAGACAGCACTGCCGGAGGCTCAGACCCAGCAGGCCCAGCCCGTTGTGACCGATCAGGCCGAGCCGGAACCGGAGCAGACCGGGGCTGCTGCAACAGAGCAGGCCGAGCCGCCGGCGGAAGACCCCATAACCATGGAGGGAAAAGATATGCAGATAACCTTTGACAGACTGCCCGACACGCTGGAGGAGTTCAGCGCGCTGTGCAATGACCTTACAAAGCCCGAGAATACCTGCGCCCTGTTTTTGCTGGCGCTGAACCTTTACACAAAGGACAAGGCGGCGGGAGAAAAGGCCATAGACATGCTGCGGGGCCCCCGGCCCATGACAGGCATAGACTCACAGTTCATACGGGACAGGCTGAGAGATAAAAAATACCTGCCTCTGGCCTACTTCGACGGGGCCACCCCGGAGAACGGCTACGAGCCAACCCAGCCGTATGTTTTAAACCTCTACCCCGACCAGCGGCCCCAGGATTGCGAGGAGGGGTATATGCGGCTGTTTTTAAAGACGGCGGGCGCAGACGCTGCCCGGCCCATCAAGCTCAGGCAGAAGGGGGACAACTGGTATCTCTGGGAGTATTCCAGCATACTCACAGGCATTCGCGTCCCCGCCGAAGAGGATCCCTGGGCATGAGGCGGGTAGTGCTGCTTGCGCTCTGCGCGCTGCTTCTTTGCGGCTGCGCGAGGAACAACGACCTTGCGGATGCGCTGGCAAGCAGCATAAGCGTATCCACCCCCCGCCCCACCATACGGCCCCTCGGTAAGCCCACGGCGGAGCCAAAGCCGGCAACAGAACCCGAATCCGAATCCGAGCCGGAGCCGGAGGCTTATACCGAGGAGGGGGCGCTGTATCTCGTAAGCCTTTACGGTGAGGACGAGGACGCCTTTGAGCTCAAGCTGCGCCCCGTGTTCAGCCTTTCCGATGAGGACATCGAGGAGAGAATGGAGCTTTACGGCCTTACTTATGATGACTTTTTCGCAAGCGAGGGTATTGTGGTATGCCCGGACGAGGAGGTGTTCCACACCGCCACGGTGCTCAAGGACTCCGACGTCATATTTACGCTGCTCAACTGGGACAGCGACGAGCCCTGGGAGGACACCATACCCCTGACGGCGGAGAAGTAT
>SFKX01000058.1 GCA_004553625.1 Clostridiales bacterium | reverse complement strand
CGTTCCGCTTTTGTTCAGCGCCGCGGTGACGGTCAGGCCCAGGAGGGCATAGTCCTCCAGCCTGCTATCGTAGACCAGCGCGCCGTCCGCGTATACCTGTATCATAGGACCGCCTCCCTATAGGTAAAGGTCAGGTCGCCGGTGCCTTTGTAGGTCAAGGATACGCTGCCCTGGTTAAGGACCAGGTCCGGCAGCTGATACGTGCCGGCGCTGAGTCCCCACGAGGCCGTCCCGAAGGTGAGGTCGATAGATGCGCCCTCTCCCTCTATGACCAGGAGAGGCACCACCGTCTTGCGCCCTGAATTGACCAGGACGGCGGTCTGGACGGCCTCCGTGGCGGTCAGCTTGACGACCGTCTCCCTGTCGCTGTACCTCCAGGGGTCGCAGGCCGCGGTCACAGTTACCGCCGCATGGGCGGGGTCGTTATACTCCCGCTTGACACGGACCCGCCCAGTGATATAGTGGTCGTCATCGTCCGGCAGAATGATGTCCATGCGCCAGCCGTCCAGCCAGTTGACCATGGTGTTTATGGTGTCCTCTCGCTCCAGCCGAGTGCCCTCAGAGCACTCGAGGGTCGCCGTCAGGGTGCGGTTGCTGTAGCGCGGCGCGCCGTCCGTCAGCGCCGTGGACAGGTCCAGGTCGCCGTCACGGCCGGGCACGGCCACAAAATTAGACTTGTACGACGGCTCGCTCAGGCTCCAGCCTGTGAGGGTCCAGAGCCCGTCCAGCGCGGTGTCGTAGTTGCCGAATATGATTTTACGTTTCTCCATTTACACGGCCCCCCTCGCTGCCAGCGCACGCTGCTGGCCCAGGCGCCGATCGTACCGGTCAGCGGTAGCCCCGACCAGCTGGTCGCCGTCAATGGTCAAAACCTGGCCGCGCTCTATGGCGTCCAGGATCCTGTCCAGCTTGTCCAGCACGCTGCCGCCCGTTGTGGGGGCCGCTGAGCCGCTGAAGGTCGTCTGCAGCTGCCGTCCAAGGGTCAGGCCGTTGATATCGTTGGCCGCGTCCAGGACGCCGCCAGACACACGCTGCATGGCCTTGACTGGGTTGCTAATATGGTCAAGCATACCTTCGGCGAGGCCCTCGTCCAGCATCTCGCCGATCCAGGCGGTCTCTTTGGACGGGGACTTTACACCGAAAAAGCCCTTTATACTGCGCAAAACGTCGCCGACGAAGCCGCTAATTTTGTTTTTAAGCCATGCGACCTTGTTGCCGATGCCGTTCCACAGGCCCTCGACGAGGTTGGCGCCGATAGAAACGACTTTTCCAGGCAGCGAGCTGAGCGTGCTCACGACAGTGCTCACGACGTTGGACATGCCGGACTTCGCCTTGCTCACCATATCCGTGCCCCAGGTGGCCACATTCTGTACGGCGCCGGAGATCGCGCCCGCCACGCGCCCGGGGAGCGCTTGAAGGGTAGATGCGACATTCGTCAGCATATTGGAGGCGGCGGTCTTGGCCTTGCTCACCATATTAGTGCCCCAGGTCGACACGTTCGTAATAGCTGAGGCTATCGCGTTTTTTATCTTGGTAGGCAGATTTTTGAGGGTGTTCACCGTCTTGTCGAGCATATCCGTGGCGGAGGTTTTGAATTTTTCGACCATTTCCTCGCCCCACTCTTTCACACGGGTGATGCCGCCCTTGATGGCGTTTTTAATTTTATCCGGGAGGGCTTTCAGCCCGTCCACCGCAGACAGCGCCGAGGATTTGAGTTTGTTCCAGAGATTTATCCAGAAATTTCTGAAACCCTCGCAGTTTTTCCACAGATACATAAACCCGGCCACGAGGGCGGTGATCGCCACAATAATCAGACCGATGGGGTTGGCCAGCATGGCCGCAAAAAGCCCCTTGATCGCCGCTATCGCGGGCGCCGCGGCCGCGGCTATCCCGCCGAGGGCTGATACCTTAAAAGCGATGAGCGCGGCCGTCAGGCCAGCCAGCACAGTGCCCACGAGGGGCAGATTGTTCAGCAGTCCAGTAAGAGCCGGAATAAGAGCGGACAGTATGGTGGTGGCTATACTCATAACTGAGTCTATAAGCGGCGAAACCGCGACCCCAAACTCTGACAGAGCCGGAACAAGGTCGGACAGTATGGTGGCCCCTGTACTCTTAACCGACGTTATAAGCGGCTCGACCGCCGCGCCCACTCCTGCCAGGGACTGAGTCCAGGCGTCGTTCGCCTGGTTTGCGGCGATCACGTCCGCGTTGGTCTCCTTGTAGGCCGCGGAGGCTTCGCCGTACAGACCCGCCAGAGTCTCGGTAATAAGTGCCTGCCGCTCCTGCTCGCTGGTACACTCGGCCAGGCTCTCGTTGAATGCGTCCTCAGAGACGCCCGCCCAGTTGAGCGCGTCGGCCAGCGGTCCGGTCACCTGTCCCACCTTCGCGGTCTCATTGGCCGCCTCAGTGAGGCCTTCGATGGGCAGCGAGTCGCCGAAGGTAGCGAACACGCCGGGCAGGATGTCTCCGGTCCAGGTCGCCAGGTCCTTCTCGTTTTCGGTCAGCTTGGCCAGATGGTTGGCTGCCTCCACGCTCTGGTCGTATTCTCCGAGGATCCCGACCAGTTCCTTGTAGGCGCCGGTGGCTGCTTCGCTGGAGAATCCGTTCTGGGTGTAGGCGGTGTCCA
>SFKX01000019.1 GCA_004553625.1 Clostridiales bacterium | reverse complement strand
GATGAAAGAGGAAACGGCGTGATCGAAGTCACGCCGCACCCTTTGAAAACTCAAGGTTTTCACCATTTTTTCATTTTACTGTTTTACGACCACCCGGCTAAGCCGGGGGCGGTTTTTTGTTGCCGTAACAAGAAAAGCAGGACCGCATACAATGATACAGGTACGTTGAAAGTGCCGAAATTCCTCTTGAAACCATGGTGAAGGGAGTAAGCATATGCGGAAGTGCAACAACTCAGACTGGCGCGACAAGCTCGAGTGCTGCGATATGAACGTGATAAAACCCTGCGATCACGATTGCAATTGCACGCGAGGCTGCGGCCATGTCTGCTGCGTAAGCGGTCCCACCGGGCCCACGGGCGCTACCGGCGCGACCGGTGCAACAGGGCCCACAGGCGCGCGAGGCGCTACTGGTCCCACAGGCCCTGCCGGACCTACTGGTCCCACCGGCGCTGCTGGCCCCACCGGCCCCACCGGAGCTGTAGGCCCGACCGGACCTACCGGCCCCACAGGCGCTACCGGCGCCGGCATAGACACGATAGAGCAGTTCGTTGCGGGAACGCCGTATTCTATCGGCGACCTCGTGTATTACAGCGGAGCGCTCTATGACGTAAATACGAATAACCCCACCGGTACGCCCGGCACATCGCCGGATTTCACGCTGGTGACTGTGACCGGTCCTACGGGTGCTACCGGCGCTACCGGTTCTATCGGCCCCACTGGTCCCACCGGTCCGACCGGCCCGACTGGAGCTACTGGCGCGACGGGCGCAACCGGCCCGAGCGGCACCGGTCCGACCGGCCCGACTGGCCCGACTGGTCCCACCGGCGCGACGGGCGCAACCGGCCCGAGCGGCACCGGTCCGACCGGCCCGACAGGTCCCACTGGTCCCACCGGCGCGACAGGCGCAACCGGACCGAGCGGCACGGGACCCACCGGCCCGACTGGCCCCACTGGTCCCACCGGCGCTGCGGGTGCCACCGGCCCGACTGGCCCGAGCGGTACTGGCCCGACTGGTCCCACAGGCCCCACCGGTGACACCGGCGCCGAAGGTCCGACCGGTCCGACTGGTCCTACGGGTCCTACTGGTCCCGAGGGAGCTGCTGGTGCCGAGGGAGCTACTGGCCCGACCGGTCCCACCGGCCCGAGCGGAACCGGTCCCACCGGTCCTACTGGTCCCACGGGAGCGGAAGGTGAAGAAGGCCCGACCGGTCCTACTGGTCCTACAGGTGAAACTGGTCCCACCGGCCCGACCGGAGATACGGGCGCGGAAGGCCCGACCGGCCCGACGGGTCCCACTGGTCCGACCGGCCCGAGCGGCGGTGCTGTGCTCAGGGCTGCGGCTGCGGTATCAGACGCGACCGGGACCGGAGACATCGTGACCCAGTTCAACCAGCTGCTTGCCAACCTGCGCAGCGTCGGCATCCTGTCTGAGTGATCTGGAAGAGAGGACGGCCACTGTGCCGTCCTCATTTTAAGATGGGAGGGGCAAATGAAGGTATACGTCTATGCCATCTGTAAAAACGAGAGCAAATTTGCTAAGCGTTGGATGGAATCCATGTCCGAGGCAGACGGAGTGTACGTTCTCGATACTGGTTCAGAGGACGACACTGTCCAGTTGCTGCGTGAAGCAGGCGCAGTTGTGGAGATCCAGGAGTTCAAGCCCTGGCGCTTCGACACAGCGCGCAACCGCTCGCTTGAGATGGTGCCGGAGGACGCGGACGTCTGCGTCTGCACGGACCTTGACGAACTCTTTCATCCGGGCTGGCGCGCTCTGCTGGAGGCCGCCTGGAAGCCGGACACGACCCGTGCGGCCTACCGCTACACCTGGAACTTCAACCCCGACGGCTCCGAGGGCTTTGTCTTTTGGCTCAACAACATGCATGAGCGCCGAGGCTACCGCTGGACACATCCGGTCCATGAGGTGCTGGAGCGCACGGACGGCCTGTACACCAGTCAGATATACATAGAGGGCATACAGCTCGACCACCATGCCGACGACACTAAACCGCGCAGTCAATATCTACCACTGCTCGAGATGTCTGTGGCCGAGTGTCCGGATGACGACAGAAACATGCACTATCTGGGCCGGGAATACTATTTTTACCGCCGCTGGGAGGATGCTATCCGCACCCTCGAGCATCATCTCCAAATGCCCAGCGCGACCTGGGCGGATGAACGCTGCGCGTCCATGCGATATATTGCCCGCTGTCAGAATGCCCTGGGGAGGAAAGATGAAGCAAAACGCTGGCTCTGGCGCGCAATAGGAGAGGCACAACACCTGCGCGAGCCCTATCTGGACATGGCCAAGGTGCTTTATGAGGAGAAGGACTGGGATGGCCTGGTCCATATGTGCCGGACGGCGCTGCGCATTACGGAGCGCCCAAAAACCTATATCTGCGAGGCGGAATCCTGGGGCAGCCGCCCATATGACTATCTCTCACTAGGCCTGTACTATACAGGCAGGCCGAAGGAGGCGCTTGATGCGGTGCGTAAAGCCATTGAACTGTCCCCGACGGAAGAACGCTTGAGAGTGAACGAAAAGTTTATGCTGGATGCGATATAGGTGCGGGCAACAAAGCCCGCACCGTCGTATGCACTTATCTAAAAAACACTTGACCGCGACGTCAAAGTCTGTTAGAATATATGCACAGGTTAGATACGACTAACCATTCGAGTGATGAGAGCGGCGTGTTGCCGTCAACTTTTTTGGACATAGGTTAGCATACACTAACCACGTGAAAGGTGATGAATATGAGCGTAGTGATAGTAGGCGGAAACGAGTGTATGGCGGGCCAGTATGAGAGCATCTGCCGTGAGCATGGCTGCAAGGCTAAAGTGTTTACAAAAGAGAACGGATCTTTGAGAAAAAAGGTTGGAACGCCCGATCTGCTGATACTTTTTATCAGCACCGTATCTCACAAGATGGCTTTGAGCGTCATACAGGAGGCAAAGAAGAACCGGGGGCCTGTGGCGAGAGTGATGACCAGTAGTGGTTCTGCACTCAGGGCGGCGCTCACCGAGCACTGCGCTGCGGTGTGAGGCGTTATCATGGCGCCGTTGGAGAAGTATATAGTTGAACAGTGTGCGCCCACGCTTGCGAGTCTAAAAACCGGCACGCTTTTCTGCGTTGACACAGAGGAGCCGGACGAACTGCTGAGGCAGATCGGCCTATGGGACCGTGAGCTGAGACCTAAGGGCGTTTCAATAACACTGTTGAGGTTACGCGGTAGGCGCGCGCTGGTATATATGTACCGGCGTACTCAGTTGAGGCGTGACCTGTCGGAGACCGGAGCAGCGGAGCTTCTTCGCAGCTTGGGCTACGTTTCGGCGGAACCGGAACAGGCCCTGACGCGGCTCAGGGAACGCCTGAGCGGGGAGGAGTTCCCGCACGAGATAGGGCTTTTCCTGGGGTATCCGCTCTGCGACGTAATGGGCTTTATCCGCAACCGGGGACAGAACAGCAAACTTACGGGATGGTGGCAGGTATACGGCGACGCGGAGGCAGCGGAACTCACCTTTGCGCGTTTCAGGAAGTGCCGGGACGTTTATGCCAGGCTCTGGAGCGCGGGGAGGTCGGTGCAGCAGCTAACGGTCTGCGCCTGAACAATACAAGGAAAAGAGGAACGGCAAATGAGCAAAATAGCGGTAGTATACTGGAGCGGCACGGGCAACACCGAGGCCATGGCAAACAGCGTCCTCTCCGGGGCAAAGGCCGCAGGAGCGCAGGCGGAGCTCTTCACAGCCTCCGAATTCGGAGCGGAGAAGTTGGCTCAGTATGACGCGGTGGCCTTTGGTTGCCCTGCGATGGGCGCAGAGCAGCTGGAAGAGGACGAGTTCGAGCCCATGTTCAGCTCCTGCAAGACGGGACTGAAGGGCAAGCGCATAGCCCTCTTCGGCTCCTACGGATGGGGAGACGGCGAGTGGATGCGCTCCTGGGAGACGACGGCAAAGGGCTATGGCGCACAGCTCGCCGCCGGCAGCGTTATCTGCGCCGACGCACCGGATGAAGAGGCGCGGTCTGCCTGCGAATCCCTTGGGAAAACGCTGGCATAAAAATACATAACAGAAAGGCACCCGCGCCGAAGAAGTGCAGACGCGGGTGCTTTTGCGCTTGACGTAAGTTTGTACTAGTTTGCCTGCGCGCCGGGCTGGAGCGCCTGCTCTATTGCCGCAAGCTACGCAGCTAGCTGCTCACAGCCTGCTTTGCCATTGGGGACAGGCTCTGTTACAGGCGACTGAAACCCTGGCTCGAGGGCAGAGCGCCAGAAACGCAAAATAAGGAGAGGGAAGCTCCCCTCTCCTTATTTTGCTGTTATAGCGCCGTTCCGCCGGCGACGTGCTCCTTGAGCTTTTCAAAGGTCTCAGCGCTTATCACATGTTCTATGCGGCAGGCGTCCTCCGCAGCCGTCTCCGGGCTGACGCCCATGTGCATCAGCCAGTTGGAAATCAGTGTATGGCGTTCGTATATTTTCTCTGCGATCTCGCGGCCCTTATCCAAAAGTGTTATAAACCCGTCCTTGTCCATCTCGATGTAGCCGTTCGTTCTGAGATTTTTCATGGCCACGCTGACGCTTGGTTTGGAAAAGGACAGCTCATTTGCTATGTCTATTGAGCGGACATTGCCCTGGCGGTTGTGAATCATGAGTATGGCTTCGAGGTAGTTCTCCGCCGACTCCTGGATCTTCAATGCTTTGTCACCTCGCTTACGGTTCTCTATTGCTGCTAAACATCTTAACACATTCTTGAGACCTATATCAAGTGCGAAAACGCGGTTGACAATTTGTGCAGGGCGGGATATATTCAAATTTGTATGGATGGGAGGATATAAATGTTCAAGCTGCTGAAAACCGAAGGCCGCGCGCGGCGCGGCGAGTTTACCTGCCCGCACGGTACGGTGCAGACACCTGTGTTCATGAACGTAGGTACCCAGGGCGCGATAAAGGGTGCGCTCTCGGCGCGGGACCTGAGAGATATCGGCTGCCAGATTGAGCTGTCGAACACCTATCACCTGCACGTCCGTCCTGGAGACGAGCTCATAAAGTCCCTCGGCGGGCTGCACAGGTTCATGACCTGGGACGGACCTATCCTGACAGACAGCGGAGGGTTTCAGATATTTTCCCTTGCCGAGCTGCGGAAGATAGGAGAGGACGGCGTGCGCTTCAATAGCCATGTGGACGGCCGACATATTTTCATGGGGCCGGAGGAGAGCATGAGGATACAGTCAAACCTCGGCTCGGATATAGCTATGGCCTTCGACGAGTGCATCAAGATACCCTCGCCATATGAATATGTCCGCCAGAGCTGCGACAGGACGGCCCGCTGGCTTGAGCGCTGCAAAAAAGCCCTTACGGAGTATAACTCTGAGTCGAACGCTGTGAACCCCGGCCAGGTGCTCTTCGGCATAAACCAAGGCGCCGTGTTCCATGACCTGCGCATTGAGCACATGAAGAAGATCGCGGAGCTCGACCTGCCGGGCTACGCCATAGGCGGCCTCGCGGTGGGCGAGACGGCGCAGGAGATGTACGACACCATCGAGGCCGTGGAGGAATACATGCCGAAGGACAGGCCGCGGTATCTGATGGGCGTGGGTACGCCGGGCAACATCATCGAATCCGTGTGGCGCGGCGTGGACTTTTTTGACTGCGTTATGCCCGCACGCAACGGACGGCATGGGCATCTTTTCACTTGGGACGGGATAATCAACATAAAAAACGCAAAGTATGAGAGGGATGAGGGACCCATATCGCGCGACTGCGATTGCCCCGTGTGCCGCAGGTATTCGAGAGCATATGTGCGGCATCTCTTCAAGGCGGAGGAGATGCTGGCCATGCGCTTTGCCGTCACGCACAATCTCTGGTTTTATAACGACCTCATGTGCAGGATACGCAAAGCCCTGGAGGAGGGCAGCTTTGCCGGGTTCCGGGAACGGTACGCGAATATTTTGGATAAGAGGATATAATTATCTTGCATTTGGGGGAATATGAGGTTATAATTGACACGTTGTATATTTTCCAGGTTGGAGGGTGTAAAAATGTTTTTTAATCTCCTGACTTCAGACGCGGCCGCGACAGGCGGGCTCGGCGGGATGTCGTCGATCCTGTTCCTCGTCATCATCTTCGTGGTGTTCTACTTCTTCCTTATTCGTCCTGAGAATAAGAGAAAGAAAAAACTCACCGAGATGCGCAACAACATCACGATAGGCGACGAGATCGTGACCATCGGCGGCATAATGGGCAAGGTAGTCCAGGTCACTGAGGACACCATCACCTTTGAGACCGGCGAGGACCGCGTTCGTATGCAGGTGACGAAGTGGGCTATCTCTACCAACGTCCGCGAGGAGAAGCAGAAGGCCGCACAGCAGGCTGCTGCCGCGAAGTCTAAGGGCAAGAAGAATGCTGCCAAGACTGCTGGTGAGGAAAACAGCATAGATGAGGGCAAGGGCGAATAAAAGCCTGTCATCAAAATTTCCCCGGAGCAATAGGATGTACCAAACATCCGTTGCTCCGGGGATTTTATTTTGGGGAGGCCTGAGTATGACTTCAACGCCAACTGAGAGGAGAGGGAAGAGGAGGCAGAGACTTAAATGGTATCTGTTTGGCCCGGTTACAGGTTTGATCGCCATAGCGGCGATAGGATACGCTTGCGCTGTGCTGCTGGAACGTCAGGTATTTTCTGCCAGCACTTTGGAAATGCTGACCATAGCCAGCGTATTCCTTGGTTCGACTTTAGGAGGAATAGCCGCCGCAAAACGGCGGGGCGCCTCGGCACTTGAAGCGGGGGGGCTCAGTGGCGCCGTGCTTGCGATATTGGTGGTGTTGGTAGCGCTGGTCGCTCCGGGTGAGGGGCCGGCAACAGCAACGTGCCTGCGCTTCGTTATAGCTGCTGTAGCGGGCGGCGCATTCGGCGGCGCACTGTGTTTGGACAGAGGCCGGGCAAAACGACGAAAGAAGAGATACTCGAGGCGATAATACAGAGAGTATAATTTTGACCAGGTAGACATAATACTTCAATGATTACCAAGATGTTGTTGCAAAGGCGAGCTATTTGCACTAAATACTGTGACTAAGCTTGTGTTTACAGGCATTTCCGAGAGGGGAGGTGAACGCAGTTTACATAATACAGTTAACATAATACTTAGGCATAATTCACAAATTTACACTTATTTTGACAAAGGACTTGATTACTGATGGAATTTGTATTATATTGTGCCTACTCGGATTATGTAAATTGCAGAAATATCCCCATCAGATTTAAGGGGCTTTCCGAGTGAAGGCGGCGCAGCAGTTTGCACGGATAGATATCTCGCGGCTGATACGTCAGAGTGGGGAACTGCTGATATTGCTTGTTCTATGCGTGGCGTTTGTCGGCGGGGCGGCAGCGGGGTCATCGCTCAGTTCGGGCGAGTTTTCCAGCGCTGAGAACGTCCTCAGCAGCAGCGGAGAGATATATGGCTACGATAACTTTCTGGGTCTGCTCTTTTCCTGCTCAAAGTACCACTTGCTGGTATTGCTCTTGTCCACATCGCTTTTCGGCGTTGCGCTGATACCGGTGGCGTTGGCTTTCCGGGGTTTTGTGCTTGCATGCACAGCGGCATATATAGCTTCGGCTTATCCGGAGCAGGGAGTCGCGCTGACCCTTGTAGTACTGGGGCTGCCCTCGCTGCTTACCGTGCCTGGGTTGTTTATCGTGGCGTTTGACGGGGCCTGCTTTTCTTCAAGGCTGTTGGCGCAGTATGTTCGTCGTCCAGTTTCGCCGCGCTATTCCCGTGGTGAGAATAGGCTGTTGGCTGTTGCAGTTATGTTGATCCTGGCTGCGGCTGTGGAGCACTTTCTTGTTCCTCAGCTCGTAAAACTTTTGATTTAATGGGGAAAGGGGGAGTAGGCTTGCAGGCTTCCGTTTGTCTAGAGGAATTTGAAAACTACCTGATGAACGTGAAGAAGGCGTCTGCCAACACCCTCTCTTCATATGTCCGCGATGTCAGGCAGCTAAACGACTACCTGGTTCTTCACGAGCTGCCGGAGCTCACGCACGTCAACGGGGAGATACTGGCCGACTATATCAACTGGCTCAGGCGCAGCGGAAAGTCGTCCGCAACCGTGTCGCGCTGCATAGCCTCACTCAAGTGCTTTTATGCGCGGATGCAGGACATCGGTGCCATAAGGCACAACCCGGCGGTAAAGCTCATGCCGGAGAAGTCCGTTCAGAAATTGCCGCAGATCCTGACAAACAGGGAAGTGGACCTGCTACTGGAGCAGCCTGATTGCTCGGACATGAAAGGCTACCGCGACAGAGCCATGCTCGAGCTTCTCTACGCCACGGGCATAAGAGTAAGCGAGCTTATTTCGCTAGAGATGTCTGACGTGAACATACCGGTCGGTTTCATCCGCTGCCGCGGCAAGGAGAAGGAAAGAATCATCCCGCTTTATCCGAAGGCAATAAAAGCCCTTGCGGAATATGTGGAATTCATACGTCCCCAGATGATCGCCTCGCCGGATGAGCAGACTCTGTTCGTGAACGTCAGCGGCGAGAAGATGAGCCGTCAGGGCTTCTGGAAGATAGTAAAGACCTATCAGAACAAAGCGCATATCGATAAACCGATCACGCCGCATACACTCAGGCACAGCTTCGCGGCGCACCTGCTTGAAAACGGCGCGGACCTGCGCTCAATTCAGGAAATGCTGGGCCATGCGGACATCTCTTCCACCCAGATGTATTCGCATCTGGTGAAAAAGCAGCTCAAGGACGTATACAACAAAGCCCATCCGAGGGCTTGATGTAAAAAAGAGAGGATGCAAAACCGGCGCGGACAGGACCGCGCCGGTTTTGTGCGTTGCGCATATATGCGCGGCATGTTAAAATAGGTGCCGAGAGGGGGCGCGCCTGTGAAAAGACCGGAAATGATGATTTTCGACTACGGACATACATTATGCTATGAGCCGGAGCAGGACTATCTGCGCGGATGGCGCGCCGCCATGGAGCACGCTGTGGTAAATCCGCGCGGCATCATGCCCGAGCAGCTGTATGAGTACAGTCGTAAGGTGTACGCAGACCTTTTCAGGCAGATGCGTCCTCTGGAACTTGAGACAGACGGATTGAAGCTGGACGAGTGCATTTTTGACGCGCTGGGCCTGAGCTTTGACGTCACGATGCGGGAGCTCGAATACATACGCTGGTGCGCGACGGAGCCGATTTTTCCAATGGAGGGCATTGAGGATTTCCTGGCTCTCTGTGCCGAGCTTGGTATCAGGACGGGCGTAATAAGCAACCTGTCGTTTTCAGGCCCGACGCTTGTAAGAAGGATTAATGAATGCCTGCCCTTTCACAGGTTCGAGTTCATTGTGGCGTCAAGCGAGTGCGTGTTCAGAAAGCCCTCGGAGCACATATTCAGACGTGCGCTGGGACTTGCGGGGTTGGATGCGGCCTCCTGCTGGTTCGCAGGGGACGATGTGGAGTGCGACGTGGAGGGCGCGGCGAGATCGGGTCTGTATCCCGTGTGGTTCAAGTGTCCGCTGAAGTGTACATACAAACCCGAAGCTCCGCATCCGCCGAGGTGCGAGTACCTGAAGGTCGCGTCATGGGCGGAGCTCGGTGAGATACTGCGTGGCCTTGAATAAGGAGCGCATTTGTGATAAAATGTAGCGTTGAAGGTGGACGGTAAATGCGTATCCTTGGCATAGACCCCGGCATTGCCATAGTCGGATTCGGCGTAGTGGATTCGGACCGGGGAAAACACAGCTTTGTACGCTGCGGAGTCATAACAACGCCGGCAGGGACAAGCCTGTCCAGCCGGCTGGACCGCATATACGCGGACATGGGCGAGGTCATAAGGACCTTTAAGCCGGATGTGGCGGCGATTGAAGAGCTGTTTTTCAATACAAATATAACTACCGGCATCTCCGTGGCACAGGGCAGGGGGGTCATTCTACTGGCCTGTTATCATGCGGGGCTGCCGGTGTTCGAGTACACGCCCCTGCAGGTAAAGCAGGCAGTGGTAGGCTATGGGCGAGCGGAGAAAAGCCAGGTCATAGACATGGTCAAGCGAATACTCTCGCTCAAGTCTGCGCCAAAGCCGGACGATGCGGCGGACGCTGTGGCAATAGCGCTCTGCCACGCGAGGAGTTCCACCTCGTTGATGGCGGGGATGACGGGAGGAAACGTATGTTCTACCATTTAGACGGGAAGGTGGCCGAACTGGGCCAGGGCATGGCCGTCATTGACTGCAACGGAGTGGGATACCTCGTTAATACCAGCCTGACCACACAGTCCAGGCTCAAGGTCGGGGAGAGGTCAAAGTTGTATATCTCCGAGAGCGTTAGGGAGGATGCCTTTGAGCTTTTCGGTTTTGCTACTAAGAGCGAGAAGCGCAGCTTCGACTTGCTGATCGGCGTATCTGGCGTAGGTCCTAAGGCGGCGCTTTCGATACTGTCGGCATACACGCCCGAGGCGCTTGCAATGGCCATACTGTCCGGTGACGAAAAGGCGTTGACGGTGGCCCCGGGAATAGGCAAGAAGATAGCTCAGCGTGTCATACTCGAGCTCAAGGACAAGCTCGCAAAGGAGAGCGGTGACTTTGAGCTGCCAATGAAGTCGGGCGCGCCCGTTGCAGTGGGGGACGGTAAGCTCTCGGACGCTGCAGCGGCGCTGGCGGTGCTCGGCTATGGTCCCGCAGAGATAAACGTCGCGCTCAAGGGCGTGGACGTAGCACCGCTGACAGTCGAAGAGATAATCAAGGCGGCGCTGAAGAACATGATGAAGTGAGGTGAACGCGCATGAGCATCAGCTTTTCCGGGGATCCCGGCGAGCAGGTCATAACCTCGACGAGCATCCTGCCGGAGGACACGGGCGAAGTGTCTTTGAGGCCAAGGTCGCTGTCTGATTACATCGGGCAGGAGAAGGTCAAAGAGAACCTCAGCGTGTTCATAAAGGCGGCGAAGATGCGCGGCGAACCGCTTGACCACGTGCTGCTCCACGGCCCTCCGGGCCTCGGCAAAACGACACTGGCGGCGGTCATTGCAAACGAGATGGGAGTCAACATGCGCATAACCTCCGGGCCTTCGATAGGGAAGGCGGGGGACCTGGCCGCGCTGCTGACCAACTTGCAGGAAAACGACATACTTTTCGTTGACGAGATACACCGCTTGGACAGGATGGTCGAGGAAATACTCTATCCGGCGATGGAGGACTACGCCATCGACATCATCATCGGCAAAGGACCGTCCGCCAACTCCATAAGACTGGAGCTGCCGCGCTTTACACTGATTGGCGCGACGACGCGCTCTGGCCAGCTGACGGCCCCGCTGCGGGACAGGTTCGGCGTAGCGCTGCGGCTGGAGCTCTATACTACGGATGAGCTCATGCGCATCGTTACGCGCAGCGCCGGGATCTTGAACATCGAGATAGAGCCGGAGGGCGCAAGGGAGATTGCCTCGCGCTCGCGCGGTACGCCGAGAATAGCTAACAGAATGCTGAGACGCGTGCGGGACTTCGCACAGGTGAACGCGGGCGGCGTGATAACCAAGGAAGTCGCGGACGACGCGCTTTTGAGACTTGAGGTGGACCGAGAGGGCCTTGACGCACTGGACAGGAGGATGCTGCGCAGCATAATCGAGTTTTACGGCGGCGGCCCAGTGGGCTTGGAGACGCTTGCTGCAACGATAAACGAAGAAGCCGTCACGCTGGAGGATGTATATGAGCCTTATCTGCTGCAGCAAGGCTATCTGACCAGAACTCCGAGGGGAAGATGCGTCACGAGGCGGGCATATGAGCACCTTGGATTAGAGCTTCCGGGTCATATTCAGGAGCAAATGGAACTCTGATACCTTTAAATGGCACTTCAATGGGTGCGCTGAGAAAAAAATATTGAGAATCGGCTATAAAATCGACAAATTGTCTTGACTTTCCAAAAGTTTGTAATATAATCTGTAATCAGGTTGCAATATGATTGATTATACTAATTATACAGATTCTGAACTGAGGCAGCTTGCGGTCGCCGGAGATACAGCGGCCGAGGAAGAGCTGATAGAACGATATGCCAAACTGGTGCGCATCTGTGCGAGACCCTACTTTTTAGCTGGTGGGGACAGCGAGGACCTGACTCAGGAGGGCATGTTGGGACTTTTGTCCGCCATTCGGAACTATGATGAATCCGGCGGAGCTTCATTCAGGACCTTTGCAGAGATATGCATACGCAACCGCGTGCTTGAGGCCGTAAAGGCGGCCTCCCGCAAGAAGCACGAACCGCTCAATGACGGAGTGTCACTGGAATACATCATCCTCTCCGAAGAATCCCGTCTCGGCCCTGCGTCGCAGCAGGCGATATTCAGGCGCGCACCTGAGGAACAGGTTCTGGCCAGAGAGAGCGAAAAAGAGTTCTATTCCACGTTTTCGCGGTGTTTGTCCGTTTTTGAGACCAAAGTACTTTTCCACTACCTTGAGGGCGAGCCGTATAGGCGAATAGCCGAGGCCGTCGGCAGTTCGGAAAAGTCCGTAGACAACGCCGTGCAGCGAATTCGCCGCAAGCTGGCGAGACAACCTTTCCCAGGCGACATCAGCAGGAGCTGAACGCAATATTAGCCGAGAGGCAAGAATCATCAATCAAAAGAGAGGGTACAAAATGTTTGAAGACAAAGTCCTAGTGTGCAAAGAGTGCGGCCAGGAGTTCGTGTTCTCCGCCGGTGAGCAGGAGTTCTACGCCGAGCGCGGCTTCCAGAACGAGCCCCAGCGCTGCAAGCCCTGCCGTGACGCCCGCAAGAATGCGGCTCGTGGTCCCCGCGAGTTCTTCACCGCTGTTTGCGCCATGTGCGGCGGCGAGGCGAAGGTTCCCTTCGAGCCCAAGTCCGACCGTCCCGTGTACTGCAGCGAGTGCTTTGCCAAGATCCGCGAGCAGCAGAGCAACGCCTGAACTGTATGAGCAGTGAAACGATTGGGACACTATATAGCGTCCCAATCGTTTTAATATTTACAGCAAATTTTAAACGGAGGAACAGCAATGTTTGAGATCACCAAGGAGACGATGATATCCGAGATCCTCGAGAACGCGCCCCAGGCTATGCCGGCGTTCCAGGCCATCGGAATGCACTGCATGGGCTGCGCGCTCGCCAGTGGAGAAACGCTCGAGCAGGCCTGCTACGCGCATGAGGTAGACCCGGACCAATTCCTCAAGGAGCTCAAGGCATATCTTGCAATGTTTTGAAAGGTAAAGCCGGTGAAAGCCGGCTTTTTTTAATACGCATATGGACAGAGTAAAACTTACGCCGCGGTTGCTGACCGCGGCTCAACTCGCAGGGGACTGCCGTTTTGCCGTGGACGTTGGAACGGACCATGGACGCCTGGCGGTATGGCTCCTGCAAAACGGCGCGGCGGAGCGCGTGGCGGCTACTGACATACGCAGAGGACCGCTCTCGAGCGCCATGGCCACAGCCAGGGAGTATGGCCTTGAGGACCGCATCCGCTTTGAGCTCTGCGACGGCCTGAACTTTGAAGGCGCGTCTGAGGCTGACGCCGTGGTGATAGCCGGCATGGGCGGGGAGACTATTGAGGGAATATTGCGCCGTGCTCCCTGGACGTTGGACGGCGCGCGGCTCGTGCTGCAGCCGCAGTCCAAGTTGGATGAGCTGTGTCTCTGGCTTCGCCTTTCCGGCTACAGAATAGAGACTGCAAGGCTGGCCGCGGAGGGCGACAGGCTGTATGTCGCGCTGCTGGTGCGCGGTGGTTGGTCTGATCTGCTTTTTGCCGAGGACGCGCTCAGGGCAGCTTCAGACCCGCTTTTGATCCGCTGGCTGGATGCGAGGACGGAAACTGAGAGGCGCGCTCTCAGGGGCATGGAGAGCGCTGTGGAAAGGCGAGACACGACCAGTCGCCGCATGACGCTGGATCGTCTGGCCTCGCTCAGAAAGGAGCTTTGAATGACGAAGGTAAGCGATATTTTCGCAAAGCTGAACGAACACGCTCCGGTGGAGCTCAAAATGGGCTTTGACAACGTTGGCCAGCTGGCCGGGCGCTCGGACAGGACAGTGGATCGGGTGCTGGTGTCGCTGGACATCACGGACGCGGTGATAGAGGAGGCGCGGACGATGGGCGCGCAGCTCATAGTCTCACATCACCCGCTGACCTTTGAGGGGCTCAAGCGCGTGACGGACGCCGGCGCGACGGAGCGCAAGTTCCTCTCCATCATCGAGGGTGGTATCTCCGCTATCTGTATGCACACAAATCTCGACGCGGCCGAAGGCGGAGTAAATGACACGCTGGCCGCGGCGTTGGGCGCGAAGGTACTGGATAAGCTCAATAAGGAGGAGAACGTGAGCCGTCTCTGCGAGCTGCCTGAGGAGCTGAGTTTTGCAGAATTTCTGAAACTCGTCAAGGACCGCCTCAGTGCTAACGGACTGAGGTACGCAGGACCGGAGCGGAGCGTGAAACGGCTCGGCCTCTGCGGTGGCGCGGGCGCAGGAGACCTGGACCTCGCCATAGCCTCCGGCTGCGATACTTTCCTCACCGCGGACGTGAAGCATCACCAATTCATCCAAGCCAACGAGGATGGAATCAACCTGGTGGATGCGGGCCATTTTTCAACGGAGAATGTTGTGGTCCCCGTACTTCAACGCTGGCTTAATGAGGATTTCCCGGATCTGGATGTCAGGATCTCCTCCCACACCCAGCCCGAGCGGTTTTACATTTGAGACAATCTTAATCCCATCTTAAACATTAGCCCTCTTTTATCTTAAACGCAATCTGAGCTACAATGTACCCGTGAGGTGAGGATATGGCAAACATTCTGATTTGCGACGACGACGTGGATATCGTCTCCGCGCTCAAGATCTACCTGTCGAACGAGGACTACAAGATATACACCGCGTTCACGGGGAAGCAGGCGTTGGACTGCGTGCGGGAGCATGATATTGACCTCGTGCTCATGGACGTCATGATGCCAGAGATGGACGGCATCGAGGCAACGGCGAAGCTCAGGGAGGAGTACAACATTCCGGTCATCCTGCTCACGGCAAAGAGCGAAAGCTCCGACAAGGTGCTCGGCCTCAACGTCGGCGCGGACGACTACGTGACCAAGCCCTTCGACCCAGTCGAGGTACAGGCCCGCGTGCGGAGCCAGCTGCGGCGCTATACGCGCCTCGGCGGCCAGGTAAAGCGCGAGCAGCCGAAGGATACCATCACCATCGGTGGCGTGGAGCTCAATGACGCCGAAAAGTCCGTCACCGTAGACGGCGAGCCCGTGCAGCTCACGCCCATTGAGTACAACATCCTCAAGCTGCTCATGCGCAACCCGAACCGCGTGTTCTCGTCCACCCAGATATACGAGCTCGTCTGGAACGAGAACGCCTACGGTTCCGAGAGCGCCGTCGCAGTCCATATCCGCCACCTCAGGGAGAAAATTGAGATCAACCCTAGCGACCCGCGCTATATCAAGGTCGTCTGGGGCCAGGGCTACAAGATGGAGGGCAAAAAGTGATGGACGACGAACTCATACCCGTAGAGACTGAAAAACCGCCGAAGGAGCGCGTGAAGCTCACGCACAGCTTCTGGGCCAAAGTCGGCGCTGTCGTGCTGCTGTATGTGTTCCTGCTCGGCCTGGCTATATGTGTTGCCTGCTTTGCAGCAAACGTGGCCGGTTGGGGAGACGCAGAATACGTCCAAAAATATGTGATCAATGAGCTGGACTTTACTGACCCCAGTGCGATGACCCTTACACGGATCATATGGAATGTATCCACATTCTGCGGAGCCAGCGCTTATGTCGGCACTCTGTGCATACTGCTGGCCCTGGCCTGCCTAATCTTCCTGTTCTGCGCTGCTGGACACAGAAAGAGAGAGACTGAGCCTAGGCTGAACCAGCTTGACCGCATCCCGCTCGACCTCTACGCAGCCGCCGTCGTGGGTGCGTGCATACTGCTCATATTCGTGATCGGGGATGTGCTGCGCTGGAATATGCCCAGCGGATATGCCGCCATAATGCAGATGGTTTTCATCTTCGCTTTCATTGGTTGCGCATCTTTTGGACTTGTGCTGGCACTGCTGCTGAGCTTCGCCACTCGCGTCAAATGCGGCAAGTGGTGGCGAAACACCGTAATTTATCGCGTGCTGCGCCTCATCTGGCGCGCAGTCAAGGCCGTCTGGCACGGCATAGGCCGCCTTGGGCGCATGATACCCATTGTCTGGCGCACGGCTCTCATCATGCTGGGGCTGTATATCATCGGGTTCATACTCTTTATACTGATGTATGACGAAAGCGGAGGCTGGCTGCTCGTGGGGCTTCTCTTCTCCATCGTCATATACGCCGCGGCCATTTTCGGCGCGTGGCAGATGAAGGGCATCAAAAAAGCCGGACAGCAGCTGGCCGAGGGCAAGTTTGACGAGAAGATAGACACCAAGCATATGTACTGGGAGTTTAAATCCCACGCCGAGAACCTCAACAGCATCGGCGACGGCCTTGCAAAAGAAGTCGCGCAGCGCATGAAGTCCGAGCGGCTCAAGACCGAGCTGATAACGAACGTCTCGCACGATATCAAAACCCCGCTGACGTCCATCATCAACTACGCCGACCTGCTGCAGAAGGCAAAGACCGAGGAGGAGCGCGCCGAATACCTCGCGGTGCTCGAGCGCCAGTCCCAGCGGCTCAAGAAGCTGACTGAGGACCTTGTGGAGGCGTCGAAGGCGTCCACGGGCAACATGTCGGTAAACCTCGCACCAACGAACACGCAGGAGATCATAAACCAGTCCTACGGCGAGTACAGCTCGAAGCTCGAGGCCGGGCGGCTGAACACAGTTATCAATATCCCCGAACCGGCCCCGGCGGTTATGGCGGACGGGCGGCTGCTCTGGCGGGTCATCGACAACCTGTTTAACAACGTGGTGAAGTACGCGCTGCCGGAGACGCGGGTGTATGTGGACGTGCGGACAGAGGGCGCGGCGGCGGTCATCTCGATGAAGAACATCTCCCGCGCGGCTCTGAACGTGAGTGCGGAGGAGCTTATGGAGCGTTTCGTGCGCGGCGACGCTTCGAGGCACACTGAGGGCAGCGGCCTCGGCCTGAACATTGCAAAGAGCCTTACGGAACTGCAGCACGGCGAGTTCTCGATAAGCACGGACGGAGACCTGTTCAAAGCGGAAATAAGACTGCCGCTGGCATGATATAATAGTTCTGACCGGATGGGTTTTACCTGTCCGGTCATATTTTTATACACGTCCTCATATTCTCTAACATGAGTTCACGGGAAAAGAGGGCGGAACATGACAAACACTTCCATTTATCAGGACATAGCCCAGCGCACCGGCGGGGACATATATCTCGGGCTGGTAGGGCCGGTGCGGACCGGGAAGTCCACGTTCATCCGCAGGTTCATGGAGACGCTGGTCATACCGAATATAGAGGACGTCTACGCCAAAGAGCGCGCCAAGGACGAACTGCCGCAGTCCGGCTCGGGCCGCACCATAATGACGGCAGAGCCGAAATTCGTCCCGGAGGACGCTGTCAACGTGACGCTCGAGGGCGGGGTGACGTTCTCGGTGCGCATGGTGGACTGCGTGGGCTACATGGTGGACGGCGCCTCGGGCCAGTTTGAGGACGGTACGGAGCGCATGGTGGCCACGCCCTGGTTTGACGAGGAGGTCAGCATGAGCCGCGCCGCCGAGGAGGGGACGCGCCGCGTCATTGCGGAGCACTCGACGATCGGCATAGTAATGACCACGGACGGCACCATCTGCGGCATCCCGCGCGAGGGCTACGTCCCCGCCGAGGAGCGCGTCGTCTCGGAGCTGAAGGCGATAGGGAAGCCCTTCGTGCTCGTCCTGAACAGTGCGGAACCGTATTCCGACGCGGCGCAGGCGCTGCGCTCGGAGCTGGCGGATAAGTACGGCGTGACCTGCGTCTGCGTGAACTGCCTAGACCTTACGGCAGAGGACATAGACGAGATACTCAAATTCGCGCTTTACGAGTTCCCGATAGCCGAGCTGGGCATATATCTGCCCTCATGGCTGGATGCTCTGCCCTCCGATGCGCCACTCAAGTCGGGCATACTGGAGGCCATTGCGGAGGCGGTGCAGGACATGAGCCGTGTGCGGGATGCGTTCGGCATTATGGACGCGCTGGGTGGCCGCGAGGATGTGAGCGCTGCAGGCATAAGGAACGTGGATATGGGTACCGGCAAGGTGTCGGCAGAGCTCGAGCTGCCACGAAGCCTTTACTATGAGACGATAAGTGCCCAGTCCGGTTTCGAGATACGCGATGACGGCGATCTCATGACCCTGCTGACGCACATAAAGGACATTAAAGAGGACTATGACCATGTCAGCCAGGCGCTGCGCGACGTGCGCGAGAAAGGCTATGGCGTTGTCATGCCTCTGCCTGGCGAGTTGAGGCTCGAGGAACCGCAGATAGTTCGCAGCGGCGGGCGCTACAGTGTGCGGCTCAAGGCAAGCGCACCGAGCATACACATGATGATGACGAACATAGAAACGGAGGTCACACCTGCGCTCGGAGGCGAGAAGGCCTCGGAAGAGATCATGGGTTTCCTGCTCCAGGGTTTCGACGGCGACGTGAGCCGGATATGGGAGTCAAACATCTTCGGCAAGTCACTCTACGACATAGCGGAGGAGGGACTTGAGTCCAAAATCAAGCGTATGCCGCCCAGTGTCCAGGCAAAGCTGCGTAACACGATGCAGCGCATCGTGAACGAGGGCAGCGGAGGATTGATCTGCATAATACTGTGAGCGCTATGCGCCCCGGAATCAGCCGGGGCGCATTTTGCCGCGCCTTTGCCAAAATGATTACATTAGCTGCTCCGGGACCGTAAAACTACGTTCAAAACGCCGATTGACTTTTTGTGCACTGGCACTATAATAAATTCGCCAAATATGGCAGTTATATTTTGTGCAATGTAGTTAAGTCAAGGAGAGTTTATGGTGAAATCCAGGCGTGAAAACAACATACTCAGCCTTTCATGGCCAATATTTATAGAGCTGGTCCTGCAGATGCTGGTCGGCAACGCGGACCAGATAATGGTTGGCTGGTACAACCACGACCTCGTCGGCGCGATAGGCAACGCGAACCAGATAGTGAACCTGCTGCTCATAGTGTTTTCGGTCATCTGCACCGCTGCGACTATACTTATATCGCAGTACCTCGGAGCGAAAAGTACGGACAGACTGCGCGAGACCTACACAGTTTCGCTCCTGGCGAACCTCATCTTCGGGCTGGTCGTGAGCAGTATACTCATTTTCCTCTGCCGCCCGATTTACAGGCTCATGAATGTGCCGGCGGAGATATTTGACGAGGCGGTGCTCTATATACGCATCATCGGCGCGGGCATGGTTTTCCAGGCGGTTTACCTGACCTTCACCGCCTTTTTCCGCAGCAGTCAGCTCATGAAGCAGACGATGCTCGTCTCCGTATTGGTGAATGTCATGAACATAGCCTGCAACGCCTTGTTGATAAACGGCATGTTCGGGCTCCCGGCCCTGGGCGTGGCCGGCGCGGCTATATCCAGCGGCCTCTCCCGAGTGGCAGGCGTCGTCGTCATTGGGCTGATGTTCAGGAAGTACTTCGGACGGGGTGCTATTTCACCGAGCTGCCTGCGGCCCTTCCCCTCGCGCCAGTTCAGGGGCTTGCTGCACATAGGCATACCCTCCGGCGGAGAGTCCATATCCTACAACCTCTCGCAGATATGCATACAGGCGGTCTGCAACAGATTCGAGCTCTTCGTCATCAACACCCGCGTGTATGTCAATATGTTTGCCATGCTCTCGTACATCTTCGCAAGCGCAGTGGCACAGGCGGCGCAGGTCGTTGTCGCGCACTATATGGGCGCGGGAGACACTGAGTCCACGGACAAGTGCGTCCGGCGCACGATGTATGCCTCAGTCTGCATATCCGGGCTCGTATCCGTGCTGCTCTACATCTTCGCGGAGCCGCTCTGCGGCATATTCACAAAGGATGCGCAGGTCATAGCACTGGCCAAGACCATCATGCTAATAGAAATCCCACTGGAGCTGGGCCGTGCCGTGAATATCGTCATGTGCCGTGCGCTGCAGGCCTGCGGCGACATCCGCTTTCCGATAACGATATGCGTCATCAGCGCCTGGCTGACTGCCTTTGGCGGGGGAGTGTTGCTCTCCGGACCGCTTGGTCTTGGACTTGCAGGGCTTTGGATTGCAATGGCCTGTGACGAGTGCCTGCGCGCGGGGCTCTTCCTCTGGCGCTGGCATACCCGTACCTGGAGCCGCATACGTCTTGCCGCAGCTTATAATTGATAGATATTGAAGAGTATAAGAACAGCCCCCGGTCTTAGACCGGGGGCTGTTCTTATACTCTGTTTTCTAGTCAAAATCAGGTGGACGTTTTGCTTCGCTGACGTTTCGATACCAGTGTACGTGTCTCAGGCATGCGTCAACATCCCTATCAACAATGGCGTTGTACAGCCGGACATGGAAGCTGATGCGTCCGTCTCTCAGATCTTCTGCCGGTATGTTGCTGTCAAACTTGTCCATCTGAGTGGCGAAAAGAGATTCGGTCATACTGAACATGGTGAGCAGCAGTTGGTTTCCGGACATAATGTTGATATAACGGTGAAAGTCCAGGTCATATTTTCGAAAATTCTCCGGGTCGTTTGCAGCGGCGTCTATGAGCTTATCCAGGATGCTTTTGAATTCCTCAAGGTTTTCAGCAGTAGCGTTTTTCACAGCCAGCTCCACAGCGGCCTGCTCCAGGTAGTACCTGATAGAATAGACCTCTTCGAGCGTGTTTGGAGACACACCGGAACTTATGGAGCCGACATAGGATTCCAGCGTTGGAGCTTCCACATAAGAGCCCGAGCCTGAGCGAATACTCAAAAGTCCAAAGGCTTTCAGCTTTTGAGTAGCCGCTCTGATTGTCATTCTGCTGACGCCGAACTGAGAGGCCAGCTGGTTTTCCGATGGGATCTTGTAGCCCGGCGCCCAAACCTGTGTATCAATTAGATGTTTCATCTGCTGATAGACCTGCTCAGACGCGCTTTCTCTGTTGATGCTCTTGATATGAACTGGAGAATTATCCAAATTTCCCACCAAGTATCACCCCACCTTAAACATGTTATTACAGTATAATACATTTTTGGAATGAACGCAAGTGTAAAGTGATAAGCTGTTATACATTTAGACAATATGCTCAAATTCCTGAGTGAGAATTAGGGAAATATATAATTGACTTTGCCTCAAAGGAATGATATATTTCAGACACAGTAAGCTGTAAGCTGTATTACAGCTTATAAATACAAACGCATAGATATGCGTGAAAGCGGGAGGACTACATGAAAAAAGTATTGAAGTTTGTCTCCTTGGCCCTTTGCATTGCAATGTTCTGCGGCATTTTCGCCGCATGCGGCCAGACCGAGGAACCCAGCCAGACCGCCGCCGGCGGCGAAGAAGTTTCCGATGCGCCGGATGACGGCAGCAGCTACGTCTTTACGGTTGCTACACGCGCCGCGGAGGGAGACCTCGTGTCTTCTACGGTGACTTGGTTTGCCGATGAGATCTCTGCCCGCACTGAGGGTAGGGTCACCCTCGATATCCAGTACAATGGCGTGCTCTGCGCTCAGGGTACTGAGTTCGAGGCTCTCGAGTCCGGCATCTGCGACATTGCCGTCGCCTCGCTTTCTTCCAACGCGAGCCGCTGGCCTTCGCTGGGCTGGGTCATTGTCCCCGGTCTGTTCAGCACCTACATGGAGCAGTATGAGTGTCTGAAAGCCGTTGAGGAAGCCGGCTACATCGACGAAGAACTGGCTACCAACAACGTCAAGGTCCTCTGGTGGCAGCCTGCCGAGTGCTTCAACTTTGCACTGACCGACAAGAAGGTCGAGACTTTGGACGACCTCAAGGGCCTCAAGATCGGCTACGCCGGCGGTTCCGACATAGCTAACGTGCTGAGCGCCGTGGGCGCGATGCCCGTCGGCACTAACGCCGCCGACTTCTATCTGAACCTGAGCACCGGCGTGCTCGAGGGCTTTGTGAACCCCGCGCGCTACATGTATGACGCTCAGTTCTACGAGGTCGTGGACTATATGCCCATCGGCATCACCTGCGGCGGCTCCAACAACTCCGTCTACATGAACGCCGACAAGTTCAACGAGATGCCTGCCGACCTGCAGGAGATCTTCCTCGAGGTCTGCGACGAGGCCGCCCAGCACTTCCTGGACACCGCTGAAGAGCTCTACAGCGACGAGTACGATCTGCTGACCGAGAACGGCTGTGAGTGCTACGAGCTGGACCAGTCGGTCATCGATGAATACAACGCCATCTGCCAGGAGCTTGCCGACACCTGGGTGCAGAACCAGCATGACGCCGGCAACACCAACGCGGCCGAGATAGTTGACCTCGTCATTGAGACCGCAGCGTCGCTCCGCTGAGGCAACAGAATAGCAAAGTGTATAGCGGCCCGAAACCGAGCCGCTATACATCTGTAAGCTGAAAATGCTTTTGCTGAAAGGCAAGGCGAATGTATGATTTTTGTCAAAATAACAAAACAAATTAATAAGTTCACCGCAGAGATCGCAAGCTGGGTAGTATTCCTCATGATGCTGCTCTCCGTTGCGGACGCCGTGGGACGCTATGTTTTCAAGGTCACGGTGTTCGGCGCGCAGGACATCACTCAGCTCATGATGGTAATAGTGGTGTTTCTGGGTTTTGGCCTGCTGGCCGAAGAGGACGGCAACGTCAGGATAGAGATACTCTATCAGCACTTCTCACCGAAGCTCAAAGCGGTCGCCAACATCTTTGCCTGGATCGTTGGCATCGCGGCTTATTCCATGGTGGCCTACAGGCTTTTCCTCCGCGCCCTGAGCGTTTTTGAAAAGCAGAACGCCACCACCATTACGTTGAATATCTCGCTGGCTCCGTTCCTGCTCATAGCCGCCATTGGCTGCGGGCTTATGGTGCTCCAGCTCATCAGCAACATCATCCTGAACGCTATGACCCTTGCTGGCAAGGGTGACGCGGCCGGGCTCATTGAAGGGGAGGGCAGCGCGAAATGACATATGCACTCATTGGATTTGCCATCATGCTGATACTTATGCTCACCGGCCTGCCCATCGGCTTTGCGATGCTGGCTGTCGGCTTCGTGGGCTATGCTCTCATGACCAACTGGGACGCCGCCTTCGGTCTGCTGAGCCTCGTGCCTTTTGACCAGGTCGCGGTCTACTCGATGAGCGTCATCCCGCTTTTCTGCCTGATGGGTGAGTTTGGCTTCCGCTCAGGAGTCGTTTCGGACGCCTACGGCGCGGCGGACAAGTGGGTCGGCCACCACAGAGGCGGCCTCTGCATGGCCACGAACGTTGCCTGCGCGGCCTTCGCCGCCATGACCGGTTCCTCCATCGCCGGTTCATCTATCATGACTCAGGTTGCCTGGCCCGAGATGAAAAAGAGGAACTACAAGGCCACGCTCGGTCTAGGCTGCATTGCCGCCGGCGGCACCCTGGGCATCATGATTCCGCCCAGCACGCCGATGATAACCTACGGTATCATCACGAACAGCTCCGTCGGCCAGCTGTTCCTCGCCGGACTGCTGCCTGGCATAATCATCACCATCCTGTTCTGCGTTGCGGTAGTCGTCGTGACTCGTATCGACAAGGACGCTGCTCCCGGCGGTCCCAAGTCCAGTTGGAAAGAGCGTTTTGTCTCCCTCAAGAAGGTCTGGCTGATGCTCCTGCTCATCATAGCGGTGCTCGGCAGCATCTGGGGCGGCTTCTGCTCGCCCACTGAGGCGGCCGCTATAGGCTCCTTCGGTACCTTTATCATTTCTCTGTTCAGGAAGAACATGAACCTCAGTATTGTCAGGGCCTGCCTCAAGAGCTCCATGAAGGTCACCGCTATGATCTTCTTCCTGCTCATCGGTGCCTCGGTTTTCTCGAGCTTCATCACCGTGTCCAAGGCCCCCGTGATAATTGCAAACTGGGTCGCAAACAGCAACATCGCGCCCTACCTCGTCATCGGGATCATGTGCCTGGTGTATATCTTCCTCGGTTGCCTCATGGACACACTGAGCATGATCCTGCTCACCCTGCCCATATTCACGCCCATTGTCTCCGCGCTGGGTTACAACCTTGTCTGGTTCGGCATTCTGGTCGTCCTTATGACCATGCTCGGCTCCATCACCCCGCCTGTCGGCATCAACTGCTTCGTCGTCGGCGGCATGGTAGACGACGCCACGACGAGCGACGTGTTCAAGGGCGTCGTACCCTTTATAATCGCCCTCATCGTCATGGCTGTATTGCTCGTAGCCTTCCCTGACATCGCGCTTTGGCTGCCCAAGATCCTGAATTAGCCTGGAGGAAATAGAATAACATGTCTGAAATTGCAACTTACGAAAAGAGTTTTGACCTCATCATAGTCGGCGGCGGCGCCTGCGGTCTAGCGGCAGCGGCCGAGGCGGGGGAGAAAGGCGTCAACGCCGTGGTTATCGAAAAGCGCCACTCCACGGGCGGCAACGCCATGTTCGCGGACGGCATGCTGGCCGCGGGCTCCCACATACAGAAAAAGCAGCTGCTGGACGTCCCGCCCGACGCGATCCTGAAGTTCGCAATGGACTATTCGCACCAGTCGCTCAACGCGCGCCTGCTCCGCGCCTTTATCGACCAGACCGCGGACAACATACGCTGGCTCGAGGAGAAGGGCATTCGCTTCCACGTTGACCCCTACATCCCCGGCCAGGTCTACCAGACCTACCACATTCCCGAAGGACGCATGAAAGAGGTCATGAGCACGCTAAAGCGCGAGTTGGTAGAGCTCAACGTCCCCACCATCACCGACACCGAGGTCACCAAGATACTCAAGAGCGACGACGGCCATGTCGAAGGCGTCCTCTGCCGCGACCTGGAGCGCGAGTTCATCGTCAAGGCTCCCAACGTCCTCATCTGCACCGGCGGCTACTCCGGCAACAAGGAGATGCTCCGCAAGTACTTCCCCTTTGACAGCGAAAACCTCATCTGCTGGGGTCTGCACCACAATGGCGACGGCATCCGCATGGCCACTGAGGCCGGAGCTGCCAACGAGGGCCTGGGCATTCTCTGCCTCTCCGGCCCCCACATCCCCGCCACGGTTAAGGCCCGTATAGACATCCCCGGCGAGGACCCCTGCTTCATCCAGGTCTCCGCTCTGGGCCGCGAGCCGACCGGCGTCTGGGTCAATAAGCACGGCAAGCGCTATGTCGCTGAGTCCATCGGCCTCAACGGTCACGAGGCTCCCAACGCCGTCATTCGCCAGCCCGACCAGACCTCCTTCGCGCTCTTCGACTCGAACACCATTCAGGAGATGGAGGAGCACGGACTCATCAAGGGTCTGAACCAGGATACCCGCAACAAGGCCATAGAGCGCTCGCACCTGCCCGGCCTGGCTGAACAGCTCAAGTTCCAGTCTGAGGGCATGATCTACGGCGAGATCTCCGACCCGGACAAGTGCACCGGCTGCGGTACCTGCGTAATGAACTGCGCCGCCGGGGCCATCAAGCTGGACACCATAGTCGCCAGCCGAAATGAGATGTCCGCCTGCCGCTATGCCTGCCCGCTGCACACTGATATGCGGACCTACTTCCACCTTCTCAAGCAGGGCAAGAAGCAGGAGGCCTATGAGGTCCTGCGCGAATATAACCCGCTGCCCGCCGTCACCGGCCGCGTCTGCCCGCACTACTGCGAGGGCGACTGCGCCAGGCAGCACGTCGATAAGAGCGTAAACGTCCGCCAGCTGGAGCGCTTCATAGCCGACAGCTGCACGGATGTAGCCCCCGCACCCGTTGAGGAGAATGGCAAGCGCGTCGCCGTCATCGGCTCCGGCCCCTCCGGCATCGCCTGCGCCTACTTCCTGCGCCGTAAGGGCTATGCCGTCACCGTCTACGAGCGTATGCCCGAGGCCGGCGGCAATCTCCGCTACGGTATCCCGGCCTATCGCCTGCCCAAGGATGTGCTCGACAGCCAGCTCGACTATATCAGGCAGATGGGCATTGAGATAAAGACCGGTGTTGATGTAGGCAAGGACCTGGTGTTCTCCGACATCTGCCGCGACTACAACGCGGTGTTCTTCGCCATTGGAGCGCAGAACAGCGCCAAGATATCCATACCGGGCGTCGAGAATCCGAAGGTAATCGGCGGCAGGGACTATCTGCGCGACTACACGCAGTACGACGTGCACGGCAAGGTCGTCGTAGTGGGCGGCGGCAATGTCGCAATAGACGCCGCGCTCACCGCGTTGAGGCAGGGCGCCTCCAGCGTGCAGATGGTATGTCTCGAGACCGGCGACGAGATACCCGCCTGGCCGGAAGAGATCGAGCAGGCCAAGGGCGAGGGCGTCGTCCTCCACGAGGGCTGGGGTCCGAACGCCGTGCTCAGTGACAACGGCAAGCTCAACGGCATTGAATTTATAAAGTGCACCAGGGTCTACGACGAGAACGGCGCTTTCAAGCCCGAATACGACAGCACCGTCACCTGCAGCTTCGAGGCCGACGCGGTCATTATGGCAATCGGCCAGGCTGTTGAGAAGGAGTCCGTGCCTGAGGTGCTCAAGTCCTACGCCAACGGCATGATCGTGACCGATGCCCTCACGCTTGGTACTAACATAGATAAGGTGTTTGCCGGCGGCGACGTCATAGGCGGACGCGGCAGCGTTGTCAAGTCCATGGCCGAGGGCAAGGAAGCCGCGATCTCCATAGATCGTTTCCTGCGCGGGGAGAGCTTGACTGAGGGCCGCGACAAGCCCCTCTGCAAGGTTGAGAATCCGCCGAAGGACAACATGCCCACTCTTGAGCGCAACGAGTCCGAGATGCGCATAGAGAGCGGCGAGGCGCTCTGCGGGAACTTCAGCGAGGTCAGAGGCGGACTCAGCGGCCAGCAGGCTGCGAACGAGGTCAACCGCTGCATGACCTGCGGCAGCCGCTCGGTCTTTGCCTACAGCGACGACTGCCAGCTCTGCCGCAGCTGCGAGGAGAACTGCCCCTCCAAGGCTATAACGATGAAGCCGCTCTACAAGATGGAGCGACCGCTCGTCAAGATAGCGGATACCTGGGAGGAAATGGCCGAGTACATTGGCTGCGACGCCGAAACGCTCAAGGCCACGGTCAGCGAGTGGAACGATTTCTGCGACCACGGCAAGGACAAGCTCTTTGTAAAGCGCGAGGACTATATGCGCCCGCTGCGCAAGCCGCCCTTCTATGCGCTGCAGAGCCGCGTTGCCTTCCTGACGACCATCGGCGGCATCAAGGTAAACGAGCACTTTGAAGTCGTGGACAAGAACGACGAACCCATCCCCGGACTCTACGCCGGCGGCATCGACACCGGCGGCTGGGAGGCGGACACCTATAACGTCGTCCTATCCGGCAGCACAATGGGCTTCAATATATCGTCCGGCAGGCTGGTCGTCCGTGAGGTACTGAAAAAGGCTGGGAAGTAAGAAATCATTTGTCGAAGGACTTGGCTTTATGAAGATTAAGAGCGTAGAAATATGGAATACGAATTGTAACGACACACCTGCCTGGCATCCCGTGCTTATCCGCATCAACACCGACGAGGGCATCAGCGGCGTCGGTGAAGTCGGTGTGGCCTATGGAATAGGCCACAGCGCTGCGGCGGGCTATGTGCGGGATATGGCCGAGCAGTTCCTGATTGGCTATGACCCCTTCAAGACGGAAAAGCTCTGGGCAGACGTGTTCAGAGAGTCTTTCTGGGGCCAGGGCGGCGGCCCGATAGTCTACGGCGCGATGAGCGCCGTAGACATGGCCCTGTGGGACATAAAGGGCAAGGCCCTGGGCCAGCCTGTCTACCAGCTCCTGGGCGGCAAGACTAACGATGACCTGCGTACATACGCCAGCCAGATCCAGTTCGGCTGGAGTGACAAGGGCTTTCAGCCGCTGGGCGCGCCCGAGCAGTACGCTGAGGCCGCATGCATCGCGGTCAGCGAGGGCTACGACGCCGTGAAGGTCGACCCCCTGCAGGTGGACGAGAACGGAGTCATGTCGATAACCTCCTCCAGCAACCGGATCCTGGACCGTGACACTTTCAACACAACCCGGAAAAGGCTTAAGGCCATCAGGGACGCGGTGGGGGACAAGGTAGACATCATCGTCGAGCTGCACTGCGGCACGAACGTGTCCTCAGGCATACAGCTTGCGAGGCTCGGCGAAGAATTCAACTGCATGTTCATTGAGGAACCCGTGCACTGCATGAACCCTTCGCTCCAGCGTAAGGTCTCGCGCAGCGTCAACATCCCCCTTGCCGCGGGCGAGCGCATCTACACCCGTTGGGGATACAGCAGGTACTTTGAGGACCAGTCTCTGAACGTCATCCAGCCGGACATCTGCCTGGTGGGAGGAATATCCGAGGCTAAAAAGGTCTGCGACTATGCAAGCGTGTACGACGTCACCGTCCAGGCCCACGTCTGCGGCAGCCCGGTATCCACGGCTGCGGCTCTGCAGGTCGAGGCGGCGATATCCAACTTCCAGATACACGAACTGCACATCGTTGGTCTCCAGGGCTACAACCGTCAGCTCTGCCTGCAGGACAACCTGCCCGTCCGCGGCAAATTCAAGGTCCCGGACGAGCCCGGCCTCGGCGTAGACCTTAACGACAAATTCCTTGAGACACAGCCCAAACTGACGGTCAAGTGACACGTCGGCTAAGTGTCACGGCAGCGGAGAGAGACCTGACGAACGGACCTGTTTTCAGGCAGATGGTCCTCTTCGCTCTGCCGCACATGCTCACCTCAGCGCTGCAGATTGCCTATTCCGCGGTGGACCTGGCCATTGTCGGCCACGCTGTATCCGGCGCGGCACTCTCTGCGGTCTCGGTCTCCGGGCATGTGCTCAACCTTGTTACGATGCTTGGCCTGGGCTTTTCAACGGGCGGCCAGGTCTATATGGCTCAACTCCTGGGCATGGACCGCCGCTCGGAGTGCGGGCGCGTCACGGCAACGCTTCTGACGGCGACCTCTGCCGTGGCCATAGTCCTGGCGCTGATCTGCGCGGTCTTTAACGGACCTATCCTCCGGCTGATGAATACGCCGGCGGAGGCCTATGACATGGCGGTGCAGTACCTGGTCATAGGCAGAGCGGGGCTGATATTCACCTTCATGTATAACGGCCTAGCGGCGATAGTGCGCGCCTTCGGGGACTCGCAGACGCCTCTGTATGCCATACTTGCGGCATCGGCGGTGAACATTCTGCTGGACCTGCTGTTTGTGGTGGTGTTCCAGTGGGCGGTGGTCGGGGCGATACTGGCAACGGTCATAGGTCAGGTGCTCTCCGCGCTTATACTCCTCGTGGCGATGCTGCGGGGCAGGGAGAGGTTCGGACTTGACACCAGCAGGGAGAATCTCAGACCCAACCGGAGCGTGCTGCGTTCCATAACGTTTCTGGCCATACCCTATGCGCTGGAGATGACGGTTTTTAACGTCTCCATGCTGTTCATAAGCAGCATGGTGAACGACGTGAGCCTGGTGGCTTCCGAGACCTTTGGCATCGGCCTGAAGGTGGAGGAGATAGGCAACAAGCTATGCACCGGCATAACCTGCGCGACCTCGGTAATGGTAGCTCAGAGCATTGCTTCCGGGAACATAGAGCGGACAAAAAAGATCGTGCACGCCGCCTGGATTTTTGGCGGGTGTATGTATCTGCTGTTCGGGCTGCTGTGTTTTACGATGTCGAAGCAACTGTTCTCGCTCTTTGTGGACGACGCCGCCGTTATTGCTAACGCGCCCATGTTCATCAAAGCGCTGAGCTTCGGCTTTCCTGCGATGGCTAGTATGCGCGCAACGAACGGCCTGATGCAGGGCGTCAGCAACGCAAAGCTCAGCCTCATTATAGGCGTATTGGACGGCATCGCCGTCAGGATACCGCTGTCCTACATGCTCGGCATCATCCTGGGCTATGGGCTTTGGGGCTTTTTCCTTGCTTACTCGCTTGCAGCATATACGAATGCGCTGCTGGGCATAGGCTACTACCTTTCAGGCCGCTGGAAGCACAGAAGGCTGGCGGCACAGCAATAAACGAACCGGCTGTCACTTTGTGTGACAGCCGGTTTTTTCATTCAAGCCAGATCTTCGGCAGGCGCTTGCCCAGACGGCTGAGTATTTCATTCGAGATAGTGCCGCAGTGCTCGGCCAGTTCCTCGCAGGGGAGGCCGGGACCTATTAGGGTTACGGTGTCACCGGGCGCGACCTCGCCGCAGTTGGTGACATCAATAAATAGCTGATCCATGCACACACGACCCACAACGGGTGCGCGCTTGCCGTTCACGAGCGCTTGAGCCCCCTCGCAGGAGCGCGGGAAGCCGTCGCCATAGCCTATGGGCAGCACGGCTATGCGGCGGGGCCGCTCCGTTGTGTATGCCAGGCCATAGCCGAGCCCCGAGCCTGCGGGCAGGTCCCGCAGCTGTTCCACCCTTGTCCTGAGACTGAGCGCCGGGACCAGCCCGGGCCACATGGCGGTGTCGTCCGATGCGGAGCTTTTCACGCCGTAGAGCGCTATGCCCACGCGCGCATAGGAGCAGCGGGCGTCGGGGTAATTCAGCAGACCGTAGCTGCTCTGCGTGTGCAGCTTTCCGACGTCCCTGCCGCGCCGGGTGAGCTCGTCTGTAAGCTCGAAGAAGCGGCGGGTCTGAGCCTCGGTGAAGCTCCTGCTCGCCTCGGATAGACTGTCGGAGACGCACAGGTGCGTATACATGCCAGTAACGCGTATGCGGGGCAGCTCGAAAATACTCTCGATCCCGTCTATGTCAGCCGAGTCAATGCCAAGGCGGTGCATACCGGTATCGACCTTGATGTGTACCTCGACGCTGTGTCTGCAGCCGGACAGCGCCCGGGCGTAGTCGGGCTCCGTCACCGTCTGTGTGAGCCGGTAACGCCAGAGACAGGCAAAGTTTTCTGGCGCAGTCCATCCGAGGACGAGTATCGTGCCTTTAATACCGGCACGCCTGAGCTCGACGCCCTCAGCGGCGCAGGCGACTGCGAAGGCACGGACGCCGCAGCCGCTCAGAAGCCTTGCCGACTTTACCAGACCGTGACCGTATGCCTCGCATTTGAGAACAGGCATCAGCTCACAACCGGACGGCAGTACGGTCCGCAGCTGCGCGGCGTTCTGCCTGAGCGCAGCTGCGTCAACCTCTACCCAGGCTCGGGCCTTGTCGTAAGGCGCGCGGGGACGTATGCGCTGCCAGAGAATCAGGAGCACCGCAGAGGCTGCAGCCGTACCTGCGCAGACAGCGAGGTAGTGACCCAGGCTGTTTTCCACCATCAGCTCCCACAGACCCAGCGGCCTCGCCGCGCCACGGACCAGCACGATTACCCAGGGATGCAGCGCGTAAACCAGCATGGAAAAGTCCGCACACCAGCCCGGAGCAGTCCTGCCCGGCACGAGCAGCAGCGTGAACAGAAAGTACATGACAAGAGGCAGAAAAACGTACATGCTGTCGTGCCTTTGCCAGCCTGCGTGGCGCAGGAGCAGGGCCTCGCAGAGCATGAGGGCCAAGGAGATGACCAACCCGGCGGAAGCTACAGCGGCGCCGGGGCGCCTGGCCTTTCGCATGGCCGCGCCGAGCATCAGGAAGATAGGCGCAAAGAAAAGCCCGCTGCGCGTGTAGCCCATAAGGCCAAATATATAGCCATAGGCAATCGAAATACCGGGCAGGTCCTTTATCAGCCCCCAATAGCTGTCGCCCAGCAGACCGGCAAGGTACAGCGCGGCAGCGATACCCAGCCCGGCCCGCGTGCGGGATAGGGCTTGTGCTATAAGCAGGCCCAGCATGACGGCGGGAAAGTACCAGAGGTGGTAGAACGTTCCCTCGAACAGCAGCTGCCTCAAATCGGGCATACTGCCGGAGTAGGCGTTCAGGGGCAGATAGAGCAGGATGCAGGCAAGGTACATGACGCCCGTCTTTTTTAGCGAAGCGCGCAGCCTTTCCGGACTTCCGACAACGAAATAGCCCGTAACCATGAAGAAGAAGGGAACGGCGGTTCGCGCGGCCACGCGGGTGAGGATGAAGTCCGCCGTGTCTCCGTAGGTAAGCAGTGGGTAGCAGTGTATTGCCACGACCAGGAAAGCTGCCGCTACGCGGAAATATTCAATGCCTGCGAGTTTTTTTGCAGTTTTCATGCGGGTTTTCTCCATAGCGTGTAGATGTAGCCGTCAACGTTGTTGCCTGATATCTGATAGGGCGCGTCGGGCAGCTCGAGTTCGCTTTTGTCACAGGCAAAGCCCACATCTGCCTCATAGACACCGCCACGCGTCTCCAGCAGGCGTTCCGGATAAGGATAAGAACGAAGCAGCTCCACATACTCCTCCAGGCAGAGGCCGTTGTCGCTCATGAGCCGGGCGTGCGGCCTGCCGACATAGCGGAAGTGCCAAGGTTCGGCGGCTATGCCGGTGATGTGTTCCTTGCCGGCCTGATAGCGCTCAATGAAACCGTAGTCCGCCGCAAGGGCGCGGAAACGTCCGCATATGCCGTCGTAGGGGAAGTCCGGACGTATGAAGTCGATGTTGTCAGAGCGGAGCGCAAGGTCTATGGCAAGACCGGTCTGGTGCTCGCTGCAGCCGGGGAGTGCCACGTATTTGCGCGTGAATTCAGTCCCGTTTTCGGCCATGGAGCCGTCCCAGATCTCGCGTTGCTCGCGCATGGAGCGCCAGCCGCTTACCGGCACGATCTCGCCCGCAGCGCCTAGTCTGGAGATGAGCCCTGTGAGCATGGCCGCCGCCCTGGTATCGAGCAGGACGTCGCTGCCGGGTGCCGCGGGAGCCAGGACCGGCCGCTCGCGCCGGCGTATCGGGTGCTCAGCGTTCACAAGGACGAGGAGACCGCTGTGTATGCCGCAGCTCATGGCTCAGCCCTCCAGTCCGTAGGCCACGAGCTCGTCAAGCAGGGCGGGGAAGTCGTAGCCTATACCACGCATCATGTTGGGAAAACGGCTGTGCGAGGTGAAACCGGGTATCGTGTTGACTTCGTTGAATACCAGCCGCCCGGAGGGCTCGAGGAACATGTCCACTCTGGCAAAACCGCGGCAGCCCAGCGCACGGTAGATGCGCTTTGCGGTCTCCTGGATACGCCGCTCCGTCGCGGCGTCTACGCGGGCGGGCATGTGTATCTTTGAGGTGATGAGGTTGTATTTTTCCGTGTAATCGAAGAGGTCGCCCTGTATCTCGATCTCGTCTGCACGCCCGGCTGTCAGCTTGTCGTTGCCCATGACGGCGCAGCCAACCTCAAATCCCGTGATTGCCTCTTCGATTATGACCTCCCTGTCAAATTTCAGCGCCTCACGTACGGCGGCGCGGAGGCTCGCGGCGTTTTCCACCTTGGTGATGCCGAAGGAAGAGCCGGCCCTGACCGGCTTTACGAACAGCGGCAGGCTCAGGCCTGAGACTAGTTCCGACAGCTCGTCCGTTGACGGGAGCCCGGAAAAGCTGACGGACTTCGGCACGTCCACGCCTGCGAGCGAGGCCAGCTTGTGAGCTCTGTCCTTATCCATGCAGAGGGCGGAGGCAAGGGTACCGCAGCCGATAACGGGTATGCCTGCCAGCTCGCAGAGGCCCTGGACAGTCCCGTCCTCACCAAAGCGGCCGTGCAGGACGGGGAAGGCGGCGTCGAGTTTGGTGGTGCGCACGCCGTTCATGCGGAATTCCACGATGCCGTGCAGGTCGCGGTCGGGCGAGATGACGGCGGGGACGCATTTCGAGCGGTCGCTCTGCCAGGAATCGTCCTTCAGTGCGGCGGCGTCGCCGTAGAAGCGGAACCATTCGCCGCCCTTTGTTATGCCGAGCAGTATGAGCTCATATTTAGACCGGTCCAGGCTTGTGATCACCGAGTGCGCGGATTCAAGCGACACGGGGTATTCCGGCGAGCAGCCGCCGAAAATCACCGCTATTTTAAGTTTCCTGTCCATATCTGAAAACCTCCTTGGATAATAAAAGCTCCGGGTCCTGACAGTTCAAATACTATCAGGACCCGGGGCAAAGTTTATCCGCAGGGCCTATATAAAAGCACATGATTTCCTGAACTAAATCTTACGATTTTCTGACGTTTCCAAGCGGCAGCAAGACGGTAAATATGATGCGCTCATCCGCGCTTTGGGCGCTTATGCTGCCGCCGTGCAACTCTACTATCTCCTTGGCGATGGCCAAGCCGAGGCCGGAGCCGCCGGTGCGGCTCATCCGCGCAGAGTCCAGACGATAGAACTGCTCGAACAGGCGCTCCAGCTGCGGGGCAGGGATGGTGTCGCCACGGTTCACGAACACGATCTCAGCGCGTTCGCCTTCAACAGAGAGCGTGATGCTTATTTCCGTGTTGGAATAGCTGTAGTTCATCGCGTTGCGCAGGAGGTTGTCAAAGACGCGCTGGAGCTTGTCCGGGTCGCAGCTGATCATGAGCTCCGAGGGGGCGTTGACAGCGCAGCTTAGCCCGCGCTCGCGGAGCATGGGCGCAAATTCGTCGGCTATCTGCTCAAGCATGCGGCTGAGATTCACGCTCCGCCGGTCCAGCGTCACGCTGGTGAGCGAAAAGCGTGTGATGTCGAAAAATTCGTTTATCATGTCCTCAAGCCGCTCAGCTTTGTCAAGGGCTATGCCTGTGTATTTCGCACGCTGCTCCGTTGTGAGCTCCTGCTCGTCCTGGAGGAGCGTGAGGTAGCCGATGACGGAGGTGAGCGGGGTTTTGAGGTCGTGCGCGAGATAGACGACCAGGTCATTTTTCCGCCTGTCTGCGTCCTCAGCGGCGCGCCGGGAGGCCAGCATGTCTGATTTTATCTGGTTCATCTGGGCCTCTATATCGTGCAGCGCGGCAGGGAGGATGACAGGTCCGTCGCCGCCCTTGTATATCTGCTCCGTGGCGCGGACTACATCACCGAGGTAGCCCAAGGTCTTGCCCCAGTAGATAAGGAAGATGATAATGTAACCTGCCACCAGGAATAGACCCATGAAAAACACGACGTTGTCCCGGACCATAATGAGCAGCTCGTAGATGAGCCCGCCGTTCCATGGTATGAGGTAGCAGACGAACATGCCGAAAAAGAGCATGACGATGCTCGCCAGCGTGAAGAGTACGCAGGTAACGACAAATCTGGTGAGGACGCCGATGGTCAGCGTTCTGCCAAAGGCGGGCTTTTTCTTGCTATTCAACCTGATACCCCACTCCCCAGACGGTTTTTATAAAGCGCGGCTTTCTGGGCGGCTCGCCGAGCTTTTCACGGAGTCTGCCGATGTGCGCCATGACCGTATTGTTGTTATCGAGAAACTTTTCGCCCCAGACGGCCTCGAAGAGCTCTTCAGAGGAGACGACCCTGCCCTGGTTCTCGCAGAGATACCAGAGTATAGAAAACTCGATGGGCGTGAGCTGCACGGGCTTGCCATAGAGCGAGCATTTGTGCGTCTCCCGGTTTATGACAAGGCCGCGAATATCGCGCTCCTGCTCAAGCGGCCTGGCAGGCGCGGCGTCAGCCTGATTGTAGCGCGTGTAGCGCCGCAGCTGGGTCTTTACCCTGGCCATCAGCTCAAGCGGGTTAAAGGGCTTCGTGATGTAGTCGTCCGCACCTATCGTGAGGCCCATTATCTTGTCGATGTCCTCGACTTTGGCCGTGAGCATGATGATGGGCCAGAAATGCTCCTCTCGTATCCTGGCGCAGAGCGTGAAGCCGTCCATGTCCGGAAGCATGACGTCCAGGATGGCAAGGTCCAGAGCCTGAGTCCGGACACAATCCAGCGCGTCGCGCCCGTTGTAGAACTTCCGGACCTCAAAGCCCTCGTTCTTGAGATATAATTCCACGAGGTCGGCGATCTCGACCTCGTCGTCCACTACCAGCACGGTCTGTCCCATATTTGCCTCCATGCAAGATGCTTAATTCAGTTTAACACATCAGCATTTGTGGTTGCAAGGGGAGGGGAGAGGGATTATAATTAGGTATATTTTTTATGGAAGGTACGACAGATGAAAGAGCTTTCGATACTTGCAAGGAATGTAAACCCCTCAACGACCCTGGCCATAGACGCCATGGCCAAGCAAATGCGCGCAGACGGCCTTGACGTCATAGGCTTCGGTGCGGGCGAGCCAGACTTTGAGACCCCGGTGAACATCCAGGACGTGGGTGTGGAAGCTATCAGAAAGGGCAAGACCAAGTACACCCCCGCCGCCGGCATAGTGGAGCTGCGCAAGGCCGCGGCCAACCGGCTGAAGCTAGACTGCGGATTGGACTACGACTGGTCGCAGATAGTCGTTGCCAGCGGCGCGAAGCACAACGTCTATGTCGCGCTTGCCGCGCTGCTCGACCCGGGCGACGAGGTCATAGTCCCCGCGCCTTACTGGGTCAGCTACTGCGAGATGATCTCCATGCTCGGCGGCAAGCCGGTGCCTGTGCTGGCAGAGGAAGCCCAGGGCTTCAAGATCACCCCGGCCCAGCTTGAGGCTGCCGTGACTGCCAAGACCAAGGCCGTCATGCTCAACAACCCCTCAAACCCGACTGGTATGTTCTACACCAGACCCGAGCTCGAAGCCCTGGCCGAAGTCTGCGTCAGGCATGACCTCTACGTTATCGCGGACGAGATATACTACAAACTCCTCTACGACGGGCTGGAGTTCACCAGCTTCGCCGCGCTAGGCGACGAGGCGAAGGAGCGGACCATCATAATAAACGGCGTGTCAAAGTCCTACGCCATGACAGGCTGGCGCATAGGCTATGCCGCGTCGAACAAACAGCTGGCAAAGGTCATGTCGAACTACCTGAGCCATTCCACAGGCGCACCTTCGACTATCAGCCAGTGGGCAGCGGTAGAGGCCCTGAACGGCCCTCAGGAGGGCATTGAGGCCATGCGCAAAATCTTTGAGGAGCGCAGGAACTACCTCGTTTCGCGCCTGAACAGCATCGACGGCGTGAGCTGCATCACGCCCAACGGCGCGTTCTACGTCATGATGAACATTGAAAAGCTCATCGGCCGCACGCTTGGCGGCAGGCTCATCGAAAACGATGACGACTTTGGCGTGGCATTCCTGGAAAAGGGACTTGTGGCCGTCGTGCCTTGCTCCGGCTTCGGCATAAAGAACTTTGTCCGCTGGACATATGCAACTTCCATGGAGAACATCAAGGAAGGACTCGACAGGCTCGAAAAGTTCCTGGCTGAGTAGTTAAAACAGCCCGTCCCGCATAGAGTGTGAGGGAGGGGTGATCAGTTTGGCTATATCGGTAAGGTTAAGAGACCTGCTGCCGCTGCTTGTGGCGTTCATACTTGTCGTACTCTGCTTCACGCTCCCGCCTTTTTATGAGGATGGCGAGGCGGAGCCTGTCACGGCTGGTGCGGAGCCTGCACGTGTTCTCATCATAGACGCGGGCCACGGTGGGGAGGACGGCGGGGCGACGACGGCGGAGGGCGTTCCGGAAAGCGGTATAAACCTTGCCATCGCCTGCAAGCTCGAGGCGCTGGCCGGGCTCTTCGGCGTGGAGACCGTCATGACCCGCGAAAGCCAGGATATCAGCTATCCCGAAAGCGCCGCGACCACGGCCCAGCGCAAACAGTCCGACCAGAAAGCGCGGATAGAGCTGATAAATGCGCAGGAAAATGCCGTGCTCATCAGCATCCACCAGAACTATTACCCGGATGCGCGCCCCTCCGGCTGCCAGGTGCTCTACGGCAAGCCGGAGGGCAGCCGGGAGCTGGGCGAGCTCACGCACAAAAACATGACGGAGGCGCTCTGCCCCTCGAGCCGCCGCGTAGCTGCGCCCATTTCTGAGGATATTTACCTCATGCGCGCGGCGAAATGTACGTCCATACTGGTCGAGTGCGGCTTTTTGTCAAACCCCAACGAGGCGGCGCTGCTGCTGACCGACGACTATCAGCTCAAAATATCCGCCCTGCTTTTGGCATCTTACCTGCAATATGAGGCAGGGCAAAGCGGAATGGTGTTATGAAACAAAAGACGGTTTTTTACTGCACAGAGTGCGGCAACGAGACGGCGAAGTGGGCCGGCAGATGCCCTGCCTGCGGCGCATGGAACACGTTGACAGAGGCCCCGGCACAGACAAAGTCCGGCAAGGCTGCGACGGCAGCGGCCAAGCGGCCCGGCGGCAGCCCCAAGCTGCTCTCGGAGCTGGATACACAGGAGGAAATAAGGTTTACCACCGGCGTCGGAGAGCTGGACCGCGTGCTCGGCGGCGGAGCCGTACGCGGTTCCGTGGTGCTGGTTGGCGGCGCACCCGGCGTGGGCAAGTCCACGCTGCTTTTGCAGCTCTGCGGCCTCGTCGGGGGCTCGGAGCGCGTGCTCTATGTCACCGGCGAGGAGAGTAGGCGCCAACTCAAGATGCGCGCACAGCGCCTTGGTGTGTCCCAGGGCGAGATCTATGTCCTGGCCGAGACGCAGCTCTCTGAGATCGAGGCGCAGATAGAGTCCGTGCAGCCCACTGTGGTGATCGTAGATTCCATCCAGACCATGTTCGACGCCGAGATTGCGGCCGCACCCGGCAGCGTCAGCCAGGTGCGCGAGTGTACGATGTCCATAATGCGCCTGGCCAAGGCCGACGGTTTTACTGCTTTCGTCGTCGGGCATATCAATAAGGAGGGCAGCATCGCAGGTCCGAAGGTGCTGGAGCACATGGTGGACTGCGTGCTGTACTTTGAGGGCGAGCAGAGCATGAGCTACCGCATTCTCCGTGCCGCGAAGAACCGCTTCGGCTCGACAAATGAGATCGGAGTTTTCGAAATGGCCGATAACGGCCTGCGTGAGGTGCCGAATCCCTCGGAGACCATGCTTTCGGGCCGCCCGTTGGACACGCCCGGAACCTGCGTGACCTGTGTCATGGAGGGGACGAGGCCCATACTGGCAGAGATACAGGCGCTCGTGGCCCAGTCGGGCTACGGCAACTCCCGACGCAACTCGAACGGCATAGACTATAACCGTGCAATGCTTTTGCTTGCCGTGCTCGAAAAGCGCGGCGGCATGAGCGTCGCGGGCTGCGACGCATATATAAACGTCGTCGGCGGTCTGCAGTTGGACGAGACCGCGGCAGACCTGGCCACGCTCCTGGCCGTTGCCTCTAGCTGGAAGGATGTCGCCATCAGCTCCGACCTCGCCGCTGTGGGCGAAGTCGGTCTCTCGGGTGAGGTGCGTTCCGTCAATCAGTTGGGCCATCGACTTTCGGAGATATCTCGCCTAGGCTTCCGGCGCTGTATCATTCCCGCGCACGTCAAGGGCGAGGTTCCCAAGCCAAAGGGCCTGGAGCTGATAAGCGTCAAGAACGTCCGCGAGGCAATCGCGGCGGCGCTGGGATGAGCGCCCGGTACATAAAAACGCCCCACCTTCCTGAAGGGAAAGTGGGGCTGTGTGCATTGGGCGCTAAATACCGTGACTTGTTGGAAAAACCGCTTGTCAAACGGGGAATTAGCGCGCTGTGGCTGCCGGATAACCCGAACGTGGACCCTCGCCTGGCAGGACATGCCGACCTCATGCTATTGCACCTTGGAGGAGCTCGCGTAGTTACTACTTGTTCTCAGCTTTCTGACCTTGGTATGGATGTAACATATACTTCCAGGCAGGGGAGGGAATATCCTCAAGATATTGTGCTTTGTGCCTGCGTCGTTGGCACATATTGTATACACAACTTCAGATTTTCTGATCCGGCTATAAGCGGCTTCGAGCGCATTGACGTACGTCAGGGCTATGCAAAATGCAGTGTTTGCGTCGTTGATGACAAGAGCATTATAACATCGGACACGGGCATAGCCAGGGCGGCGTCTAGTCACGGTCTAGATGTGCTGGAGATAGAACCGGGTCATATTTTATTGCCTGGCTTTGATACGGGTTTCATAGGCGGAGCGACATTCAAACTATCGGCACACGAGCTTGCTTTTACCGGAGAGCTCGACGGTCATCCAGACAGACCGGCAATAGAGGCTTTTCTTGAGGCCCGGGGCGTTGAGCCGGTATATTTGACAACTCAGCCCGCATTTGACATAGGCTCTGCGGTTCCGCTCACAGAGACTGTGTGAAAGGTCCGGGAGGGACATTCAGGCCCTTCCCGGCGTTTTCAAGTCCCCCGAATTAAACAAAATTTTTATTTTGTTTAATTTTGCGTGGATTTGATGTTTACATTTGGCTCCCCTTGCCTTACAATAGAACGGCTGGAGGTGAATCGGTTTGGATTATCGCAGCGAAGCGCCGGCAGTGCTTAGAGATTTCCTGTCTTACCACGAGACCATCAAAGGCCACTCCAGGGCCACGGTCGACGAGTATTTTCTTGACCTGAGAAATTTCTTCCGCTACCTTAAAATCGAACGCAGACTTGTGCCGCGCACCACTGAGCTCGACGAGATCTCGATCATTGACATTGACCTAGCATTTATAGGCTCAGTCACGCTCAACGAAGTATACGACTACATGGCCTTTCTCTCACGTGACAAGGTCAAGAACGAGCGAAGCCGTGAGCCTGAGTACGGTCTTATGGCATCTTCTAGAGCCAGAAAAATCGCCACTATTCGCAGTTTTTACAAATATCTTACGGTTAAAACCAAACAGCTTGAGACAAACCCTGTCGAGGGCCTGGACACGCCCAAGACCACAAAGTCCCTTCCCCGCTATCTTACTCTGGAGGAATCGCGCAAGCTTCTGGATGCAGTGGACGGCGTCAACCGTGAGCGGGACTACTGCATCATCTGTCTGTTTTTAAACTGCGGACTGCGCATTTCCGAAATCGTTGGATTGAATGTCGGCGACATCAGGCCGTACAACCTTCGCATACTTGGCAAAGGAAACAAAGAGCGCATCGTGTATCTGAACGAAGCCTGTATTGCTGCCATTGAGGCGTACAGGCCGGTTCGTTCAAAGATGGTGGACAGTTCAGAGCGCGCCTTTTTTGTGTCGAATAGGCGTCACAGGATGGACAGGCAAACCGTTCATGCAATGGTAAAGCGCACCCTGCTCAAGGCTGGGCTGGACCCGGAGAAGTATTCATCTCACAAGCTGAGGCACACTGCGGCTACGCTTATGCTGCAAAACGGCGTGGATGTGCGCACGGTACAGGAGGTTCTGGGCCACGAGCACCTGAATACGACTCAGATATATACGCACGTGGATAATTCTGAGCTACACATTGCCGCAGAGGCCAATCCCCTATCCAGCTACGTGCCGGATAAGTCGTGATTTCCAGCTTTTTATACAAAATTTATGGACGATTTTTGAGAACATTTCCGAGTATATTTCGTCTTTTGGCATTGCGTGACCAAACTATAATTTAGGAGAGAAAAAGATGAAACTTAGCAATAAGATTGTAGCACTGCTCCTGGCGCTTTCACTGCTCACGGCTCTTGCAGCCTGCGGAAGCAATCCTCCCGAGGATGTAACTCCGAGCGACGAGATCGGGGACATCTCATCTACCCACGCTCCTGAAGAGACGCCCGAGGCTACTGAAAAACCGGAGGTCAGCGAGACTCCGGAGCCGACTGCTGAACCTACTCCCGAGCCCACCCAGGCGCCTGTCAAACCGACTGAGCCGCCTGTCCAGCCGACGGAGCAGCCTGTTGCCACCGAGCCTCCTGTAGAGTCCAGCGACGAACCTTCCGGAGAGAGTGTGGACCTCTCCGCCTTTTTCAGCACCATTAGCTCCACCTATGAGTTTGCCTCGCTCACTGACCTCAATAGCGAGATGCTGGACGGCTACTACCCCGGCCTGACCGCCATCAGCACCCTTCAGCTCATAGCCAAGGCGCCGATGATCACAGCCTCCGGCCATGAGATCATCCTTATCCAGTGCGAGAATGAGGACGACGTAGCCACGGTGCAGAGTATACTCGAGGCCCGCAAGCAGAGCCAGATAGACGGCGGCGCCTTCTACCCTGCCACTGTTGAGCTCTGGGAGTCCGCGCAGATCTGCGTTTCAGGCTGCTACCTCATGCTTGTCAGCCATGATAACGCTGCCGACATAGCCGATAGCTTCTACGCGCTCTTTGCCTGATAATATCTAGCTGACCGGGGGGTCTGTAATGGTTTTTTCGAGCATACTTTTCATGTTCATATATCTGCCCGTGGTGCTGTTTCTGTACTATATCTCCCCGGTCAGATGGCGCAATCCGATACTTTTTGTAGCAAACCTTGTTTTCTACGGCTGGGGCGAGCCCGTTTTTATCGTCCTGATGCTGTTTTCGATAACAGTTAACTATATAAACGGTATGCTTATCGGGCGTTGGAGGATCGAAAAGCAGAAAAAAGCCAAGGCCGTGTTGGTGATAAATGTAGTCATAAACCTTGCACTGCTCGGCTTTTTCAAGTACTACGACCTCATTGCCGAAACGCTCAGCCTTTTGCCGTTTATAGATATCAAGCCGCTGGGCATAGCTCTGCCTATAGGGATCTCGTTCTATACCTTCCAGACGATGAGCTACCCCATAGACGTCTATCGAGGCGATGCGGATGTTCAGAGGAACTATATCAGCTTCGGTACCTTTGTGGCGTTGTTTCCGCAGCTCATAGCCGGTCCCATCGTCAGGTATAAGGACGTTGCCAATCAGCTCGGTTTTCGGGCCAGCAGCATAGACCAGTTTTCCTCTGGCGTCGAACGGTTCATGGTCGGCGTGGCGAAAAAGGTGCTTGTTGCCAACAACTTGGGCAAGCTCTGGGACTACTACGCTGCCATACCTGCCGGTGAACTCACCTTCCTAGGTTCCTGGCTCGGGATAGCGGCCTTTACTCTGCAGATATACTTTGACTTCTCGGGTTATTCCGATATGGCTATCGGACTTGGGCGCATGATAGGATTTGAGTTCAAAGAGAACTTCAACTACCCGTATATCTCCAAGAGCGTAACGGAGTTCTGGCGCAGGTGGCATATGTCGCTCGGTACCTGGTTCCGCGACTATGTGTATATCCCGCTTGGCGGGAACCGATGCGGCAAAGCACGGCAGCTTTTCAATATCACAGTCGTCTGGGCTGCAACGGGCATCTGGCACGGCGCAAACTGGACTTTCCTGCTCTGGGGCCTTTACTATGCGGTGTTCCTTATGGTCGAAAAGCTCTTTTTGCTCAAGGCACTGGACAAATGCCGCATACTGGGACACATTTATACAATCGTAATCGTCATGTTTGGATGGGTGATGTTCCAGCTCAACAGCCTATCCGCTATAGGGAGCTATACCAGCGCAATGTTGGGTTTTGGAGCCTCCGGCTTTGCGGAATCCGCAGATATTTATTATCTTGGCAGCTACGCCATCACCTTTGTTATAGCTATTCTGGCCGCTACGCCGCTTGGAAGCCGGCTATATTCCAAGCTGCCGGGAAAAGCCAAGAGGTTTGCAGCTCCGGCACTCATAGTTGCGGCCTTGGTTATCTGCACTGCGTATCTGGTGGACGCGACCTACAATCCGTTCATCTACTTCAATTTCTGAGGAGGGGCCGGCATGAACAAAAGAGCTATGTGGGCCGAAGCCCTCATTTTCCTAGCATTTATAGGCGTGTTTTTCGTCCTGAACTTGGTTTTGCCGGACCGTAAATTTTCGGAACAGGAGAATCGCAACCTGCAGACCCTGCCAGAGTTCAGCTTCAAAAGCCTCTTCGAGGGCGACTATACCTCCAAATTTGAGAGCTATACAACAGACCAATTCACCTTCCGCGACGAGTGGATAACCCTCAAGGCCGCCAGCGAGCTGGCGCTCGGCAAAAAAGAGAACAACGACGTCCACCTCTGCGAGAACGGCACGCTGATAAAGGGTTATGAGCGCCCTGAAGATTCCAAGCTGGACGACAACATGTCCGCGCTCAACACGTTGGTGTCAAACGTGGACGCCGAGGTCTATTTTGCGCTCATTCCGGATAAGTCCGACCTCTACGCCTCCATGCTGCCCGCTAACGCGCCGAACGATAGCGAAAAAGACGTCATCGACTATTGCTACGGCCAGTCCAACGCCACAAACGTGGATATGTACTCAGCTCTGGACGGACACAAGGATGAATACATCTTCTATCGCACAGACCACCACTGGACCAGCCTCGGCGCCTACTACGGTCTGACGGCGCTGGCGGAGAGCATGGGCCTCCCCTGCCCTGCGCTGGATTCTTATACCGACAGGCATGTCGTATCCGAGGAGTTCTACGGTACTACCTGGTCCTCCTCCGGCTTCTCATGGGTAAAGCCGGACAGCATGGAGATATTTGTGAACGCCCCGGAAGCCCTTAAGGTCACGAGTTACCCCGAAGGCAGTCCCGTGGACGGCAAGCTATACGATTTTAGCTACCTCGAGAAGAAGGACAAATACTCCATGTTCATGGGCGGCAACTGCCCCTTGCACGAGATAGTAACAGGCGCCGAAGGCAAGCCCAGCCTGCTCATCATCCGCGATTCCTATACAGACAGCCTTATCCCATTCCTGCTCGAGGACTACTCCGAGATACACGTCCTTGACCTTCGCTATTACCGCGCCAGTCTCAAGGCCTACATTGAACAGTACGACTTTGACCAGGTGCTCGTCTGCTACAGCGTCTCCAATTTCAGCACAGACGCGAATATTTTCCTTCTGGGGCTGTGATTACTCGCTGACAGTGAATGATAGCATATAAAAAGGCACGACCCTATGGGTCGTGCCTTTTGAATTTTGACTTGTTTCAGTTTTCGTGCTTGCCCTTTTTCGGCTGCCGGATTTCCCCGTTGTATGCCATGATGGAAACCAGCGAAGCGGCAACAGCTACTATTGCATCAATGAACGCGGAGAACCAGAGAGTAGAGAAGCCGAAACCGGCAATAACGAGAAGTATCAGCTTCATAACGCCGACACCCGTCAAGGTTGCACCGGTCAGCATCTTTGCGTATCTTGAAATTGCAATGGCCAGGGATATTCTATCCACGTTTCCGCCGAAGATTGTTATGTCCGTACCGACAGGCATGGTCAGTGCCTCGATACTTGTCATGGCGACGTCTATATCCGCTGCGGTATGAGAACCGGCAAAGCTCTCGCCGCTGCCTACATACATCAGCCCATGTCCCTTGATGCAGCCCTGCTTGATGTCCGCAAGCAACGAGCGCACCTTCTCGCGGTCGCACTCGGAATAGTACTCAGCAATGCCAAGTGCGGAGGCGGTTCTGGCGGCGGAATCCCGGCTCTCAGCGGTGAACAGGATAACGCTGTCCATACCGCTGCTCTTGAGCTCGGCAACGCCGGTTTCTGCGTCCTGTTTGAGCGTATCGCTCAGGACTATCCTTCCCGCGTATTCGTCACCGATGGATATGTAGAGAGAAAGGTCATCGCTGACGTCCGAATCGGGGACGGATATTCCCTTAATGGTCATGAGGTCCTTACTTCCGACACAGATCCTGATACCGTCTACCCTGACCTCCACCCCGCTGCCGGGGATCTCGACGAAGTTTTCGATGAGGTCAATGTAGATGGTTTCGCCGTAAGCTGCAATTATGGACCTGGCCTGTGCCGTATTGGAGTACGCCAGGGCGTGCGCGGCGATCTTCAGCAGCACCTCCGGCTCCATCCTCTGGGACTTGATGGCCACGACCTTGGGGCTGCCCTCGGAGAGGGTACCGGCCTTGTCGAAGGCAACCACGCCGGTAGTGGAGACGATGTCCATTGCGTTGCACCCGTCAAACAGGATCCCGGCCTTTGCCGCCCCGCCCATGGCGCTGAGCCTGATGAGCGGGATGGCTATAAAGAGCGAACAGGGGTTTGCTATCACCAGGAACATTGCCGCCCTGCGCACGGATTCACCTATGCTGAGTTCTGTCAGGAGAGGCAGAAGGACAATCATAAATATTGCCAGCACGGTGACGGCAGGAGCAAAATACATCTGGAGTGAGGAGAGAGACTTGGGGATCACCTCTCCCCTGGCGGCGCCGTGTTCAACGCTGTTATAGAGAGCGCGCGCCGCAGAGTCCGCCGCCGTGGACGTGACCTCACACCGGAGCTGGCCGCCACGGTTGAGGCTGCCGGAAAGCAGCTCGTCCCCTTCCTTGGCCAGCAGCTCGCCGCCGAAATCGCCCAAGGCACTTCTGTCAAGGCTGGACTGGCCCTCGAGCACTATGCAGTCGCATGGGACGCGCTCGCCGGACTTGATGATGATTTGTTCGCCGACCTGCACGCTTTCCGCAGGGACACGTTCCTCTTCCCCGCTTTCGTGTAGCACGTTGGCGTGATCCTGCTCGCAATAGATTGTGTCGAGAACAGTGCGCTGCGTCCGCGCATAGGCGTATTCAATGAAGATATTGCCTATCTGATACAGCAGCAACAGCGCCGTTCCCTCAATCATCGCGCCGAATGCCATGGCAAGGACCGCAGAGAGCGTGAGAAGAACAGCTTTATCCAGGTACTTGCCGTCGATAATGCTGAGCACGGCGCCGGCAAGAATGTCGTAGCCGGCTACGATGGCAGATACGATGAGAAGGACAAGCGGCCACGGCTCCGGTATGCTCTTGACAAGCAGAGACACTGCAAATGCGGCGCAGGAGACGATGAGCCTTACGATGAACAGGACGTCGAATTCAAGCTCCTCCGAGCCGCAATGCGGTTTGGTGTATGCCGCGCCGCAGCAGCCGCCGGAGCAGCTGAAACGCCCGCCGACGATTCTCTCGAGTAACTCCTTAAAGGTCATCGAACCCCTCCTTAAAGACTCAGGGTAGTTGGCCGCGTTCAGTCGGCCTTGCCGTCGCAGCCCAGGACGTCAACTATCTTGTGCGCGACCATGGCCTTAATGGCGGCACGGGCGGGCTTCAGGTACTGACGCGGGTCGAAATCGGCGGGATGCTCGGCAAAATACTTCCTGATGGAGGCGGTCATTGCGAGGCGAAGGTCAGAGTCGATGTTGATCTTGCAGACGGCGCTGCGGGCAGCCTGACGGAGCTGGTCCTCGGGCACGCCGATGGCGCCGGGCATATTGCCGCCGTACTTATTGATCTCTGCGACGAACTCCTGAGGCACGGAGGAAGCACCGTGCAGAACTATCGGGAAGCCGGGAAGGTTCTTTTCAACGGCCTCGAGCACGTCGAAACGAAGCTGCGGCTTGGTGCCGGGCTTGAACTTATAGGCGCCGTGGCTGGTGCCGATGGCGATGGCCAGGGAGTCGCAGCCGGTGCGCTCAACGAACTCCTGGACCTCTTCGGGCCTGGTATAGGAGGCGTGGCCCTCTTCGACCTTGACCTCGTCCTCTATGCCGGCGAGAGTGCCGAGCTCGGCCTCTACGACGACGCCGTGGTCGTGGGCGTACTCGACGACCTGGCGGGTGATTGCGATGTTCTCTTCAAAAGGCTTGGAGCTGGCGTCTATCATAACGGAGGTGAATCCGCCGTCTATACAGCTCTTGCACAGCTCAAAACTGTCGCCATGGTCGAGGTGCAGGCAGATGGGCAGGCCGGTCTCGATTACAGCGGCCTCGACGAGCTTCATAAGATAGGTGTGGTTCGCGTAGGCGCGGGCGCCCTTGGAGACCTGCAGGATCAGCGGAGCGCGCAGCTCAGCAGCGGCCTCGGTGATGCCCTGGACAATCTCCATGTTGTTCACGTTGAACGCGCCAATGGCGTATCCGCCGTCGTAGGCCTTGCGGAACATTTCCTTGGATGTTACGATGCTCATAAAAATTATCTCCTTTATCTGCGGTAAATTTATGCTATTGCTTATTTATTATATCTCAAACGTATGATATAATCAATACAACCTTTTTAAGAATTTAGGGGGTACAACATGGAAAAGACACTCAGGGGAGCCTGCATCATAGGTCAGTCGGGCGGACCGACCTCAGTTATCAACTCCAGCGCCTACGGCGTTATCAGGACTGCGCTGGATTCGGACTGCATCACAAAGGTCTACGGTGCAGCGCACGGGATCAAAGGTGTGCTGGAGGACAAGCTCTACGACATGGGTGAGGAGGACGCTTACGAGCTTAGCCTGCTCATGAACACTCCGTCGTCTGAGCTGGGTTCTTGCCGCTACAAAATGGCTGACCCGGAGAAGGACGATACGGACTACAAGCGCATTCTGGAGATATTCAAGAAGTACGACGTCCGCTACTTCTTCTACAACGGCGGCAACGACTCGATGGATACCTGTGACAAGATCAGCCGCTTTATGGAGAAGTCTGGCTACGAGTGCAGGGTCATGGGCGTTCCCAAGACCATCGACAACGACCTTTACAACACCGACCACTGCCCCGGCTTCGGCAGCGCGGCGAAGTATATCGCCACCTCCTGCGCCGAGGTGTATAAGGACGCGCACGTGTACGACACCGGCATGATCGTCGTTATGGAGATCATGGGCCGTCATGCGGGCTGGCTCGCGGCGAGCGCGGCTCTGGCCAACCTCACCGGATGCGGCCCCGACCTCATCTACCTGCCTGAGACGGATTTCGACATGGACAAGTTCATCTCCGACGCCTCCAGGATCTACAAGGAAAAGGGCAACTGCATCGCGGTCGTGTCCGAGGGCATTCACTACGCCGATGGCAGCTTTGTCTCCGAGGCGAAGACCAGCGCGACCGACGGCTTCGGTCACGCCCAGCTGGGCGGCCTGGCCTCCCTGCTCTCCTCCGTAATCAAGGAGAAGACAGGCGCTAAGGTGCGCGGCATCGAGCTTTCACTGCTGCAGCGCTGCGGAGCTCACATTGCGTCCGCGACGGACGTCAGCGAGGCATTCATGGCCGGCGAAGTCGCCGTCCTCTCCGCCGTCGGCGGCGAGACCGGCAAGATGGTCGCGTTCTCGCGCGAGTATGTTGACGGAAAATATACCTGCGTGCCGAAGCTCGTCCCGCTGACCAGTGTGGCAAACTTCGAAAAGAAGGTCCCCGTCGAGTGGATAACTCCCGACGGCTGCGGCGTTACGCAGGACTTTATCGACTACGCGCTTCCCCTTATCCAGGGCGAGCCGGAGCGTCCGACGGAGAATTCTCTGCCGCGCTATGCCAGGCTCAAAAAGGTCCTTGCAAAATAAATGATCGCACAGGCAAAGAGCCGCCGCCCATCCGGGCGGCGGTTTTTTATACCCGCACACGCTGTCGCGGCTGCGCATAACATGGCTTGAGGGTCACTACCCCTTTCGACGACGCTTAGGAGGCACTTACATGGAAAAAACCGATTCTCAAGGCTCCTGCACCTATAAGCAGGGGTCACTGCCGGAATGCGCGCCGCTGGCTCTGTCGCAGATCCCGCCCCAGCAGAGCAGCGAACCGGCTTACAAGAGCGCAGAAGCGCTCTCCAGAGGCACGCTTTTCCCCGGGCTTGATCTGCCCTTCAAAAACATTGTGAATCAGATGCCCGCCGACACAACGGAGCTGCGCGAACTCATGGCCCTGGACTTTGTTACGGCGGAACTGGGACTGTATTTGGATACACACGCGGATGACGCACAGGCCTTTGCGACCTTCCAGTCCTTCCTCAAGCTCTATGACGAGGGCAGAAAGGAATATGTAGCCCGCTTTGGACCGCTCTGCCGCTCGGATCTGGCCTCGGCAAAGAGCTATACCTGGCTTAAGGACCCCTGGCCCTGGGATTATGCAAACGCTGAGGAGGGCTGAACATGTTTGTATATGAGAAAAAGCTGCAATACCCCGTCAGGATAAAGAACACCAATCCCGCCCTGGCGAAGTTCATCATCAGCCAGTACGGCGGGCCGGACGGCGAGCTGGGGGCATCGATACGATATCTCAGCCAGCGCTACGCGATGCCATACCCGGAGCTCAAAGGACTTTTGACCGACATAGGTACCGAGGAACTGGGCCATCTCGAAATGATAGGCACCATAGTTCATCAGCTTACGCGAAGCATGACCCCGGAGCAGATTAAGAAGGCTGGATACGACGCATATTTTGTGGACCACACGGCGGGTATCTACCCCACCGCGGCCTCCGGCACGCCATGGAGCGCGGGCGGAATAGGGGTCAAAGGCGACGTGATTGCCGACCTCACGGAGGACATGGCCGCGGAGCAGAAGGCCCGTGTGACCTATGACAACATTCTTCGCCTCTGCGATGACCCCGACGTAAGCGATGTCATACGCTTCCTGCGCGAGCGGGAGATCATCCACTACCAGCGCTTTGGCGAGGCCCTGCGCCTGGCCTCGGAAAAGCTGGACCAGAAAAACGTCTACGCCATAAACCCTGCCTTCGACAAATAACCTGTCGAACACGGCCTCATAGGAAAGCAACGAGCGCTGCCACAAAGCAGCGCTCGTTTTTTATTATCCTCAATAGATGCTCTCTATCCAGTCGCAGACCTCGCCGGGGTAGTCTGCCTCGGAATGGGGTTCGTCCCAGATTAGGGCATAATCCGCGTCGAGACCGGAGTCCTGCAAACTTAGGGCCAGAGTAAGACCAATTATGGTCGCTGTGTCTGCATCCCGCGCGCCGACTCGTATTCGGTAGTGCTCCGCCTGACGGCTGCCCGTGCTGCCGATGAAGGTATAGGGGTCAATGAGCCGCACACGGTTGTCCAGCTCAGGGTCCGAGAGGTCGATCCGGAAACGCTCGACCAGCCCCTCGCAGTCCTCCGGCCACTCGACCGCCAGGGCCCTCACTGCCTTCGCGAGATCCTCAGAAAAGTGCATATAGTCCTGCTCGGGCGAGCCGAATTCCTGATTCTCGTCGCTGTCGCAGCTCAGCTTATCAAAGCCTGTACATGGTTTCATGCGCCGCCGGTGGTGCAGAACGTAGTCGTCCAAGCCCGTAATATGCGCCCTCTCGCCATCCCAGGAAAGCCACGCGCGTTTGTTGCGGCCCGGCAGTTCCAGCATCGGCGGCTTGAACGACGGAAACGGGCTGTTGCGGAGCACTAACGTGCCGAGATTTGGCAGAACCGGCGCGTCAGGAGGCAGAGGCGGGGGCGGTGCAGGCGCGAACTCGGTGTAATTGCCGTCCAGATAGTCGTCCACGCTGCATTTAAGCTTGAGCGTTCCGGCCTCCAAGCGGTGCAGGAAGTCCGTGGCCGAGTCCTCAAACACGCGCATCAGCAGCTCATATGCGCTGCCACTTCTGCCGTCCTTCCCTATCCTCAGCGGCTCACCAGTCTCCGGACACCTCAGGCCGAGGCCGTTGAAATACTCCACATACCTCGCCGCCAGTTCCTTAGAAAGCGCCTCCTTGAAGGGCGTCATCGTCTCCGCAGGGCCTGCTGGCGAATCCTCGCAGATCTTGTCTGCGCGGAAAAACCATTCGTAGGCCATATCCGCGTGCTGAAGGTCAATTATCGGGCAATAGATCTGCGCTGCAAACACCGAGTCGCTTTCGTCCATATACGCGCCGTTCTCACGCAAATATTCATCAAAGACCGGGTTGTCACCCGAGACGGCCAGCAGGGTGCTCATAGCACCGCCTGCGCTCCAGCCGGCGGAGATGATGCGGCTCCAGTCGCCGGGCAGTTCGTCTTTATGGCGGCGCAGAAAGCGTATCGCAGTCTTTAGGTCCACCAGCGCCGCGGGCGATTTTCCGCATAGCTGCCCTTCCCCATCGCGCGATTCGCGGCCCCGGCAGCCGCAGCTCACATAAACGAAACCGCGTTCAAGATACTGCTCCGCATAGCAGCGCGGACCGCCGAGCCAGGTGTGCGGCATCTCCATGTAGCCCGCTGAGTTGTTCTCGAACACCACAGGCACCGTCGATGCCGTATACTTCCCGACCTTCCCCTCGCGGTCCACTACGCCCGGCGCGCTCATATATGGCGCGGGTACGAAGATGCTCAGCTGCTGGAAGCGAGGGGACGTGGTTTTTTCTGTGTACGGGATGTCCTCAAGGCACCAACAGTTATACTTTTTATCGAAGTTCCAAGCGCTTTTGTTCATTTCATCACACCATCCAGGAAGGCCAAGACCGCGGCCAGGTTGGCGTCCGTATAGAATGCGTCATCCTCGTGCGCAGCTCCTTCCAGTATACTGAAGCTGACGTTTTCCTCTCCGATTTGTTCCGCAAGGCGCTCGGCGAAGTTGACAGACTGGGTATACGGCACATTCTGGTCGGCGTCGCCCACTTGTATCCACGCCTTCAGCGCGAAGTCCGCGGGCAGCTGGTCGCTGTAGGTACCCCAGTAGGACTTGTAGGCCTCGGCCTCGTCGTCGCCTATGGGAAAGCCGAGGAACTTGCTCTCAAAGGACTCGCTCGTTGCGAAATTTGTGTCGGTCCTGCCAAGCACGGCGTATTCTGCGTCCATGGTGAAAAACTCGACCGGGGCGTAGAAACTGACGAGCGCGCTGACAGCAGAGGAGCATTCAAGGTTAGCGCGAGGTATGCGCCCGCCGACTCTCCCCAGATGGCGATATTATCGGCGTCAAAGCCGTACTCCTCGGCGCTGGCCCTCACAAACCTGACAGCCGCCTTGACATCGGCCAGTGCCGCCGGGAAGGCCGCCTCGCCGGACTTGCGGTAGTCTACGCTCACGACGGCATACCCCGCGTTCACGGCCGCGTCGATGACGGGCTGGATGATGGGCATGGCCTGGTCGCCGAAGGCGAAGCCGCCGCCGTGCACCAGCACAATGACCGGGTGCGGACCTGCGCCCTCGGGCTGGTGGATGTCCAGCACCTGGGCTTCGGAGTTGGAGGCATACTTGATATCGGTCAATCCGCTGGCCTCTCCGGCACTTTCACCGGTTTCAGTGTATTTTACAGGAGTACAGCTCTCGCCGTCAAGTGTCCAGAGACAGCTCTTGTCTGCCTCGAAGAACTCCGCCAGGGGCGGTTCGCCTTCGAAGGGCAGGGTCGTTATGGTCTCTCCGTCCCACACATACTCGCCCTCGTAGGTAAGGTCGCCCATAAAGGGATTGTGCTCGGTAATGGTGTATGTGCCGTCCTCGCGCAGCTCCAGCTCCCACTCCACCGTGAACGCGCCGCCCATGGCGCTCTCCGAGAAGCTGTAGCTGCCCGCCGGCAGAGAGGGAGTCGGCTCGGGAGTAGGCTCTTGTTCTGCAGTCCCGCAGGCGGCGAGGCTCAGAACTAGTGCAAGGGCTAACAGGAGCGATATGTATTTTCTCCGCATCATTATTCCTCCTTCATCGTGCGCTCAAGGAAGGCACGCACCCTGTCGAGGTTTTCATCGGTGAAGAACAGCTTATCCTCGTGGTCGGCACCGGGGATCGGGTCAAAGCTCACGCGCTCGCCCAGGCCAGCGTCGCGCAGCGCCTGCACGAACTCAACCGACTGTTCGTATGGCACAAGCCGGTCGTGTGTACCGTGCTGAACATAGACGGGACACATTGCCGCGCCCGCATAGGTCGCGGGATCAGCCGCCGCGCAGAGCTCCTCCGGTGCATCCGGGATGGGACAGCCGAGGTAACGCGACTCCGGTGAGAACGGCTCGTCGTGGTCGGCGTTGCTCACGCCGTTGCGCCGTGCCTGAGCGTCCATCGTTCGGAAGTTCATCGGCCCGAACTGAGCCACTGCCGCGCTAACGCCCGGCTCCGTGTCGTAATCCGAAGCCGCTCCCTCGCCATGGAAAGCTCCGTTCGGGATGTTCATGCCCAGCATGGCCGCAAGATTCCCTCCCGCCGAGCCTCCAATGGCCGCGAACCTATCCGGGTCGAGTTTGTACCTCGCGGCGTTTTTCCTCAGGAACCTCACCGCCTCGCGGCAATCCAGCACCGCCGCAGGGAAGATCGCCTCCCCGCTCAGGCGGTACTCAACAGAGACAGCCGCCCAGCCCCAGCCGAGGGCCTTGAGGTAGGCGTTCATGTGGTCGTCGCGCTTGTCCCCGAAGGCAAAGCCGCCGCCGTGCACGTGTATGAGCGTCGGGAAAGGGCCTTCTCCCTTCTCGGGCAGATAGATGTCGAGTCGCTGGTTCGGGCTATCGCTAGCATAGACCACGTCGAGGTATTTGCGTTTTACCCAGTCGATGTCCGCCATGGGCGGCGTCCAGCCAGGAGGCGGCGCGCCCTGCGGATGCTTCTCGTTCACTGCGTCCACTTCCCTTCTCAGGCGACCTTCGTCGTTTCGGTCTTTTCCTTGTGTACGCGCACGACCGGCTTCGGATAGTTCTTTATGGCGTCGAAGCTGATGGCCAGCAGAAGGATGACGCCCTTGACGATGTACTGCGTATACGTACCCCAGCCCGCGAGCTGCATGCCGTTGGCTATCATCTGCATGACAAAGATGCCTGCTACCATGCCGACTACGTTGCCCTTGCCGCCCATCATGCTGATGCCGCCTATAATGGCTGCGGTCAGGCAGGTTATCTCAGTACCCGGGCCGGTGGTAGCAGAAGTCTGGTTCTGCTGCGCCAGCATGTCCAGCGTCGCAATGGCGAAGATACCGCCCGTCAGCGTGAAGCATAGCGTCTGTATGAGGTCGGAGCGTATGCCCGAGAGCCTCGCGCACTCCTTGTTGCCGCCCACTGCCAGCACGTCGCGGCCAAAATGCGTCTTGTTCAGCACTATCCACGTCGCCGCGACGACCGCTATCGCAAGGTACACGTCCAGCGGCAGGCCAAGCAGCTTCGTCTTATACAGCGCGCGGAAAGCGTCCGGCATGCTGGAGTAGGACTTGGAGGACGTTATCGTGTACGCTATACCCTTGAACACCTCGCTCGTCGCTATCGTCACGACCAGCGGAAACAGCTTCAGCTTCGAGGCTATCACGCCGTTAAGCGTACCCATCAGCAGCCCCAGCACTATGCACACGGGCCACACAACCCATACGGGCAGCGTAGTCTCGAGCATGATGATGGCCGCTACACAGCCGCAGACCGCCATCTGATAGCCCACGGAGAGGTCTATGCCTCCGCTTATCATGACAAAACAGATGCCCATGCCCGCTATGACGATATAGGTGCTTTGAGTTATAAGATTATACAGGTTCCGCGACGACAGGAACTTGGGATTGAATATCGAGAAGAATACGATGAGCGCAACAAGTATGATATAGACGGTACCCTCCTGATATATGTAGCGTCCGGCGCCCTTCAGTTTTTCTTTCATGGCTTTTCCTCCTTACATCCCGGACGCGAGCTGCAGCACGCGCTCCTGTGAGAACTCGTCCCTGTGAAGCTCCCCGGCTACCGTTCCCTCGTGCAGCACCACTATCCTGTCTGACATGCCCAGGATCTCCTCCATGTCGGAGGAGATCATTATTATCGCCTTGCCCGCCTCCGCGAGCGTATTCATGAGCTGGTATATCTCCTGCTTCGCGCCGACGTCGATGCCTTTCGTCGGCTCGTCGAAAATGATTATCTCCGGGTCTGCCGCGAGCGCCTTGGCGAGAACCACCTTCTGCTGATTGCCTCCCGAGAGGTTCACTACCATCTGCTTTATCCCCGGCACCTTTATCGAAAGGTCCGAGCGGTATTTCTCCGCCGTCTCGCGGTTCTTTCGGCCAGAGATGAAGCCCAGCTTCGTCAGCTTCTTCATGCAGGAAAGCGAGGTGTTGAACATCACCGTGTTGTGTAGGATAACGCCCTGCTCCTTCCTGTCCTCGGGAATAAGTCCAATTCCGTGGCGTATTGCCGCGTTTGGGGAGGTGATGCGCGCCTTTTTTCCTTTTATGAATATCTCCCCGCTCTCAAGGCGCTTTGCTCCGCTCACCAGCTCCATAGTTTCGCTTCTGCCCGAGCCTACCAGCCCTGCGAAGCCGAGTATCTCGCCGCGGTGCAGTTTGAAGCTCACGTGCTCCACGCTGTTGCCCGTGAGGTCGCGCGCCTCGAGCAGCACCTCACCCGGCTCGGTCTTGCGCGACGGAAAACTCTCCGTCAGCTCGCGTCCAACCATGAGGCTCACCAGCTCCGGACGGTTCGTCTCAGAGGTGCGTATCGTCTTTATGAACCTGCCGTCGCGCAGAACACTGATACGCTCCGTTATCTGGAACACCTCGTCCATGCGGTGCGAGATGTAGATGACCGTCACGCCGCGCTCCTTGAGCTTGCGGATTATCGAAAACAGCAGCTCTACCTCGTGGGAGGCCAGCGGCGCCGTCGGCTCGTCCATTATCATTATCTTTGCGTTGTTCGATATCGCCCGCGCTATCTCCACCAACTGCTGGTTTGCCGGCGAGAGCCGCTGCACCCTCATGGACGGGTCGAGGTCGAAGCCGTATTCCTCGAACAGCTCTCTCGCAAGCGCGTTCAGCCTGCGCTTGCTGTATATCCGGCCCATCTTCCGGCCCATGAAAATGTTTTCCGCCACCGTCATCGGCGTGACGAGGTTTATGTCCTGATAAATGACAGCTACGCCGCATTTCGCCGCGAGCGCCGGGGTCATGCGCTCGTACCGGTTTCCGTCAAAGTCTATGACGCCGCCGGCATCAGGCGCTATGGCCCCTGCTATGATCTTGATGAGCGTAGACTTGCCTGCGCCGTTCTCCCCGAGCAGGGCATGTACCTCGCCCTGCTCGAATTCTAGAGATACGTCGTCCAGCGCTGTAACGCCCGGATATGTCTTGCTGATGTGCTCAAGCCTGAGCATGCCGGATCTCTCCTTTCGGCTGCTTATTCGACCGGTGTGAAGGTCCCGGACGCATCGTCCACAGTCACAACCGCGTCGCCTGTGGCGCTGTCTATGAAGCTCCAGAGGCCCGGTGTCGTGAACTCGCTGCTTGTATCTATGTTCTTCAGGCCTGTGATAGTCACGGTGTCGCCTTCGCGGACGTAGCTGCCCTCGTACACGTCCGTTATCATAGCATTGCCCGGCAGGAAGAAGCGGCAGGTCGTCTCGTCGAGGAGGTCTATCTCCAGCGTCTCCTTGCCCATCGCGCCATCAAATTCGCAGGTGTAGGCCGTACCCTCGCCGGTCGGGGCCTCTCCGCCATCACCGGCGGGGGCCTCCATGCCCTCGACTGTGAATGTGAAGGCCGCGGTGTCTATCGTGATAGTCGCGTCGCCCGTCGCAGAGTCTATGTAGCTCCACAGACCCGGGGTCGGGTAGGGCGACGAGGAATCGACGTTCGCAAGACCCTTGATGCTGACGGTAACGCCGTCAGCAGCGATCTCGTATGTACCCGCGTAGACGTCGGTAATCATGGCGTTCCCGGGCAGGAAGAACTTGCAGGTACCATCGTCCATGAGGTCGAACTCGTGGGCCTCGGCTCCGCCTATGCCCTCCATCATGCCGATATAGGCCGTACCGCCCTCTATCTCGCCGCCGGTCACGCTCACCGGTGCGTCGTCGCTTTCGCCGCTCTCCTGCATCGACTCGTTATAGCCGTTCTCGGCATCCCAGTAGACCATCAGGTTTTCGCGGGCAAGCACTTCCTCGTAAGTGAAGCTCTCGATGTACGGCGAGGTGTCGAAGCACACAAGCGCAGCGTTGCCGCCGTTCAGCTCCGCGTCTATCGGGAAGAACAGGCCTATGCTGTTGGGGTTGGACTTGCCGTAGTCCACGCCGGCCTCGCCGAACATGACGTTATAGGCGAGATTCGCCAGCGTCGCAGCCGCGTCCCCGCCGCCGAACTGGCAGGCGCCGCGGAACACGCTCTTGGTACCGGAGTCGGACACTGAGCCGATGAGGTACTCGTACTCGTCGCCCATGACGCCTCCGGAGAAGAAGGCGAAATCGTCCTGTTCGTCCTCGGGATAGGTGTCCATTATGTACTGGCTGCCCGCCGTGGACACCAGCGAGTTGTAGGCAATTATGACGCGCACGTCCGGGTTGTCTGTCAGCACACCCGCCACGACGCTGCGGTTGTCGCCGGAGATGTCCATTTCTGTGGCGGCGTCCTCAAAGCTCGTGACTCGAGAGGCGATCATCTCGCAGTAGACGGGGTTCTCGATGCGCTCGGACTCGGAGACTACCTCGCCCATGAGATTCACATACTCTCCGTCCTCGTTCTTGAGCCAGGGCTCGAGGATCTGTGCCTCTCCCGCGCAGCGGCTCTTGGCGTCATCAGAGATGGTGCTGCTCAGGAAGGCAACGTCCCAGTCGCCGTCCGGGTCCATGTTTTCCTCCACCCAGGTTTTTGCGACCGAGGCGACGTACATGCCTATCATGTACTCGTCGTCGGCAGATACCGCGTCGTAGGCGTCCTCTGAGATAGTACCCGTGCCGCCGCTGATGACAACCTTGATGCCCGCCTCGCGCGCTTCGAGAAGGCTGTCCTCAAGCGTCTCAATCTCGCAGGGCAGCACGACCAGCATCTCCGCGCCCATGAGGATAAAGTTCTGCACCTGCTGCACCTGATTGGACACACTGTCGTCCGCTGAGACGACCTGTACGTCATAGCCAAGCTCCTCGAAGGTCTCAGTCAGCGCCGTGGATTGCAGCTCCGCTATGCTGCTAGACATGTTTTGCATGCAGACGCCGATGAGCTTACCGTCCTCGCTCCCGGCATTACCGTCAGCCGCAGGCTCCGAGCCGCAGCCCGCGAGCAGCGTGACGATAAGCATAGCCGCAAGAATTAGACTCACTATCTTTTTCATGTTCTCTCCTCCATATTAAATGCTTATTCACCCTTGGTACCTCGATTGTATCTCCAAGCGAGCCTCTTGAAAATCGGATTTGCGCCTTCTGCTATGCAATATATTTATATATCTACATGACATTATGTACAATATGACGGGTTGTTCTTTGGCAGTGCTGCCAATTACTTGACACTGTAGACAAAATACTGTAAGCTCAAAAGGCAAAAGTCTAATGTGCTGTTATGCTGATTTTTGGGGGCTCTGATCTATGGACCTGGAAAGGCTTTCGGAATTTGCACAGGCCGCAAGGTGCGGCAGTATGAAGAAGCTGTCGGAGGAGACGGGCGTCCCTCAGGCGACGCTAGCGGCTCGGCTGCGGAGTTTTGAGAATGAACTGGGCGTGGAGTTGTTCCGGCGCAGTCCGAGCGGCATTGTACTAACGCAGGCCGGCGAGCGCCTGCTGCCCAGCGCGGAGGAGATACTTGAGGACCTGCGTCAGCTCCGCTACGAGCTGCGCGAGGCAGAACGTCACCGCTACCGCCGCCTGCGCATAGCCGTAACCGGCTCCGGTCTGCCGCTCTACCTCGGCCCATTTCTGGACGAGTTGAATCTCCGCTACCCGGATATGAGCCTCGAGCTGTTTGACGACACGCGCTTTTCCATTGAGGACGGCCTGCGCAGCGGCGCTGTGGACATATACTTCGCCCCGGTGATGAGCGAATTTGAGATACCCGGCCTCACAAAAACCACAGTTGCGGCCTCAAGCCAATATGTGCTGATGTCAAGGTCACATCGGCTTGCTTATCGAAACACCGTTAGTCTCAAGGAACTTGACGGCGAGAGTTTTGTCCTATATCCGCGCACAAAGGAGAGCAGCATAAGAGACTTTCAGCTTTGCAACCTGAAAGCCTCCGGGATAACATATAAGGTATATGAGAGCGAGACTTCCCCGCTGTTTTATAAACTCCTGGTACCCATCGGCAAGGGACTGATACTCTCTCCGCGCGACATGATGGACCTTCCGCCGAATACGGTATGCGTTTCAGTGACGGACGTTCCACACCCCGCTGCTCCGTGCTTCTTTTACGACAGGGCGCTGTTGAATGAGGAGGCCGAGGCATTTGTCCGGGACTACGTGATATTTGCGAAGGAGGCGCACAGGCGTGAACACAGAGCGGCTCTATGAGTTTCTGGTTTTGTCGAGGGTGCTTAACTATTCCCGCGCAGCCAAAGCGCTGTATATCTCACAGCCCATTCTTACCAGGCATATTCAGGCTTTGGAGGCTGAGCTGGGCGTACCGCTGCTCAAGCGCACGACGCACGGCGTTGCTCTTACGGAGGCGGGGCGTCTGCTGTCCAACCAGACAGAAGGCCTTTTGGAGAAGTGCGATCGCGCACTCGGTCTCACTCGTGTGCGAAACATGCCGGTAAAGGGCCGTGTCCGCATAGCCTGTGAGTTAGAGATCTCCTACGCTTCTCAAATTAGGGAGTTCACGCACAAATTCATGGAGAGATATCCGGACATTGAGCTGGACTTTGAAGTTGTGGCAGAAAATACTCCTCCTTCACTTTGTGCGCGCTGCGACCTGGTTTTTACTCCCTGCGAATATGCGCAGCCGCCTGCGGGCGTGGTCAGGCGGCTCATATTCAGCCACGGCACCTATGCCGTGCTCCCGCCGGGCCACAAACTAATGACCAAGTCCCTCATTGCTCTACATCAACTCGCAGGCGAGACGTTGATAGTCCCCTACGCATGGGAACCCTTTGGCCCGTATGCCCGCAATTGGCTACTGGTTGAGAAGTCCACTCGCGGGCGCATTGGATGTATCAAGGCACCGAACCTCATGACGGCTCTTTTTCTGGTGTCCACAGGCAAGGGAATTGTGATAGCTCCTAGACATGTGCGCAACATGCTTACAAAGGATTGTTTCGTCGTCGGAATATCGGACCGAGATTGCCGATTCAACGAATACGTCTACTACAACGAGGCGACGGACAACGGCGCGGCCCGCCTTTTTTACGAGGAATTCCGAGCAGAGTACATAAGGGATTAATAAAAGCCGGACGGGGAAACCGTCCGGCTTTTATTTTGAATGCGCTTACATGCCGGCAAGCGCTTTTATTGTGGCGTATCGCTCGTTTGCTGCGCGCTGGATGGAATCAAGCTGTACGGGGCTCAGGTTTTTGAACTTACCGATCAGGCTTGTGAACTCAGTCACGCTGATGGGCTTTTCGTTTTTGTAATTGAGTTTGAAACAGCCGTCCGCTCTTTCCCAGAGCGGGAACATGTTCGTGAGCACTGCCAGCCTGGATACCTCGATAGTCATGTCCTGAGGGAAACTCCAGCCCGTCGGGCATGGTGTGAAAATATGCAGATAAGCAAAGCCTCGTTTGGAGGCGGCAAGGCCCTTTTGTATTTTCTCGACCATGTCACGCATGTTCCACGGCGTTGCGGTGGCGCAATATTCTATACCGTGCATGGCCATTATGAGCGGCAGATATTTCTGCGGCTGCTGCTTGCCGGAGAGCATCTTGCCAACAGGCGTGGTAGAGGTGCGGGAGCCTTCCGTGGTTGTGGAGCTCCGCTGATATCCGGTGTTCATGTAACCCTCGTTGTCATAGCAGACGTAGAGCATCTTTTCTCCACGTTCTGCCGCTCCGGAAAGGCTCTGGAATCCGCAGTCGGCAGTAGCTCCATCGCCGGCTACGGCTACTATGTTGACGTCTCCCCTGCCCCGGCGTTCATATATGTGGCTGAGCCCGCTCATAAACGATGCCGTGTTGTCCAAAAGGGGTATGTGTACCGGTATTTTCATGCCTGTATTGTGGCTCCATCCGATCGCGCCGCTGCCAGCCATACATCCAGGCGGTACGCATACTATCGTATTCTCTCCGGCCAGCTGCAACACTCGCCGGAGAACAAGCTCGCCTCCGCATCCCGGACAGGCAGAAACGCCCGGCGATACCATGTCGGGAAGCTGCCTTAGTGTTTCAATGTAACCCATTGCTCTGCCCCCTTCAATCTTTCATCAGCCAGAACGTTTCGTATAATCCGGGGCTGTTCTTGATTTGTTCCAAGATGTCTATGACAGCGGTGAAATCGGCTACGGAGATATCCGCACCGCCCAGCCCTCCAATGGCCGAGAACGATGCCTTGTCCAAAGCGTCGTTGAGAGCGGCTCTTGTTTCAACAAACATTGGCCCACAGTTCCAGCCAAAAGACACGCTCCTATCAACACAGCAAAAAGCGCGTATGCCGCTCAGTGCAGAGCGGAGTTTCGCCTCCGGGAAGGGACGGATAAAACGAAGCCTCACGAGTCCGACTTTTATGCCGCGTTCCCTGGCTTCATCCACAGCGTCCATTGCCGCGCCGCTCATTCCGCCTATGGTCACAAGGGCGACCTCTGCATCTTCCATCCGGTATTTGCTCAACGCTCCGCCGTAGAAACGGCCGAAGTGGGCTGAAAACCTCAATTCAGTCTCTTCGATCACCTTTAAAGCCCGCTGCATTGCGGCAAGGTGATTTTTGCGGTAGTGCATCAACAGTTCGCCGGGTGTCATCGGGTCAAGCGCCAGCGGTGACTCCGGGTCCAACAGCGCCTTCCTCTCCTGACCACGAACACGCAGGAACGCGTCAACTTCTGCCTGGGATGGCATATACACACCTGTCGTCAGGTGCGAACTGTAGAACCCATCATAACAAACGCAGACTGGTATGCGCACATCCTGATGTTCCGCGATCCGGTAGCCCTGTATGATCATATCAGCAATCTCCTGGTTCCCGTCGCAAAAGACCTGTATCCAGCCGGCATCTCTAACGGACATGACGTCTTGCTGTCCGCTCCATATGCTCTCGGGAGAGGTCATCTCACGCGTGGCTATGGCCATGACCATCGGCAGGCGCAGCGTTGACATTCTAAAGAACGGCTCATACATGAGAGCTAGTCCTTGAGCGCTCGTGGCGGTGAACACTCTCCCTCCGCCGGCTGCAGCGCCCTGTACGACGCTCATGGCAGAATGTTCAGACTCCACTTGGACGAGCTCGGTATCCAGCCGACCCTCATGGACCATCTCTGCCAGATGTTCAACAACAGATGATTGCGGAGTTATTGGATATGCCGCGACCAAGTCCGGCCTGCAGAGCGCAGCCGCCTCGGCTGCGGCGTAGTTGCCGGTGAGGACCATGTTACTTCCCATCGTCCGCGCCCCCTTCATGCTCCATACTTATAGCGCCCCTGGGACATTCTGCAGCGCAAATGCCGCAGCCCTTGCAATAGTCATAGTTGATGTAATACCCGGACTCTTCTGACCAACGGATTGAGTTCACAGGGCAGTAACCGAGACACATGCCGCAGCTTATACACAGGTCATTGTCCATGACCGGCCGGTGCGTTCGCCAGCTAGCAGTATCTAGTACATACATGCCGCGGTTGCCTATCGGAGTAACAAATTCGGCATCATTCACCTGCTTTACCTCCCTTCAAATAGTGAGCGCCTGCATAGCCGCGCTCAGCTGCTATGCGGTTTTTGTCCCCGAATGCAGCGGCTACTTCATCGAGCAGCGTTTCAACATCCACCAGCCCGACAACTCGGGCAAAGGCCCCGACTACGGCGGTGTTGGGCAGGTTCTGACCAAACAGTTCCTCGGAAATTCCCGTAGCATCAACAGCGGCCACGCTCCCGGCGCAGGACGGCACACAGAGTTCTCCAAGTGGCTTTGTGCTGTTTACCAGGACAGTACCGCCTTGCTTGAGCCCCGCAAAGGTCTGCGGCAAGGCACAAAGTGTGTCGTCCATGACTATGATAACATCCGGCTCATATATTTGAGTTTTCCGTCGAATCTCGTCGTCGTCGATACGCAAAAAACCATAAACAGGCGAGCCCTTGCGCTCCACACCAAAGAACGGGATGAACTGCGCGCAAAGCTCACACTCCACGGCGGCTTTAACGATTATCTGAGAGGCCTTGACAACGCCCTGACCACCTCTGCCGTGTAAACGTATTTCTTTCAAGCCCATCACTCCTGTACCTATAATCGGAACGACGTTCCGTATTGGTCAAATAAATTATGGCATCATAAGCCTGTTTTGTCAAGCTCAGATGCCAATGTTTTTCAGGCTGTTGCGGATACTGTTCACAACCGCGTCAAGCTGAGATTCCAGCGCGGCGCGGCTGCCGCTGACGGAGACGGCGGCAAGTATATCGCCCGCCGCATCCAGCACCGGACAGCCTATGCAATACAGCCCATCGTGTGTTTCACCATCATCCAGCGCATATCCTCTGACGCGAGTGACTGAAAGCTCAGATTCCAAAGCCGCTTTATCCGTTATTGTCGAGTCCGTGTAACGCTTGAAATCGCATTCTTCCAAAAGCTCTGCGCGCTGCTCTGCCGGAAGCCAGGCCAGAACACACTTGCCTGTCGCGGAGGCGTGCATTGGTAAAGTTCCTCCCACTCTCGAGGACATATAGACAAACGAGCCCGCGGATACCTTGTTTACTATCGTCAGCTCCTTGCCGATAAGGACGGCCAGGTGGGCCGTAGCTTGGAATTCCTCTGCCAACTGAGAAAGCGCCGGCGCAAGCACACGTGAAAGCTCGCTCCGCTCCCTGACCAACGAACCGTATAGCAGAAAGCCGACCCCGAGCCTGTACTTCCCCGTTTCTGCGTTTTTCAAAAGGAACTTTCCGCACTCAAGAGAGGCTACAATACGAGCCACTGCCGATTTTGAAAGCCCAAGTTCCCTGGACAGCTCGGAAATGCCGCGCTCTTCTCTCTCAACAAAGCAGCCGAGAAGGCGGAGCGCGTTGGAAACTGACTGGGAATATTCACTTTTTCCGCGCTCGACCATCGTCTCAGCACCTCTTTCAGCTTATCATTTCACGGAACTTTTGTTCGTCTATTATCTCTATGCCAAGGCTCTCGGCCTTGGTCAGCTTGGAGCCTGCGTTCGCGCCGGCTAGGACATAGCTTGTCTTTTTTGAAACAGAGCCGGAGGCCTTGCCGCCGTAGCTCTCAATTATGGCCGCGGCCTCGTCCCGCGTCCAGCTCTCGAGTGTGCCGGTCAGGACAAAGGTTTTTCCCTCAAAGCGGTTATCCTTGCGCTCCTCGCCGGAGTCAAAGGACACGCCTGCCTCGCGCAGCAGCTCTATCTGGTGACGGGCCTGGGGCTCGTCAAACCACTGGCGGATGAAGCCCGCCGTGATCTCACCGATGTCGGGAACGGAGCAGAGCTCCTCCAAGCTGGCGTCCATAAGTTTATCCAGAGTCCCGAAATGCGAGGCCAGCACCTTTCCCGCTTTCTGGCCGACCTGTCGTATGCCGAAGGCACAAAGCAGTCTGGCAAGTCCTGCGCTTTTGCTCTTTTCTATGGCCGCCATGAGGTTTGCGGCAGACTTTTTGCCCATTCTGTCGAGCTTTGCCACGGCCTCTGCGTCAAGGTAGTAGATGCCAGCGGGAGTTGTGAGCAGTCCGGCCCTGATGAGCGCGTCCGCAACGGCAACGCCCAGGCCTTCGATGTCCATAGCCTCCCTGGAGGCAAAGTGTACAATATTTCTCAGCCGCTGTGCGGGACACTCGGCGCCCGTGCAGCGCATGGCGACGCCGTCCTCGTCCCTGACGATGGGAGAGCCGCACTCCGGACAGCTTTCCGGCAGGTGGAAGGCAACTGTGCCTTCGGGACGTTTGGATTTCACGACTTCCAGAACTTCTGGGATTATCTCCCCCGCTTTCCTGACGACTACTGTGTCCCCGATGCGCACATCCAACTTGTCGATAAAGTCCTGATTGTGAAGCGTGGCATTTGTAACGGTCGTGCCGGCGAGCCGCACCGGCTCTATGACGGCTTTGGGCGTGAGCACGCCGGTCCGGCCGACCTGGACGACTATGTCCTTTACCACGCTCTCCTTGCGCTCTGGCAGGTATTTGTACGCAGCGGCCCAGCGCGGAGCCTTGGCGGTACTCCCCAGCTCCTCGCGCTCGGCCAGGGAGTTTATCTTTATGACGGCGCCGTCTATATCGTAGGGAAAGGCCCCCCTGCTCTCGCCTATGCTCTCGACCGCGGCCTTGCAGTCCTCAAAACTGCGGCATATCCTGTACGGCACCGCGTCAAAGCCGAATTCGCGCAGGGCGTCCAGCGTTTCGGCGTGAGTCGTGAACTCGCGGCCCACGGACTTCTGAATGTTGAAAACGCAGATGTCCAGCTTTCTCGAGGCTGCGACCTTCGGGTCCTGCTGGCGCATTGAACCCGCGGCGGCGTTGCGGGGATTGGCCAGCAGCGGTTCTCCGTTCACCTCGCGCACGGCGTTGAGCTCCTCAAACACCGCCTTGGACATATATACCTCGCCCCGGACTATCAGGCGCTCCGGAGCGTTTTTCAGCTTCAGCGGAAGATTTCGCACTGTTTTAAGGTTTTCTGTGACGTCCTCGCCCGTCACGCCGTTGCCGCGGGTGGCGCCGCGGACAAAGATCCCGTTCTCGTACTCCAGCGACATGGACAGTCCATCTATCTTTGGTTCGGCGCAGTATTCGCGGCCCTGGGGCAGAGCGGCGAGCATCCGCTCGTCAAAGGCCCGCAGTTCATCGAAGGAGAACACGTCGTTCAGACTCTCCAGCGGCACCTCATGCGTCACCGGGGCAAAGCTGCTCTTTGCCGTGCCGCCCACCTTCTGAGTAGGCGACGAGGCCGAGTAGTACTCGGGGTGCGCGGCCTCCAGTTCCTCCAGACGGCGCATGAGCGCATCATATTCAAAGTCCGAGATGACCGGCGCGTCCTCGTCATAGTAGTGCCGGTTGTGCTCCATTATTTCGGCCCTCAGGGCTTCTATCTCCTGTTTTGCGTCCATTCAACTTGTCTCCATATCCAAATAGGTCTGCGGCACCTTGCCGACGATCACCGTCTCAGCTATTAGTATTTCGCTTACGACCTGGGTTGAAACGGTGCGCCAGGGCATGATGACGTCGATATCAATGACAACATCCAGCTTCATCTGGTGCTTTGTCTGGTTGATGCCCGCTGAGATCAGGTCGTTCTTGAAGTCAACCCTAGACGAGCTCAGCATAGTTATGTCAACCGGTATGTCCGGCCCCCTGCCCAGCAGCAGGCTGGAGCCGAGCAGGTTGCCTATGGGAATAGCGAGCGACAGCTCGCCGCCGTCCGCGGCCTTGACGATATCGGACAGCAGCTCGGAGGACATCGCGTTTATCCGGGCCATGTTTGCGCGCACGGCGGTGACATTGCCCTCACCGTCATGCTCGAGCGTCACGAAGTAGTCGTAGTCATAGTCCTCACTTGCCAGTTTGCGGCTGATGGTATCGTTTATGCACAGCGTCATGAGGTCCGTCGCATCCGACAGCACCATGTCACAGCTGAGCTCACGCAGGTATATGGTACCACGTATACCGACTGACAAAGCTACAGCCGCTATCAGCATCAAAACCAAGGCGAGCTTTGTCCTCTTTCGCATTTTCGGCAGGTGTACGTCAAGATATAGCGGCCTCCGATTTCTGCCGCGCAGCATGGGCAATCACCCCCATGCTATTTATATGAGGGCTATTTGTCCAGCATTTCCGCGATAGCGTTCATTATTCCCAACCTGCCGGACTCATAGGTCAGGCCGCCTTGGAGGAAGGCCCTGTACGGCTCGCGCATCGGGCCGTCCGCGGAGAGCTCTATCGACGAGCCCTGGATGAACGCACCGGCAGCCATTATTACCTCGTCCTCATAGCCCGGCATCTGCCAGGGCTCAGGCGTGACGTAGGAATCCACCGGGGAACCGGCCTGTATTCCGCGGCAGAAACGGCAGAGGTTCTCCGGAGATTTGAGCGTCACGGTTTGGATGATATCGTATCTCGGCTCAAATGGGCCGGGCTCGGTGTCAAAACCGAGCTTTTGCAGCATAGCCGAACAGAGCGCCGCGGTCTTAAGCGCCTGGGCTGTCGTGTGCGGCGCCAGGAAAAGGCCCTGGAACAGCTGACGGTTTGTGCCGAGGGTGCAGCCGCACTCTCCGCCTATGCCGGGTACAGTGAGCCGGTAGGCGGCGCGCTCCACCAGTTCAGCCTTTCCGGCGATGTAGCCGCCGGTGGGCGCTAGCCCGCCGCCGGGGTTTTTGATGAGCGAACCCGCCGCGAGGTCTGCGCCCAACATAGTGGGTTCCTCCGTCTCTGTAAACTCGCCATAGCAGTTGTCCACGACACATATGGTGCTAGGCGACACGCGCTTGACGAGGCGGCAGATCTCACCCACCTCCTCCGCCGAGAGCGCCCTGCGGCTGTCATAGCCGCGCGAGCGCTGTATGAGAACTGCACGGGGCCTTATCTCCCCCACACGGCGCTCGATACTCTCCATATCCGGGCCGCCGTTCTTCGTGGCAACCTCTGCGTATTTTACGCCGTAGAAGCCCAGGGAACCGTAAGCGTCGCCGGAAATGCCTATCGCCGTCCTGAGTGTGTCGTAAGGTGCGCCCATGAGAGGCATCAGCGTATCTCCTGGTCCGACCGAGGCAAAGAGCGCAGAGGCGATGGCATGGGTACCGTTCACGAAGCCCGTGCGCACCAGCGCCGCCTCCGAACCGAACACGCGCGCCCATATCTTATCCAGCGTCTCGCGGCCCAGATCGTCGTAGCCGTAGCCCGTTGTACCCGCAAAGCAGGACTCGGAGACTCGGAATTCCTGAAATGCCTCCATTATCCGCCGCGTATTTATACGCGCGACTCGGTCTATCTCCGCAAAACGCGATGCAAGTTCCGCCTCGCAGTCCTCCGCGAGGCGCTCAATTTCCGTCGGTATATCACTCAGCTTCATCGTCTTTAAACCCCATAACTATTTCTCTGAATTTGTCGCCGCGCTCGGCAAAGTTGCGGAACCTGTCAAATGACGAGCAGGCCGGAGACAACAGCACGATGTCGCCAGGCACTGCCATTTCGCGCGCGGACAGCACTGCCGTAGTCAGGTCCGGTACGATCTTTATCGGCAGGCGCATCGGGTCGTAGAACACGCTGCGGCGCACTGCAATGGCTATCTGCTCCGCCGTATCGCCCGTAAGGAACAGCGCGCGGACCCGCTCGCAGATCTCGTCCGCAAGGCCGTCAAAGCTGACATGCTTGTCGTGGCCGCCGGCGATGAGGATGGGCTTAGCCCGCATCGCGCGCAGGCCGGCAATGGTCCTGGTCGGGCTGGTGGCAATGGAGTCGTTGATGTAGGACACACCGCCGAGCTTCCTGATTAGCTCAAGCCTGTGCGTCACGCCGCCGTAGCTGCGCGCGACCGCGCGGCAGAGCTCCGGCGAAACTATCTCATCCACCGCGGCAAAGGCGGCCATGTAGTTTTCAACGTTGTGCACGCCGGGCAGCAGTATCTCCGAAGCGGGGATGATGCTCTCGACCTCGTAGCCGCGGCTGCGGTAGATCATGCCGTTTCGGCAGAACACGCCGTTCTTGAGCGTTTCCTTGCGGCTGAACCTAAGCACGCGCGAGTGCGCCTCCTCGCCAAAGCGAGCGGTGAAGGCGTTGTCGCTGTTCACGACCAGGACGTCTTCCGCGGTCTGATTGGCAAATATCTGTCGCTTCGCGTTCACGTAGTCGTCAAAGTCCGGGTGTTTATCCAGGTGGTTGGGAGAAACGTTCGTGACAACGGCCACGTTCGGGCGTATGTCTATGCTGTGGAGCTGGAAACTCGAGAGCTCAAGCACAGCTATGTCGTCCGGGCCGAAACTAGGTATCTCGCAGAGCAGGGGCTTGCCTATGTTACCGCCCAGATGCACAGTTTTTCCGGCGGCCTTCAGCAGTTCCGCGATGATGGAAGAAGTCGTAGTCTTGCCGTCTGAGCCGGTGATGCCTATCGTACGGCAGGGGCAGAGCCTGAAAAAGGCCTCCATTTCGCTCGTGATGACCGCGCCGCGCTCCTTTGCTTTCACTAGGGCCGGGTCTATGGGCAGAAGTCCGGGTGTGCGGAAGATGTAGTCAAAATCCTCAAGGCCCTCGAGATAGTCGGGGCCAAGGCGCAGCTGTGCGCCACGCTCGCGCAGCTGCCCTGCAGTCTCGCCCAGGGCCTCTTCGCTGCGCATGTCGCAGACGCAAATTTTGTGTCCGTTATCCAGCAGCAGGTCAATGAGCGGCATGTTGCTGACGCCCATCCCCAGTACGGCTATGCGCCTGCCGCCGAGGGAGTCAACGTATTCCTGAAGTGTCAAAATAATCACCTCTCAACCCGTAATTATAACCTGAGTCCGTCCCGAATACAACAATTTTATGCCTTCCCGCCTTGACATTCCCCGCGTTCTAAGAGTTATAATGTATGCGCACAAAGCGAAAAGGGGTCTTAATATGGGAAAAACAACAGCTCGCAGGCATCTGGCGGCGCGATGCGCCCTTTTGCTCGCGGGACTGGCAGTTATGGCGCTTGGAGTGGCGCTGTCAATCAAGGCTGAGCTAGGCACCTCGCCAATATCGAGCTTGCCGTTTGTCACCGCGGAGATCTTCGATCTGTCCGTCGGTACGACAACTATAATTCTAAACTCGCTCTTCGTCCTGGCGCAGATACTGCTGCTCAGGCGGAGTTTTGACTGGTATCAGCTCCTGCAGATACCAGTTGCCGTTGCCTTTGGATTGCTCATTGACCTCTTCGGCCTTGTTCTCGCTCCTGTGGAAGCTGGGAACTATGTTCTTCAGTGGCTTCTTTGCGCCGGCGGGATAGTGTTTGTGGCGCTGGGCGTCAGCATCGAGGTCACGGCCCAGCTGGTTCCTACTGCCGGCGAGGGCCTGGTCCTGGCCGTTTGCCAGGTCACACCGTTCAAGTTCGGCAACATGAAGGTCGCGCTGGACGTCACGCTGGTACTGCTCTCGGTCTTGCTGGGCCTGCTTGTGCTCGGCAGGCTGGAAGGCGTGCGGGAAGGCACAGTCGCGGCGGCACTGCTGGTCGGTACGCTGACAAAGCTCTTCCGCAAGCCGCTGGCAGGACTGGAGAAAAAGCTCGCGCCGGAACTTGACTAAGCCCGGCGCTGAGGTTAAAATACCTCATTGAGCGGGCCGGACGGCCGCGGGCATAAGGCGAAAGCCTGTGCGTGAGGAAAGTCCGGGCTCCATAGGGCAAGGATAACGGGTAACACCCGCCAGGGGCGACCCTCGGACAAGTGCAACAGAGATATACTGCCGGGCATCTGCCCGGTGATGGTGGAAAGGCGGAGATAAGCGCCCGCCCATCGGCTGGAGACAGTTCGGTGCTGTAAACTCTATCCGGAGCAACACCGTGGAGGGACAATAGGCCGGCCCGGCCGTCCCGAGGAGGTGGCTAAAGCCTTGCGGCAACGTAAGGCGTAGATAGATGGCCGTCGATCACAGAACCCGGCTTACAGGCCCGCTCGCAACAAAGGAAAAGCGCCGCTCACGCGGCGCTTGTTTCTTTTTTTCCGCCCTTGTACGCGGCCATTACGAGGATCGCTGGTATCAGCGAATAGTGGTATCTCCCTGCAACCTCCACCAGCATCTGTGCAAGGACAAGCCCTATGGCGTATAAGGGCAGCAGCATGAGGATGCTGCTCTCCGCCCGGCGCAGCAGCAGCGCGCAGTTGAGGACGGCCATGAGAATACACGCCCAGTAAAAGCATGTGCACGTTACGCTCAATACCCTGGGGTATGTCAGAGCCTCCAATGAGTATTCTACGCAGCCACTGTCCGTACCCATCAGTATTCCCAGCTTGCGCAGAAGCAGGCCTGACCAGTCCCCTATTTGCGCCGCGCGTTGTTTTGACAGCTCCTGAAATTGCTCCTGTATCTGTACGGCCGTGGACCCGGCTTCGCCGTTCAACTCATCCAGCAGCGCGGAATCCTCCTCGTTCCACGCACCGCCGGAGTCCTCATTAAGCCCGACATACATGTTATAACCTACGGTACGCGCTGGCGGTTCTCCAAGAATATCTTCAAGGTGCGAATCTATGAGCGGCCCCGTAACGGCGCTCACCAGCAGCGCAGCTGCCAGGAAGGACAGCCATCGCAGTCCGCTTGACTCCCCAAGACGTTTTGGCTCCAAAAACAGCAGCCAGAGCAGCAACGCGATAACGGGTATTGCGGCAATCGGTCGGCAAACATTTAGAAGCCGCAGCAGCAGTCCTCCCAAGATGCCCGCGGCCAGCCATTTGCATATCCCGGTCCTGGAACCGGACGCTGCCGAGCATAGCAGCAGGAATCCGAGAAGCAGTACTGTGTACAGCGGCTCGGACAGGACGAGGCTGTTGAACATCGTCTGCGACGGGCAAAGTATCCACAGCAAATACGCTGATATCGCCTGCCTGAGTCCAAGCTCACGCAGACAGAGCAGATAAATGCAGCCCCCGGCCAAGAGACTGAGTATCACATTCAGCCATTGAGCCAGCAGCGGAGCCTCTCCAAATATACGAATAAATGCTCCGAGGAAAGCGGAATAACCGTAAACATGGGGGAAAAGCGCCATGTAGCGCCATCCAGACTCCGGTCTGAACCCTGCAAGGGCACAGGCATAGTTGTAAAATGTCTCACTGTCGCCGCTTAGCGGGACGCGGACAAGCAGGATGTACCCTCCCTTTATAGCCAGGCAGAGCGCGCTGAGCAGAAGAAAACTGCGGAGCGCGCCCAGCCTTGCAAGGAGCCCGGACAAACGTGGCAGCAAAAGCCACAGCGCAGCAGCCAGCACTATGGCGGCCGGAAATATCAGAAAGGATTCCAATGCCAAAGCCAGAGCTGCGCCGACAGAAGCCAACAAAATGAGGGCGAATATTATAAGCATTGAGCGCAAACAAAATCTGTTGAACATAGCAGGTCACACTTGGTCCCAAAAAAGCAGTTGTTTTATCGTATAATAAAATTATACCATGTATCTCCCGGATTGGGAAGAGCTCACATCTTGCTCTTGACATTCGGAAATTAGTGGTGTAAAATTGCGCAACGGTTCCGCGTGTCGGACCAGTTTGGAAAGGAGCGTTACCGGCCTCATGGAGGACAGCGACAGTAGCGATTGTAAACCGCGCTCATACGGTATAATTTGCGCATATCTGTGCCGCTTATAGGTACAGGTGCGCTTTTTTGCGCTCATTTTCAGGTTTGAACAAGACAGTTGGAGGTCATACATAGTATATGGAATATCTCACAAGTATAGCGATAATGGTCGTCCTCGTAATCTTCTCGGCCTACTTTTCGGCCACTGAGACTGCGTTCTCATCTCTCAACCGCGCCCGGCTCAAAGCCGAGGCTGAACGCGGAGACAAGCGCGCGGGCGACGTGCTCTCCCTTGCGAATGACTTTGACAGGCTCCTGTCCACCCTGTTGATAGGGAACAACATAGTTAACATTGCGGTGTCGTCCATCGGCACAGTGATGTTCATAAAGCTGCTCAATGACCAGGACAAGGGCGCTTCGGTATCCACCATTGTGGTCACGGTAGTTGTTCTCATCTTTGGTGAAATAACACCTAAGAGCATTGCCAAAGAATCTCCGGAGGGCTTCGCACGCTTTTCTTACCCCCTTCTGCGGCTTTTCATGTGGATACTGCTGCCGCTGAGCTGGATATTCGGCCTGTGGAAAAAGATGGTCTCCAAGCTCTTTCGTGTCAAGGATGACCGGAGCATGACCCAGGAAGAACTCTCCGTACTCGTTGACGAGGCTGGTGAGGGTGGCGGAATAGACAGCGACGAGGTGGAACTGCTGCGCAGCGCTTTGGAGTTCACCGAGCACGAGGCCGGAGACATTCTGACTCCGCGCGTCGATCTGGAAGCTGTGCCGCTGGATGCGGACGCCGAGAGCGTCGCCGCGGCTTTCCGCAGCTCGCGTTTTTCCCGACTGCCCGTATATGACGGAAGCATAGACAATATCGTCGGCGTCGTACACCAAAAGGACTTCTATGACCTAGGCATTGGTGAAGGTGGCCTTGCCTCCATCATGTCGCAGCCCGTGTATGTGCCGCCCAGCATCAGGATAAGCGCTCTGCTCAAAACCCTGCAAAAGGCCAAGGCACACATGGCCGTCGTCACCGACGAATACGGCGGTACGCTCGGAATAGTAACGATGGAGGATATCCTCGAAGAGCTCGTCGGCGATATTTGGGACGAGCATGACGAGGTCGTGGAAGAGCTCCACCAAATTGGAAAAGACAGCTACCGCGTCAACGGTTCTGCGGAGCTCGACGAAATTTTCGAGCGCTTCGATCTCGAATGCGAGAGTGAGAGCGTTACCATCAGCGGCTGGATTATGGAACAGCTTGGCCGCATACCGAAACCTGGAGACAGCTTCAATTATGGCGGTCTGTGCTTCACGGTTATCTCCGTGGACAGTCGGCGCGTTACGGAAGTTGAGGTAAAAAAGCTGCCTCCGCTTGAGGAAAATGATATGGAAAAATAAAATCTGCCGCCGCTCCGTATATCGGGGCGGCGGCCTTTAATGTAATTGACAGGTAGAAAAATGCGGGTATAATTGAATTTATATTAATTGATGATGTTGGGTGATTCGCTTTGAGCCTTGAGCTGACACTGCTTTCTGAAAACGAATATGATAGACTAAGTTCGGGCGAGATGACACCGGCAATGGCCGCCAGGTATTTGCAGGAAGGAGAGTTTAAGCTCCGTAGTTTTGACGAGGTCTTAAAGGTCATATACCCAAAAGCAGATCTGCAGTCGAGACTCGTGACGGCATTGACTGAGGCGGGACCCGGAGCCAACTACGGCAGCGTCAGCCGGACGGTCCGTAATTGGATAAACGGACATTCAAAACCGACTAGGCGTGAAGATGTATTTCGAATAGCATTTGCGCTGGGCCTTTCCGAATCTCAGGCAAGCAGACTGCTCGGTATGTGTACGGATTACGGTATGCACTACCGTAACGGTCGCGACGTGGTCTATGCCTGGTTCCTGCGCACCGGCAAAGGCTATCCGGAGGCGCATGAGTTTTTCTCCCGCCTGCCCGCGATGCCGAGACTGGACTCGCTGCCTGATGGCGACAGTTCCCATCTCACGCGGGATTTGCAGAGCGTTTTTCTGCAAGTGCATACAAAGGACGAACTGCGGGATTGTTACATAGCCAATTTAGGGAACTTCGGCGCCCTGCACCTGCGCGCCTATGAATATTTTCGCCGGTATTTGGATAAGCTCATTCACCCCGTTCCCGCCTGGACAGGGCTAGAGGAGCCTGACTATTCCATGGAAGCCATCATGGAACTGTATTTCTCCATGAATATGCCGTCAAGCCGGAGCAAGTGCGGCTACAGCGTTGTGCAGAGGCTCATAAAATGCAACTGGCCGAATACAACGGCGCTCAAGAACATCAGAAATCGAAAACTGGATGTTCCAAGAAAGCTGCTTCTCCTCCTCTACGTTATCACCGAAAACATCATAGATGGAGAATACCGCGAGACGGACGAGGATTATCTCACTCCGAGAGAAAGGCTGGACGACCACTGGTTTGCCATAAATGCCATACTAATGGACTGCGGTATGCCTCCGCTGGACCCGCGCAACGCCACGGACTGGCTCGTCCTCTACGCCGTCACCGCTACGGACGAGTCCATGAGCGAGCGCATGGAAAAGGTAATCGAACACATGTTCGCAGACAAGTGAACGCATGAAGAAACCCCGGGGCGCATCACTCGCTCCGGGGTTAAGTTTTTGTTTTCTAGCCTTCCGGCCAGGGCTCGAAATCAATGTTTCCCAGCAGCTCTGCTTCCGGCATGATAATTAGCGCGTCCGGCGCGTTCTCAAAGCTGGAAAAAATCCTGCCGCCGTTGTCGAACTTGCCGCTTATCGTGAGGGGAATTCCGGCCAGGAACTCTCCCCTGTTTACCAGCGAGCCTTCCACCTTGCCTGCGTAAGCGTCACTGAAACCGCTGCTTATAAAATAGCCTTCATTGAGGAAGCCCGCGCCTGAGCCCACGTTCAGCATGCTGCCGTAACAGTTGTAGTGGCCGCCGCTTTGTACGCCGACCTCTGCTCCGTCCAGCAGCTCCAGGGCACCGAACTGACCGTAAACAGCTCCGTCCGCAACAGTAATGCCTGCGGCGCCGGAAAGCTGAACGTTGGAAAGCTGTATTAGGACGGAATCCTCGACCTCAACGTTCAGTGCAGCAGTACTAAGTTCAGCGCAGTCAAGAACAAGGAAGCTGTCTTCACTTACGCTTATACTGCCCAGCTCGCCGGCATTTTCGCTGGCGTAAACAGCCATAGAGCCGCCGCTGAGTTTCAGACTGCCCGCAGACATGCCGCACTTGCGTGAATAAAACCAAGAACCGTTGGAGACTTCCAGCACGGCGCTTCCGTTCTCCCAGCCGTTCCAATCGCCTATGATCTCCGTCATACCTCCGCCGGTGACATGCAGTCCGTCGCAGAGCAGCGAACCGTTGACTGTGAATATGCCGCCGCTCTCTACGCTGATTTGTTCGCCGCGCGGCAGGCTGAGCATCCCGCCGTAGGTAACATACAGCGCCTTGTTCACGTTCAGTGAGCCGCTCAACTCCAGGTATCCGTCTATCCTCACCGAACTCACGTGCGGGTTGGATAGCGCCTCAATAAGCATCTCTTCGCTCGTGGCGGAAACTACCGTGTCTGGCGTGTCGATCTGGCTGTAGTCCACCTCCCAGACCTTGCCCTCGATGTTTCCGGAGTAATTCGTGCAGTTGCTGCGCAGGAGCAGCACGCCGTCCTCTGTGCGGAAACTTGCGCCATCCTCGACTCTGAGCTCCAGACCGTCGTACAGGTCTATGAGCCCCAAGTTCTCAACCCTGCCGCCGCTCACCACTGAGAGAACACCATTATTGGAGTAGAGCTTGCCGTTGTTTTCAAAGGTCCCGGCGATCTCAAACGAGCCGTTGTTTATCAGCTCTCCGCCGAGATTGAACCAGCAGTCCTTGCCTATGCTCATACTGCCGGCGTTTATAAGGCAACCGATGTCAATGCCCAGCGAACTGTCTTGCTCAGACGTTTTGCAGCAGTTTATCGAGCCGTAGTTGTAGACATCGCAGAATACGGCATTATAACCCGAGATGTCCATCTCGCCGAGGTTTATCAGAGCTCCGTCGTTCGAGTTCTGAAGATCCAGCCAGAGCCCGTCATTGACGCTGGTGCTGCCCCTGTTCAGGATCACGGAGGATTCTCCACCCATCCAGAGGCCGCACTCCACGCTTCCGAGGTTAACCAGTTGGCAACCGTTCAGGCAGAAGTTGACTTGCCCCGCACTCTCTTCGGTGTAGAGCCTCGCTCCCTCGGACACAAGGACAGGTACACTGGCCGTGACTTCGCCGGCAAGCTCTATGTCGCCCTCAATGCGTATCGCTTTGACGGAAGCGCTGCCGCAGGCAGTTAACAGGCTGTTGTAGTTCGTGACGGTGACGGCATCAGCGAAAAGGCTTTCAATGGGTATATCAAAAACCGCGCTGGGCAGTTCCCCGCCCTTTTTGACAAAGCCGTCGTCCGTCATGGAGACAACGCTGCCGGCTACCATAGAATTTGGCTCCGTAACCAGTGTGCCGCCGTCCGCAATGACAGAGCCTTCGACAACTCCATCCAGCCAGAGCACACCGCCCTCGGTCAGCGTAACGGAACCCGTCAGGTGAAGGCTCATGTCCTCCGGCACCAGCAGCGGCTTTGACAGTGTCAGGGATACATCGCCGACACCGATATTGCTCACGCCGAGTATGACTGCCTCCGTGCCGCTGTCGCCCAGGAGCTCGAGCAGTTCCTGCTCGCTGGATGCAGTGCGCGCGTTCCCAAAGAGTTTGCTGCGCGTCTCGTCGCCCCACTCCGCGGACACCAGGACAGCGTCCGTACCTTGGACGTCCGGGTCCTCTTCTCCCGTCTGCGGCATCAAGGCCAGGGCAATGAGGCCGGCCACGGCCACCAGCGATAAGACTATGCCCAGTATCATCCGGCCGACGGGCTTTTTGGCTCGCACGGCCACGTGTTCGGCAATGTGTTTCGGCTCGGGATCAGTCTCGGGGACGGGCTCCGGCTCTGGCGCAGGCTCGGGCTGTGCCGGGATATCACAGCCCTCATAGAGCGCGGTGTGCAGCTCCTCCACCGAGCGGAAGCGCTGATGCTGCTTGATGCCCATGCCGCGCAGCAGCGCCTTCTCCTGCCGTTCCGTGAGGTCCACGCCCAGGCGCCGAGGCAGGATCATCTCGTCATCCATAAGTCTGTCAAGTGCCTGGGGCGGAGTCTTGCCGGTGATGCAATAGTATATCGTTGCGGAAAGGCCATAGACGTCGGTCCATGGTCCCTGGCCCTTGTGCTGGTATTGCTCTATCGGCGCATAGCCGTGTTTGAGCGTTATCGTCATCGTCTCGTCGCCCTGAGTTGATTCCCTGGCGCAGCCGAAGTCCAGCAGGCGCACCGAACCGCGCTCGAGCATGAGATTATCAGGGCTGATATCTCGGTGGATAAGCCCCGCCTCATGCACTGCGCTTAGTGCCGAGAACAGCGGCTCGATCATGTGCAGCAGCTCCCCCGCTGGGATCCGCCCGCCGCGCTGGTCCACCAGTTCTTTGAACGTTGTGCCGTCCACGTACTCCATGACGATGTAGGCAGTGTTGTTAGCCTCAAAAAAGTCGCGCACGCTGACTATCTCGGGCTGTTTATCCATTTTGGCCATCGTCCTGGCCTCATAGAGGAAGCGGCTCTTTCCCTTTTCGTAGCTGCCAGCCGCCCCCGAGTAGTTGCTGACGGACAGCGAGTTCTGCGAGTGCCTGGACACCCAGTTGGTCGGGAAGTACTCCTTTATCGCAACCTTGAGCTCCAGGCGCAGGTCACAGCCGATATAGGTTATGCCAAAGCCTCCCTCACCCAGCACACGTCCGACAAGGTATCTGTCCATCAAAACGGTCCCGGGAGGGATGTGGTGCGGCAACGGGGTATATGTTCCGGAGGTCAGGCCGCAGCTCGGGCAGACTCCGTCGTCACCGACCTTAGCCATGCAATATGGACAGTATTTTTTGTTCACGGCCTTCACCTCCCACCAAACAAGCATATGTTGTCATTATATAGGCTCCTTCCCGCGTTTTCAACCTTCATCATCGCTATATCCGGCAAGGCGGCAGAGATAGACCTCGTCATTGTCGTAATATGTGGCGGCGCCCATGCTTACGTAATAGATGTCATAGCTCTCGGACTTATCAACCAGAGCTTCTGCACAGTCGAGCAGCTCATCCTCGAGCTTGTCAACCGAGAAATGGTCTATCCATTGTACGCAGTACTTGAAATCTACGCCGAATTCTTCAAATACGGTTGAAAACTTGCTCCCGTCGGGCCTGTTGCTCTGATATGCAGTGTTTATCTCCTCGGCCCGCTTGGTCGCCGCCTCGACATAGCCGCGCACGGGTTCTACCTGCGGCGCGTCGGATGGCCTGCGGCTGTTTGTCTCCTGGGCGATATAGCAGCTCAGATACCAGTTGAAGCAAAAGCTGTCCGGGGCGCAATCGTCCTTGAACGACCAGTTTGCGCTGTCTCGTATCGAGTACGGAAAGCCCATGCCGTCCGCGAGATAGACTTCAATGTCGGAGTCGACGCGGTCAAGAGCGCTCTCATGCATCCAGAGCACGGGATACTCCCCCACGGAGTCGACGAGCGTGACAGTGCTGAGTCCGGCGGGGATATCGAGCACCACCGCCGCGTCCTCGTCCGTGACTCCGTATACCACTCCGTCGTCCGTAACGAAAATCAGTTTCAGGCTACCGACGCCGGTATCCATGCCGGTGGCGAAGGCCGCAACGTTTTCCGAAAGCCCCCATTCATCGAGGTCGGCGTAGAAGTCGTTGGTCTTGAAGAGAGCGCGCAGCTTGTCGCAGCCGTCAAAGGCTGCTTCGCCTATCTCCATATTCCGCCTCGCAAACACCATCCGCAGGGAGCTGCAGCCGGCAAATGCGCGACTGCCGATGGATTCCACGCTCTCCGGAATTATGACAGTGCTCATAACGCTCTGGCCCTGGAAAGCCTCATCCGCGATCGCCGTGACCGGTATCCCGTCTATGTCCTCCGGCACGGTAAGCACATCCTCGACAGCGCCCTGGCAGCCGGTCACCACCGCGTACTCACCGTAGCTGATATACTCTATCTGGTCTTTCACGCCGGATACCGGAGCAACGGTAGGCGACGGCTTCGGCATGGTCACCACAGGGTCCGAGCCATCAATATAGTTGTTGGGTCCGGAATTCGGCCCATCCTCTCCGCCGCCCAGCACTGCAACAAGCGCTATTATGAGCACCAGCGCGGCGGCTGCGATGCCGATGAATTTTTTCTTATTGCCCGAGACCGAACTCTTGCGTTTTTTTGCAGGCTCGCGCTTTTTGCGCTCGTTTGGCTTTTCCGGGCAGAGCTGACCGGTAAGCAGCTCGATGTGCTGCGGCCGCTTTGTCGGCTGTACCGCCATGCCCCAGAGCAAGGCGGCCTCCTGTTTCGGCGTCAGGTCCGCGCCCAGCTCCGTGGGCGGCTTAAGCGCGTCGCCCTCCAGCCGCTCTACGGCGGACGTGGGCAGAGAGCCCGTTATGCAGTAGTAGATAGTGGCGCAAAGCGAATATATGTCCGTCCAAGGCCCCTGGCCACGGGTTTGATACTGTTCCACAGGGGCAAAACCGTGCTTCAGCAGTATGCTCATGGACTTGCCGTCCTCCATCGAGCGCGCACAGCCGAAGTCCAGGAGTTTGAGACTTCCATCCGGCATCCACATGATGTTGTCCGGGCTGATGTCGCGGTGGATGATGCCGGAAGCATGGAGCATACCGATGTCGCCCATGAGCGGCCTCAGCATGGAGAGAAGCTGCTGAGCCGGGAGCCTGCCCTCAGCCTGCATCTTGTCGCTGAGGGTCACTCCGTCGAGGTATTCCATTACGAGATAGGCCGTGCCGTTGGTCGAGAAGAAATCCTCCACCTGGACGACTGATTTGAGCGCGGTCTGCTTTGCCAGCAGCCTGGCCTCATCCAGGAAACTGTTCAGAGCGCCCTGGAGCTGTGCAGCCATACCCGGCTTCGGCTCAACGCATATGCCGTTAGTCCCTCGCGTGGCGCACTGTACGGGAAAGCACTCCTTTACTGCCACTCGCTTGCCGCTGTCCGGTTCAACCGCTATGTAGGTTATGCCGAAGCCGCCCTGGCCTATTGCCGCGCCGGTGAGGTAGCGGTGCAGGCCGCTGCCGTCGAGCATGGTGCCAGCGGGAAGCTGCTGCTCGCCCGGGGTCCAGTTTGTGGGCTTGCCGCAGCTTTGGCAGTAGCCGCCGGTGACGGGATGCATACAGTACGGGCAGTATTCCATCTCAGACCACCCCGCCCTTGCGCGTTATCATAAAGCACTCGCGTTCGGAGCCAAGCCAGAACTTGTCGCCAACGTGTAAAGCCACTGCCTGGCTAGCCGCCAATCTCTGGCCGTTGCCAAGATAGGTCCCATAGGTGGAGCCCAGGTCCTTCAGATACAGCGATGCTTCGGAGCTGTTATATATAAGTACACAGTGTACGCCGCTGACGCCCTGAGTGTTCGAAGGGTAGACAAGGTCATTTTTCCCGGGGTCTCTACCTATCCTGACCTGCGCTGTCAGCGAGAAACGCTTGCCTGCAAAGGCGCCGCTCAGGCACTGGAGGCGCAGCTCCTCAAGCCCCGTTCCGGTGTCCACGGAAGTTGTTTTGCCGTAATCCGTTTTTGCGGGTTTGCGTTTTGTGGGTATGCGTCCTTTTTTCTTCATAAACCAGAAGGTCAGGCCCGCGGCTGCCAGTATGATCACCGCTCCTATAACGATAAATAACCAGACCATACTGCCGCCGGATACGTCGTATTCGATACCGAGCTCGTCGAGCTTATCCCGGACGTAACTGATGCTTACGGAATAGGAAGAAGTACGGTCTCCGGTGGAAGCGTTCGCGCCCAGGATATAGGTGTTGATGCCGATGACTGCGCCTTTTGAGTCCAGGAGCGGACCGCCTGAGTTGCCGTGATTTATCTGAGCGCCGTGCTGTATCAGTTTGGTGTTGCCGAAGGTCGTGGAGGTGGTGAAGCGTTCGATGCTGCCGCCCGTTACGGTGACGTCGTCCACGTCGGCGACAAGGTTTCCGCCATAGACGCCCTGTTCCGTGAGGTCGGAAGAGCCGGGATAACCCAGAGCAAAGACCTCGTCCGTCACTCCGAGCGCGTCATCGTCCTCAATGAGCGGCAGGGCCACCCGGCCTTCGGGAGCTTCGCTCGCGCGGATGACTGCATAATCCGGGTACATGCCGGAAGAGGCGTAGAGTACCGTGCAGGGTATCGCCTGGCTGGTGTCTAAACCGGTGACGGGGTTCCAGGCAAGATCGTTTTTGAGTATCCAGACACTGACGGCCGGTGCATCAAGCACTCCGCTTTCGGTATTGTAGCTGTTCTGGACAACATGTGTGTTTGTCACAAACACATCCGTAGCTTCCCCTGCTTTGCCTACGCCGAAGGCGGATCCCGTCGCATAGACTATGTCTCCGGTCTCCAGGTCAGGCAGCATGGCCAGAATACGTACCACGCCGCTGCGCGCTTCCTCAGCAATGCGTTTGCCGCTGGCTCCGCAGCCAGACAGCAGGCCCAGAATTAGTATTATAGCCAACGCCAGGCTCAAAGCTCTTTTTTTCATCATTTACCCCCCCTGTTTTTCACTCCATGTCCACCCATGCCGCCGCTGCTGAATTGTTGTCATTGTTGCTGGGGACTCGCGCCGTCAGTCTTGCACGCATGAGGCCAAGCCACTCTTCCGGGTCGGCCGCATTACGCAGGTCCTTTTCCATCTCAGACTCAACTATGAATTCCCAGAAGCCGTCCGTACACAGTAGGAATGCGTGTTTTCCCGGACTGAGCGCTTCAAAGTGCGTCTCAACTTTGAGTTCCCCGTCCTGGCCAAGCGCACGGTAGACTCGGTTGCGGTCCTCGTGAAAACGTATCTGGTCCTCGGTTATTGTCCCGAGCATGACTGCTATCTGAGACGCGCTGTGGTCTCGTGTGCGAGAAACAAGCCTTCCATCAAGAAAGTGGTATATTCGCGAGTCGCCTACATGCGCCCAAGCGGCCTTCATGCCGTTGACAGCCAAAAAAGTTATAGTTGTTTTCATCGCGCAGGCCTGGGTCTGGAGAGAGAGCACCTTGCGGTGCGCAGCCTGGACGAGCTCGCTCAGGTAGTCCTCAGATACCGTACCGTCCCATGTGGCGCCTACGAGCTCAGCCGCCGCTCTGGAGGCTGCCGCTCCCCCGCCGTGGCCGCCCAATCCGTCGGCCACTACGGCGCACAGCTTCACGCCAGACGCTGAAATGCAGACAAAGTCCTCGTTGTGGTCCCTTCCGCCGGTGTCGCTATAACTTGAAGTTTTAATCATGACCGGCCCGCCTTTCTCCCGATGCGGCTTCTATGATTATCGCCGTGTAGTTGTCCTGTGTTACATAGCCTTTGGCTTCCACCGCTCTGCGTATGGCCTCTGCCGCGTCCTGTGCCGGACGTTTAAGCGCGGAACCAAGCTCGTCGGGACCCAACGCATTGTACACGCCGTCGCTCATGAGTATAAATTTGTCCCCCGGCTGAATATCCACCGGAGCCGCCGGGATATCAATGTACTTGAGATTGCCCATCCCCAGGTAACTGGTAAGTCCGCCCGCGCGCGGATTTGACAACGCTGCGTTGAAACTATCCTTGCCGTTAACCGCTGAGGTGAACAGCTCGTTCCTATAGACATGTTCCCGGTTTAGCTGTAGGAGTGCACCGTTCCTATAGAGCGCGATGCGGCTGTCACCTACGCTTATCCAGTGAAATTTGCCTGAACGTATCAGTCCGGCTGCCAGGGTCGAGCCGCTTTTAGTCAGGTTTTCTGCCCCGAGCAGTCGGTTTACCGCCTGATTTGCCCGACCGAGCAGCTCCAGGAGAACCAGCCCAGGCTCACCGCACGCAGTGCAGAAACCGTCCAGCATTGCGCTGACGGCAGTCTGGCTTACTTTGTCGCCGTTTGAAAGCCCGCCCATGCCGTCCGCCACGACGGCAAGAAGCCCCTGTTCACACTCCAGCTCCGCAGGCGATACGGCAAAGCAGTCCTGCTGGCTCTCACGCGCGCCCTGCTCGTGGACCTTGCCGAGCGCAAAGCCGACAGGGCCGGCCGGCACGGCGGCGCGGCGCTTCCGCCTGAACACCAGAAAGAGCACAGATACGATAAGCGCTGCGGCCAAGGCCGCTCCCGCGGCTATCCAGCCGCAGGTAATGCCCAAAGTCTCCTCAGGCGGCGCAGGCTGCTCCGTATGCGCCACGGGCTCCGGCGTGACGGCAGCAAAAGTATCTGCCGGCTCCTGTATCTGTGTGGGTTCCGGAGTGGGCTCCGGCGCCAAAGTGGCCGAGGGCGAAGTCTCAGGAGCTGCCGAGGGCTCCGCGACATCGGAGGGCGGAGCGGTCTCAAGCGGGGCGCCCGGCGCCGGTGAAAGAGAAAAGTGCCTCTCACGCATTGGCGCCATCACCCTCGTTCCAGCCGAACTGCTCACCGCAGAGGGCAACAAACATGAGCTTCGTCGTGCCGATGGAAATTATGTCGTAGCTCTTTATCTCTGCTGCGTTGAGCACGGTCTTGCCGTTGACTTTTATGAGATTGCGTCCGGCGGACGGTCCGACATAATATGTGCGCTCGCTGCTGTCGTAGGCGATCATCGCGTGGTTTTTGCGCGATATCTGCATATCGCCGTGTATGTGAACGTCTCCGATCTCGCGGCCAATATAGTTGTAGCCGGCATGCAGGCGGTAATCCACTCCCTTGGATACGCCCTCTATACACACGAGCCAGCCCACAACGGGCTCGGGCCTGCCTTCAGCGGACTCAAAGCCGATCACAGTGGGTTCAAACGGCTCTATCTGCGAATCGCGCGGCAGGGTTATCGCTTCCGTCTCAGAGAATTTTGGCGCAGAGCCGCCGACGCCGACGGCAACGGTGTGGCCGATGCCGCTCTCACATTCCGGGCAGCTGGCATGAAGCGCGGCATTATAATAGTGGCCGTTGGGGCATTGTACCATCTTTATTTCCACAACTGATTCCTCCCAAAATCTGATTTCATTTACTTGCTGACCAGACTATACCACCGCATATGCTCTTAAACGTCCACCTGTTTTCCGTGCAAAAAGCGGCTCCCGGTCACCGGGAGCCGCTTTGGTCCAAGGAATAAGGCGAGGTCTCGCCCGCATATAATTCATCACGACAAGCCGGGAGTGGTGAAAATGAGGACTGACATCGAGGAGCGGGCCGTAAGGCTTGCGGAGTACATAACCGAAAATCGGGCCACCGTCCGCGCCGCCGCAAAAAAGTTCGGGGTATCCAAATCCACAGTACACAAGGACATCACGGAGCGTCTCGAGGGTGTGAGCCCGGAACTCTATTCCGAGGTGCGCAGCCTGCTTGAGCTCAACAAGGCCGAAAGACACATCCGCGGCGGGATGGCTACTCGCAGAAAATACAAGGGCATATGAACTTGCGGGGCCACGATATGCGGCCCCGCAAGTTCTTTCAGTATTTCCGTACTTTTATACGCAGCCGGCCCTTGCGCGTCTCACCAGCTACCTCCTCAAACCTGAACCTGCCCAGGCCGCGCACGGAAACCATAGTTCCAGTCTCCAGCTTTGCCGAAGCGGATCGAGCCGTCAGGCCGTTTTCCATAACGCGCTCTGCCTCGAACAGGCGCTGGCTCTCCGCGCGCGAGAGGTCGAACACTGCCGCTACCACGGCGTCCAACCTCTCCGAAGCGGCGTTCACTGTCACCGGCTCCGGCGGGCGCACCGCCTCCTCCGGAGGCGTTTCCGCCGTGGCCACGCGCACCTGAGTTCTGCGCACCTGCGTCAGTCCGTCCGCTATGTGGCCCGCCACGCTCTCCAGACAGAAAACATAGGCGTTCCCGCCGCATAGCACCACGTCACCTAGCACGCTCCGACGCAGGCCAAGACCCATGAGCGCACCAAGATAGTCTCGGTGCGTCAGCGGCTCCGCAAACTTTTTCGACACCGGCGATATCTCCAGGCAGCACAGCGGAGCTCTCTCGCCCCCGAACACGGCTACGCGCCTTTCCGCCTCGGCGTATCCGCCGTCAAGCGCGCAGGGGCTTTCCAGCCTCAGCCGCAAGAGTTCCGTCTGCTCTCCAAGACTCAGAAATTCAGAATTTGTCTTTATCCCGCGCTCTGCCGAACGGCGTGACAGCTCAACCAGGCGCTTTTTAAGCATTTCAAGTTCATTATCCATGGCGTCTAATATACCTCCGCTCCCCTTTCTCCGTCAAGTCATGCAGCCGTATGCAGCAACGTATTATCAAAGTGGGAGGCGAAGCGGTTGGGAGAGTTTTTGAGTTGGTTTTGGGGCTTGCCAATGGCCGTGCTTCTGGCCGGCGCCGGCCTGTACCTGAGCATACGCTGCGGCTTTATCCAGCTGCGGCATTTTCCGGAGGCTATGCGTCACGTCCTGGGAGGGGCTTTGCGAAGGGATGCACAGTCCGCGGACGGCATCACGCCAATGCAGGCCCTCTGCGCCGCGCTTGCCGGCACTGTCGGGACCGGAAACATCGCTGGAGTGGCGCTTGCTATATCTCTGGGCGGACCCGGCGCGTTGTTCTGGCTCTGGCTGAGCGCCGCGCTGGGCATGGCCACGAAATATGCCGAGGTCACGCTTGCTCTCCGCTTTCGCGAACGCGGAGACGGCGGAGTCTGGTTGGGCGGACCAATGTATACCATCAAAAACGGGCTGGGTCCCCGCTTCATGCCTCTGGCACGCTGCTTTGCTTTTTTCGGCGCGCTCGGCGCTCTCGCCATGGGCAGCGCTATCCAGGGCGGAGAGATAAGCAGTGCAGCAAGGACGCTAATAATGGAGCTTTCCACGGACCTTGCAGCTGAAAAGGAACTGTTTTCCATCGTCATAGGCGCACTTGTAGCAGCATGCGGATTTCTCGTTCTCAACGGCGGCATGAAGCGCCTGGGACGTGTTTGCGAGGCGCTTGTGCCGCTGATGGGCCTTGTCTACGCTCTGGCCTGCATCGCCGTTATCTGCGCCAACTATTGGCGGCTCGGCGGCGTGCTGCGGGACATATTCGTCTGCGCTTTCCGTCCACAGGCCGTATGCGGCGGCATAGGGCTGCGCGCCTGCATCGGCTGGGGTCTGCGCCGCGGCCTGTTTTCAAACGAGGCCGGGCTGGGTTCAGCTCCGATCGCACACTCCTCCGCTGCCGAGACCGAACCTGTCAGGCAGGGTTTTTACGGCATTTTTGAAGTCTTTGCGGATACCTTCGTGATCTGTACGCTCACCGGCCTTGCCCTGCTCTGCTCCGGCGCGGCCATACCCTATGGCTCCGCAGCCTCGCTCTCGCTTTCCGTATCGGCCTTTGCAGGAGTTTTCGGCGGCGGCGGAGCAGCAGCAATATTGGCACTGTGCCTACTTCTCTTTTCGCTCTCCTCCCTGCTGAGCTGGGGCATGTACGGCCTGCGCTGCTGCGGTTTCCTGCTGGGTACACGTTCAGCGCGTGCGTACCTGCTCGTCTATTCGCTTTGCGCCGTGCTGGGCGCGGCGTCTGTCCGCAGCCTGGTCTGGGAGCTGGCTGACCTCACCAACGCACTCATGGCTCTGCCGAACCTGACGTCTCTCCTGCTGCTCTCAGGCGAAGCGGCAAGGCTTACACGGGCCTATTTCGCTCAGAGGCAGAGGGAGTAGATCTCGCGCACTTCGTCGAGCCCGAGAGGGATGACGCTCGGAAAGCTCTTATTTCCATTGTCCGTGCAGCGGCGGCTCATATACTCTGCGTCCTCCGCTGTGAGCCCAAAGTCCGACAGCCGTTCCGGCATACCCAGACTGCGGAAGTATTCACGCGTGGCCTCGATCCCGCCGCGTATATCTGACCTGCCCCAGATCTTTTGCGCGTATCGCGTGAGCCTTTCGTTAAACAGGCCGCGCCTTGCAAAAAACTCGAGGTATGCCGGCCAAATTACGGCCAGGCCCGCGCCGTGGGCTATTCTGTCGTCAAGAGCGCTCATCTCGTGCTGGAGCTTGTGCGCCCAGAGCCCGCAGCTGCGTCCGGCCCCGGTCAGGCCGTTGTGAGAGAGGCTGCCGGCAAACATGAGCGTCGCCCGGGCCTCGTAGTCCTCCGGCGCAGACATCGCCGTCCGGCCAGCGTCGATCACGGCGGTCATCAGCCCCTCGGACATGCGGTCTATGAGCTCGTTGTCCGGGTTCGTACACATGTAGCGCTCCATTGTGTGCATGAGAATGTCCACGACGCCGCAGGCGGTCTGGTATGGCGGGAGCGTGAAGCTCAGCTCCGGGTCCATGATGGCAAAGAGCGGGCGATTCGCCTCGCAGCTGAGGCCGCGCTTGACACCGAGGGCGGTGTTGGTGAGCACGGCGCTGTCGCTCATCTCGCTGCCTGTGGCGGCAATCGTTAGGACGACGCCAACGGGCAAACTGTCAGTTGGTTCGGCGCGGTGGTCTGTATAGTCCCAGGGGTCGCGCCCGGTCCTGACGCAGTGCGAGGCCATTTTTGCATTGTCTATTACGCTGCCGCCGCCGACGGCTAGGAGCATGTCGCAGCCCTGCTCGCGGGCATATGAGGCGGTCTCAGCGCAGAACTCAACTGTAGGATTTGCCCGAACGCCGCCTAATTCGGCAAAGTCAAGACCAGCATCTCTTAAAGATGCCTCAACCCTGCCCAGGAGCCCGGAGCGGCGTGCGCTTCCGCCGCCATAGGATATGAGCGGCTTGCGGCAGCCGTAGGCAGCAACGACCTTGCCGACCTCGTCACAGCGCCCGCGTCCGAAAAAGATTTTGGTTGGTGTATATAGTTCAAAATCCAGCATTATCCTCACCTCGCCTTAATTATAGCCCATATTACCACTTTTGTGAAGCACTCGCCCCTTGCCTTTGAAGCCCGGACGTGCAATAATAGGAATGTGTGTGAAAAATTGTTTTACGGAGGATAAGATATGGACTTCATAAGCGAATACAAATCTAAGCTCGGCACCCCGGAGGATGCCGCCAAGCTCGTCAAGAGCGGCGACTGGGTGGAATACGGCAACGGCACCACCTTCGCCTCGCTGTGCGACGCTGCACTGGCCAAGCGGAGAGATGAGCTTTTTGACGTCAAGATCCGTGCGCAAATAATGTACGGCCCCATTCAGGCTGTTGAGTGCGACCCGGAGGGCGAACACTTCTGCTACAACGTCTGGCATTGCTCCGGTTATGACCGCAGCTTTATCGACAAAGGCCGCGCCTACTTCTCCCCCATGATATTTCGCAACCTCGCGTGGTATCACCGCGAGTTCCTGCATGTCAACGTGGCTTACGTCTGCGCCACGCCTATGGACAAGCACGGCTACTTCAACTTCTCCCTCTCCGCCGGAACGGCGCTTGATATGATAGGCCGCGCTGACGCCATCGTCATCGAGGTCAACGACAAGCTGCCCAAGATCTACGGCGCATACAACGAGAGCATCCATATCTCCGACGTCACCATGGTCGTAGAGGGCGAGCACGGCCCGGTGCCGACCGTCCCGGCCAAAAAACCCTCGCCGGAAGATATCCAGATAGCGCAGAACATCATCCCGCACATCGTAGACGGCGCGACGCTCCAGCTCGGCATAGGCGGCACTCCGGACGCGCTGGGCTCCATCATCGCGCAGAGCGACCTGAAGGACCTCGGCATGCATACCGAGCTGTGCACCGACGGCTTCCTTGACCTCTACAAGGCGGGCAAGCTCACTAACAAGCGCAAGAACATCTTCCCCGGCAAGGGCGTGCTGGGACTTGCCACCGGCTCGCAGGCGCTCTACGACTGGCTGGACGAAAACCCCGGAGTTATTGCCCTGCCCATCGCCTATGTGAACGACCCCGCGGTCATAGCCTCGATGGACAACTTCGTGTCGCTCAACAGCTGCGTCTCCGTGGACCTCTACGGCCAGATAAACTCCGAGAGCGCCGGCCTGCGCCACATCAGCGGCACCGGCGGCCAGGTGGACTTCCTCACCGGCGCGTCCATGTCCAATGGCGGCAAGAGCTTTATCTGCGTGGCCTCCTCCCGCGTCGGCAAGGACGGGGTGCGGACCTCGAATATCGTTCCGCACTTCAACGGCGAGATAATCACCTCCCCGCGCAGCCAGGCCTATTACATCGCCACTGAGCAGGGCGTTGTGAACCTCGCCGGCCGGAGCAGCTGGGAGCGCGCAGAAATGCTGGTTTCAATAGCCCACCCCGACTTCCGCGACGAGCTAATAAAAGCCGCCGAAGAGCAGCGTATCTGGCGCCGCTCCAACAAGAGATAACAAAACGTTTTATAAAAAACGCGCCGCCCGTTTTTCGGGCGGCGCGTCGCTTTTCCTCTCTACAGGCTGCGCTCAAGATAAACCAGCTCGGTATCCAGGACTCCCTCGTGCAGGCAGCGGCGGCTTCCTGCTATGCGGAAGCCGTTTTTTACATAGAGGCTCTGTGCGGGCAGGTTTTTGATGTTCGTATCCAGCCGTATGACGCGCCCGCCACGTCCCAGCGCATAGCCAGAGGCGAAATCCACCATCCTCGTCCCATATCCGCGCCCGGCCTCCGAGGGCGGCACGCAGAGCGTGTGTATCACCAGGACCTCCGTGTCCTCCGCCGGATACTGCCAGGGTACCTCGCGGTACTCCGGCGCCTGACGGCCGTTAAGTATCATGCTGGCGCGAACCTGCCCGCCCTCCTCGAGGACGTAGAGCTCTCCCGCCGTATAAGCCCGCTCCGCCGTGGCCCGCGTCGGGTAAAGCCCCTGAACCCACTGCGTGTTTGAGCCGTGCTCCTGCTCGTGCAGCAGCAGCTCCGTATATGCCGCATCAACGGCGTCTATATCCCTCTCTATGGCCGCTCTTATCATTTTTTCGCTCCTCCATCGCAATTTTGCTCATTTTAGCACCGCCGCACCCGCTTTTCAAGCTCCGCCACCTGCAAATATGAGCTTGACAAGTCCGCTCTAATGTGTTAGATTGAAATTACTCTAACGGATTAGAGGTGCTTTTAATGGACACACCAAAGGTGTTTGAGAGCGAGTACAGGTTCTGCCTGATACTATGGGAACACGAGCCGGTAAAAAGCAGCGAGCTTGTAGCACTCTGCCGCGAGCAGCTGGGATGGAAGCCAACAACGACATATACGGTCATAAAGCGCCTGTCGGAGCGCGGGGTGCTGGTTAACGAAAACTCGGTCGTGCGAGCGCTGGTGACGAAGGACGAAGTGCAGGAGGCGGAGATAGACGAGCTTGTGGAGAAGAAATTCGGCGGCTCTCTCCCCGCATTCATCGCCGCCTTCACGCGGAACAGGCGGCTTTCGGCAGAGGAACTGGACGAGGTCCAGCGCATGATAGACGGCTTCAGGGAGGGCTGCGGAGATGGCTGAGGTATTCCAGAAGGCCCTGAACATGGGTATAGCCGCGAGCTGGCTGATCCTGGCCGTTGTGGTCCTGCGCTTTGTACTCAAAAAGGCGCCGAAGCGATTCCGGCTGATGCTCTGGGCAATTGTGGGTTTGCGGCTCGTCCTGCCCTGGAGCTTTAAGAGCGCGCTGAGTCTCATACCAAGCGCGGAGACGCTGCCGCAGGGCATCATGCTCGAACGCACGCCTGAGTTGAACACGGGCATCACTGCGCTCAACAACGCCATAAACCCGGGCTTTACACAGGCTTTTATGCCCGAGACCGCATCAAGCGCGAACCCGCTGCAGGTGCTCCTACCCTTAGCCTCAGCGCTTTGGCTTGCCGTGTCGGTGTTGATGCTGCTCTGGGCGCTCTTGAGCTATATGAGACTGCGGCACAGTGTCGCGGAAGCGGTTAGAGTCGAGGGAAACGTCTATGAGTGCGAAAAAGTTGCCTCACCCTTTGTGCTTGGTCTCTTTCGGCCGCGCATATACCTGCCTCTCGGCCTCTCTGATGGAGCACGGGTACAGGTACTGGCTCACGAGCAGGCGCACATCGCGCGCGGCGACCATGTCATAAAACCACTGGGCTGGCTGATACTGTCCGCACACTGGTACAATCCGCTGGTCTGGCTGGCATATGCGCTGTTTTGCCGGGACATTGAACTTGCCTGCGACGAGCGCGTGATACGTTCGATGCCCGCGGCCGGGCGAGCTGACTATTCCCAGGCACTGTTGGACCTCAGCCGTCCGCGTCACAGCGTAGGCGCCTGCCCGCTGGCCTTTGGCGAGGCCTCGGTCAAAGGCAGGGTAAAGTCGGTGCTCAGTTACAAAAAACCCGCGTTCTGGCTCGTCGTGCTGGCGATTGTCGTCTGCATAGGTGCAGCGGTGTGCTTCCTGACAGACCCCAAAGCAAAGGAGGACGCGGGAGATGCGGACACCGTGACCATAGCGGCACAACTGCCGAAGTTCATACCCGACGCTGCAGATGGCATTGCGGAAAGCGCACCCGGTCCCGTTCTCGAGGCGGCGCAGGCCCGTGTGCTGGAGCTTGCCGCCGGGCTGGACGTCGTTGACATCAGCGCAGCGGAGATAACGACGCTCGAGCTCTGCGCCGAGACGCCCTGCCAGGACGGCGGGACGCTGTACCTGTACGGTCTTGCTGCCAGCTTCTATGCCGATGGGGACTGGTTCACTCTGCTCAAATCCGGTCTGCCCACGGATTACCTGCTCATGCTGTGTAAAGACGGTGTCTGGGAGTGGCTGGGTACCGCCGACCGAGACACGGTCATGGGCGGCGATGGTTACGGAGGAAACTATCCCGCAGCGGTCACGGGAGAGTATGCGCGAATAAAAGCGGCACAGACGCCGGTTATAAGGCTGGCAGATGGACTTGACGCGCTGCCGGAGCAGCTCATCAGCTTTGCCTGCGGCGGTGTGGACATGCTGGCGGAGACCTCCGGCTTCGACATCACAGAGATAGAGATAAACGGGCTTGAGCTTGTTACAGAGCTGGAGGCCCCGGAGGGCGGCACACTGTGCCTTTACAGGCTGGGTACACGCTATAAACTAGCGGATGGCGACAACGCCATGCCTGCGGGCGGAATGGTCATTGAAAACGGCTGGATCACGCGACTGCACAGCGGTGGTGACTGCTACATGCTGCTGCTACGGGACGGTGAGGTTTGGAGCTATATCGGCATTCTGAGCGAACTGACGGTCACCGAGCTCGGCGGCGACTACGATGCCGCTGCGTTCGACCTCTATGAGCGCATTTTTGCCGGCGGCGTGAATTGGACGTCAAATCTCGCCGTGAGCAGTCTTTACGGCATACAGTTCATGTTCGATTTCGACTTCGACTGGACGCGCATAGAGGCAAGCTGCAACGCGGGCTGGCTGCAGGATAGCCGTGTGAATTATAATGGCCAGAGTCTGAGCCTCGAGCCCGGGCTGGAGCTCCGCTGGATGCCGGACACAGACACCGCCTCGACGACGATATACTTTACCGTCTACAATGGCGACGAAGCGCAGTACAGCGGCAGCATAAGCATAACTCGAATAGCACAGCCGAGCCTCATAGAAAATACCTACCGAGCCATCCTGAACTGTCCCGGCCTGACCATGACCGCTAAAGGCTCCAATATGGGCGCGCTGATAAGCCCGGCGGAATAAAACAGCAGAGCCCCCGGCACGAGGCCGGGGGCTTTTTGCATATTTCAGCTCATTCGCATTTCCAATATGCCACGCTGTATGGGGGCAGCTCGCTGCCGCCTCCGAAGTCGTGCATTTTGCCGCTTATCAGGTCCTGCGCCCTGCCACAGTTGACGTTGAAGTGGGCGGTGTAAGGCACGGAGTCTGCATTTATCGCAACAATGACCCTCTCCCCTTCCGCCTCGCGCTGGAACACTGCCTGACGGTTGGTCAGGAGCAGGTCCTTAAAGTCTCCATAACAGAGCGCGCGGCTGGCACGGTGCGCCTTGGTCATCGCGGATATCGTGTCAGTCAGTTCGTTCCACTCCGGCGCCTCGAAGCTCGGGCGGAGGCTCCAGTCACCGTTGCGCTTGTCGCCCTCAGCACCCCACTCGCTGCCGTAGTAGACGCAGGGAATGCCCGGCATGGCAAACACGAGGCCATATATGAGAGGTATATGCGCCTTGTTTTGCAGGATAGTCGCCGCGCGGGTGACGTCGTGATTGTCGCAGAAGCTGAGGAGGTGGCGGCCCTTGTAAAGCGTCCAGTTCTCCGGTCCGAACTGGCGCTTGAGGCTGTGGACTATCTCAAACATGTTCATGCTGTTGAAGCTGGAATACAGCCCCTTGTAGCACTCGTAGTTCGTGACGCTGTGGAGCATCCCGTCGTTCATCCAGCGGTTATAGTCGCCGTGGAGCGTTTCGCCCAGGAGAAAGAAGTCGCCCAGCCCGTCGCAGAAGGAGCGCAGACGACGAAGGAAGTCGAGGTCCAGGCAGTAGGCAACGTCCAGGCGCAGGCCGTCTATCCCGAACTCGTCGCGCCAGAACTTCACGGTGTCGAGTATGTAGTCCGCGACGGCGGGGTTGCGGAGGTTGAGCTTCACGAGCTCATAGTGGCCCTCCCAACCCTCGTACCAAAAGCCGTCGTTATAGCCGCTGTTGCCGCCGAAGTTAATGTTGAACCAGTCCTTGTAGGGCGAGGCCCACTTCTTTTCCTGCACGTCGCGGAATGCCCAGAAGCCACGGCCCACATGGTTAAAAACACCGTCGAAGATGACGCGGATGCCGTGCTCTTTGAGCGTCTTGCAGACCGCCTTGAGGTCCTCGTTAGTGCCGAGGCGGCAGTCTGCCTTGCGGTAATCCCGCGTGTCGTAGCCGTGGCAGTCGCTCTCAAACACGGGACCGAGATAAAGGGCGTCCGCGCCGAGCTTTTCTATGTGCTCCGCCCAGTCCGCTATCTTTAGCATCCTGTGCTCAGTAACGCCGTCGTTCTCGTGCGGTGCGCCGCAGAAGCCCAGGGGGTAGATGTGATAAAATACGCTGTCATAAGCCCACATATCCAAATCGTCCTTTCGTCAAGTGAAGCAAGTATAACTCAGACCGGACGATTTGAAAAGGGGGTTTTACCTAAAGCAGACAGAGCACGAGCCCGTAGACGATACTTGCGGATACGCCAAACACTATTACGGGACCTGCGATTATGAACATCTTCGCAGCCGTGCCGGTGACAAATCCCTCGCTTTTAAACTCAAGTGCAGGCGAAACTACCGCGTTAGCGAATCCGGTTATCGGCACAAGAGTTCCCGCGCCGCCGAACTTTGCAATATCGTCGTACACACCGAGGCCCGTGAGTAGCGCGCCCAGGAAAACCAAAGTCATCGAGCAGGCCGTGGAGGCGTCCGCGCGCTCGAGACCCGCGTAGAGCCAGAGCTGCGTCACCAGCTCCCCAATAACGCAGATCGCGCCGCCTATCAAGAACGCCTTCAACAGGTCTCCCCATAGGGGCGAAGGCGGAGACTTGCGTTTAACGTACTCGGCATACTGCTCGTTTGTCATCTTTTGCATCATTCAACACCTCTAGCGTAGTTTTCCGCTTTGAGGACGGATTATTACGTCTTTTCTTTTTTTGGCAGGCCGTGTATAATGGCTGCGAAGGGAGAGATGCAAAGATGGCAAAACTCTGTGTGTTTATGGCAAGTGGTTCTGAGGAAGTCGAGACACTTGCCGTTGTGGATATCGTCCGCCGCGCCGGCGTCCAGGTCGAACTTGTGTCCGTCACAGATTCAAAAGTCGTCACCGGCTCTCACGGCATCAGCGTTGTGGCCGACAAGCTCTTCGCTGAGGTGGATTACTCAGACGTTGACGCGCTCTACGTCCCCGGCGGCATCCCAGGTGTGGAAAACCTCTATGCCCATCCGGGTCTTAAGACGCTGCTCCTGCAGTTCGACGCGGAGTATAAGCACGTCGCCGCGCTCTGTGCGGCTCCGGGCGTCGTGCTTGGAAGGCTCGGCCTGCTCAGAAACAGGCGCGCCGCCTGCTTCCCCGGCTTTGAAAAGGAGATGCTCGGCGCCATCGCCGTCCCTGATGGCATCGTTACCGACGAGAACATAACCACCGGCCGCGGTCTGGGCTACGCTATAGACATGGGACTGGAACTCGTGCGTCTGCTCGCCGGCGAGGAAAAGTCGCTCGAAATCAAGAAAAAGATACAGCACCCCGAGTGCTGCGGCAAGGGGGACTGAGACCATGGGACCCGACTTGGAAGCGCTCCTAAAAGAGTCGGTCATCGCAGTGCGCGAGGCTGGGCTGCTCTTTGGCAACCGTGAACTCGCCGCACACATAAGGCGCAAGCAGGCACGCGACTTTGTCACTGAGGTGGACACCGGCATACAGGAGCTGCTGCGCCGCAGGCTCTCCGAGATACTGCCTGAAGCCAAATTCATGGGAGAGGAACAGGACAACTCACAGCTCGACACCTCTGGCCTCGTCTGGATACTCGACCCCGTGGACGGCACGACGAACTTCATCCATCACCTCCGGCACAGCGCGATCTCGCTCGCACTCGTAGCAGACGGTGCTCCCGTTCTCGGCATCGTCTTTAACCCGGACACCGAGGAGCTCTACACCGCCCGCGCCGGCATGGGCGCAAGCCTCAATGGGCGCAAGATACACGTCAGCTGCACGGAGGACCTTGGCGAATGTCTCATAGACGTTGGCACAAACCCCGCCAAGCGTGACCAGGCCGGACGCAACTTCGCCCTGATACGCGCAGTTTACGACAGCTGCGTGGACATACGCCGCATGGGTACAGCTTCGCTGGACTTCTGCTCCGTGGCAGACGGGCGGACAGACGCCTACACCGAGTGTCTGCTGAACCCCTGGGACTACGCCGCCGGTCTGCTCATCTCGCGCGAGGCCGGCGCAGTCGTGACAGACCTCCGCGGCCGCAGTCCGGACATGTTCCACTCCTCAGACATCATTGTTGCCAATCCCACTGTTCACAAGAAACTTTTGGAACTTTTGCACAATATATGATAATTGCTTTTGACTTCCCCGTGCCTTCCGGCACGGGGATTTTTTAACAGATGTCATGAATTTCAAAAATATCGCAGGATTTTCTGTGGTAAAGTTGAAAAGAGTTTTGTAGAATATAGGCAGAAAGACCGGCAGCCCGGCGTTGTGCTTTGTATATTTCGACGGCCAGGCACCGGCAGTGGATTTTGAGTATTTTATAATGTTAGGAGGAAACAACTTGAAAAAACTACTGTCTCTCTTGCTCGTTGCCATGATGCTGGTCGGCCTGCTGGCCGGCTGCGGCACCCCGGCTCCCGCCGCTTCCGATGCGCCTCCGGCCGATGACGGCGGGGACGTCGATACCCCTCCCGCAGATGATCAGCCCGACGTCGAGCTCACGGCCACTCAGCAGATAATTGCCGAGGCCGAGACGATGACGCTCGAGGAGCTGGCCGCGAAGGCCATCGAGGAGTCCAACGGCGCGACCTTCTTCGGCCTGGGCAACTCCAGCCGCGGCAGCACGGCCCTGCCGCTCTTCATCGAGTATCTCCAGAGCATTGACCCGAGCTACACCCTCAACTACGAGTGGCAGCAGCCGAAGAACAACAAGATCTTCGACCAGCTGACCTCCGACTCCCTGAAGGACACCGGTACCTTCGCCATGACGCTCATCCAGGACGGCAACCAGATAGAGAGCAAGATGGTGCAGACCGGCATCCTCGACACCTTCATCCCGAAGGACTGGGCCGAGGCCAACGGCACCACCGCCGAGGAGTGGACCGGCTATCTGCCGCTGCAGACCCTGAACAAGGTCTTCATGTTCAACAACACCGGCTCCAAGACCTACGACAACTGCTGGGACTTCGTCGCTGAGGGCGAGCACGGTCTGTTTATGGACATCGACTCCGAGGTCGTCGGCAAGAACTTCCTCTACATGCTGACGAACGATACATACTCTGCCTGGCTCAAGGAGGCTTTTGACGCCCTCTCCGCCGAGGAGCAGGCCTACTTCCAGCCCACCATCGACGCCATGGCCTCCGACGCGGCTGACCTCGGCCTCGGCGAGAACGGCAAGTACGCCCTGGCCTGGATAAAGCTCTGGGTCGGCAGCTACAACGCCCAGACCGACGACGGCCCCATCTGCAACACCCTCGTCGACAAGTCCGCGACCGACCAGTTCGGCCTGCTGGTGTACTCCAAGCTGCGCTCCGTTGAGGAGTCGGCCTCCGTCTCCAAGAACAACATCACGATAGCGGCCTACAACGACGGCTACACCGGCATCGGCGGCTATGGCTACTGCCACTACCTGTTCGTCACCGACAACAGCCCGCTGCCCTGGACCGCCTGCGCCTTCATCGCCTACATGACCTGCACGGCCGACGGCTTCTCCGCCTGGGGCAAGGACATCGGCGGCTACTCCTCCAACCCGACCGTCGCCGCTGAGAACGAGGAGATCTTCCAGCACCAGACCGGCGGCATGGCCGAGGACGGCACCACCGTCGAGTTCGCCGCACTCAATGACGCCGGCTATGACTGGTGGACCACCGACGGCAAGCTCGTGCTCGAGGACCCCGAGTACTGCGCCTCCGTCTCCTTCACTGTCGGCAGCTGGATCGAGACCCTCGACAAATACTCCGTGAGCTGATAAAACCATCGTTTGAGTTTCGGCGTCCCCGTATGATATCCGCGTCCGGGGACGCTTTCTAAAGATTCTCCGGAAAGGAAGGAGAGCGCATGAATCAGGCTATACCGGTGCAGAGCGGCGCGGCAGCCGTTTTGAACAGGCTCCGCACCTTTTTCTCAAAGCCGCACAACGTCATACTCCTGCTTCTGGGCATCATCCTGACGGTCACCACCGTCGCGCCCATCGTCGCCATCGTACAGGACACCTTCAAGATACACCCCGGTACCATCGACGCACACCTAACCGGGCGGAACGAGGGTTACACGATCGTCAACTACATAGACCTCTTCACCAGCAACGTCGCAAAGACCAACCTCTGGACGCCGCTGTGGAACACGATACTGCTCTCCGTGGGCAGCTGCCTCGTGGCGGTCATCTACGGCGGGCTCTTTGCCTTCCTTATAACACGCTCGAACCTGGCGTGGAAGAAGTATCTGAGCGCCATCTTCATCTTCCCCTACATCATGCCGCAGTGGACGCTGGCCGTCGTGTGGCAGAACGTGTTCAACTCCAACGCGGTCACGGGTACCTCCAACGGCCTGCTCGCCGCCACGTTTGGAGTACAGATGCCGATGTGGTGGTGCAAGGGCCTCTTCCCGAGCGTCATTGTTTTGGGCCTGCACTATTCCGCCTTCGCCTACATCCTCGTCGGCGGCATCTTCCGCAACATGGACGCCAACCTCGAGGAAGCCGCGACCATCCTAGACACACCGAAGTGGAAAACCATGTTCAGGGTCACGCTGCCCATGGTGAAGCCCGCCATCCTCTCGACCGTGCTGCTTGTCTTTTCGAGCGCGATGGGCTCCTACCCCGTGCCGCACTACCTGGGCCTCACGACCCTCTCGACCAAGTACGTCTCCCTGAACTCCAGATATACCGGCGAGGCCAGTATTCTTGCCATCATCATGATGATCTTCGGTATCGTCATCATGCTCATGAACCAAATGTCCCTGCGCAGCCGCAAGAGCTACACCACCGTCACGGGCAAGTCGGGCCAGAGCTCTAAGATCAGTCTCGGCAAGGCCGGGCGCTTCATCATAGCGCTCATACTTGTCATACTGACCTTCTTCACGAGCATCTTCCCCATCGTCTCCTTTGCCTTCGAGACCTTCCTGCCGAACCCTGGCGACTACAGCTTCCTCTACACCGGTGACTCCTCGAACCTCACCACCAAGTGGTGGACTACGAGCGAGAACATCACTGAAAACGGTATGTACGGTCAAAAGGGCATACTCTATAACCAAACCATCTGGTCTGCTTTCAAGGGCACCATACTCGTGTCGGTGTGCTGTGCCCTGCTCGCCGGTACCATAGGCACTATGATAGGCTACGCCGTGGCCAAAAAGCGGCGAAGTAAATGGGCTAACTACGTCAACTCCGTGGCCTTCCTTCCCTACCTGATGCCCTCCCTCGCGGTCGGCGCGGCCTTCTTCATTCTGTTTTCGAATGAGCATCTGAACCTCTTCAACACCTATACCCTGCTCATAATCGCCGGCACGGTGAAGTACATACCCTTTGCGTCCCGGAGCTCGCTCAACTCCATGCTCCAGCTCTCGGGTGAGATAGAGGAGGCCGCAATAATCCAGGACGTACCCTGGGTTAAGCGGATGACGCGGATAATCATACCCATACAGAAGTCGTCCATCATAAGCGGCTACATGCTGCCCTTCATGACCTGCCTGCGCGAGCTGTCGCTCTTCATGCTGCTCTGCGTGCAGGGCTTCATCCTCTCGACCACGCTGGACTACTTCGACGAGATGGGCCTCTACGCCTTCTCAAGCGGCATCAATCTGATACTCATCATCACCATTCTGGTCTGCAACACCCTCGTCAACAAGGTGACCGGCGCCAGTCTGGACAAAGGGATAGGAGGTTAAACAATGCCTGAGATAGTACTCACCCACGTCACAAAGCGCTGGGATAAGTTCTACGCCGTCGATGACCTGAACCTCGTCATCGAGGACAACGCCTTTGTCACCCTGCTCGGCCCCTCCGGCTGCGGCAAGACCACCACCCTGCGCATGATTGCCGGCCTCGAGACCCCCACCAGCGGCCGCATCACCATCGGCGACCGCGTGGTGTTCGACAGCGAGAAGGGCATCAACATTCCCGCCAACAAGCGCAAGGTCGGCTTCCTCTTTCAGAACTATGCGCTCTGGCCCAACATGACCGTCTACAAGAATATTGCCTTCGGCCTCACCAACATCAAGGACGAGCTGCCGCGCATAGACTTCGACGCCAAAAAGGCCGCGCAGCTCATCGAGGTGCTGAAAAGGCCAGACGAGACGGTGCGCATCATCAAGGAGTGCGTGGACAAAAAGGGCAAGCTCGACGTCAACAAGGCGCACATAAAGCTCATAGACCGCTTCGAGATCTCGATGTTCTCGGCCAAGACGGTAATGGGCTGGAAGCTGCACGAGTCGCTCGAGCCGGGTACCGTCGCCGCGGCAAGGCTTGCCGAGTGCGAAAAGACGCTTGAGACCGCGCGCGCCAAGTGCGCCGCTGAGGGCTGTGAGTTAAACGAGGACTTTGCCTATGTGAAGGACGGCAAGGTGCAGACCAGCGTCCGCAAGCTGACTCAGGAGGAGATTGACCTCACGGTGCGCAGAGTAGCCAGGATAGTCAAGATAGGCATGTTCATGGACCGCTACCCCTCGGAGCTCTCGGGCGGTCAGCAGCAGCGCGTGGCCATCGCGAGGACGCTCGCGCCCGAGCCGACGGTGCTGTTCATGGACGAGCCGCTCTCGAACCTGGACGCTAAGCTGAGGCTTGAGATGCGCTCCGAGCTGCAGCGACTGCACATCGATACTGGCAGCACCTTCATTTACGTCACGCACGACCAGATGGAGGCCATGACGCTGGCGACGAAGATATGCCTCATAGACAACGGCGTCCTCCAGCAATACGACGCGCCGCTGGACGTGTATAACCGTCCAAACAGCCTGTTTGTCGCTGACTTCGTCGGCAACCCGGCCATCAACTTCATCGAGGCCACGGGCAAGCAGAGGCCCGACGGCGGCATAGCGCTCGACATGCTGGGCGGCGTCTCCGCTACCTTCACTCCGAACGAGAAGCTGGATTTGGCGAAGTGGTTCCGGGACGAGGACGCCAAGGACGAGGCAAAGCGCGCCCGCGAGGCGGAGCTTGCCAAGGACAAAAAGCACGTTGAGAAGGCCAACAAGGACACGGTGTTCCGCTGCCATATCCCGATGGTCAACGAGGCAGAGGACTTCGGCGACGAGGAATCGCCAACGGACGGGGACTTCATCATCGGCGTGCGGCCCGAATTCATTAAACTTTCCGATTCCGGCGCCATCGAGGGCGAGATCTACAGCGCCATGCCGACAGGCATGGAAACCACCGTCAGGATAAAGATAGGCGACTATCTGCTCACCGGTGTTGTCTTTGGCGGCGTACTATATAAGATAGGCGAGAAAGTACGACTGGACTTTGACGGCAGCGGTGTGGTATTATTCAGCCGTAGGAACGGAAGGCTGATATCTCTCGGCTCCGTGGAGCTGAAGTAAGACCGCAGTTCGGCGGCGGGGGCTTTCGCCTCCGCCGCATTATTTGTTTTAAGGTGCATCATATGATAAAACTCATTGTCAGTGACATAGATGGAACGCTTTTACCCTATGGGCAGTCCGAGCTGGACATTGAACTCTTTGAGCTGATCCGGAGGCTCCGGTCTGCCGGAGTTACCTTCTGCCCGGCTTCGGGACGTCAGTACCACTCTCTGCGCGCGCTGTTCAGGCCAGTTTGTAACGAGTTGGCTTACATATGCGAAAACGGCTCCATCGTCTACGGCGCCGGGTCAGAGGACGCAGCAGAGGTGCTCGGAAAAACCGTCATCGAGCGCTCAAAGGCCATGGAGTTGTGCTATGACATCATGGCTCTGGACGGACACCGGCTGCTCATATCCGGTGCGAACACGAGTTACATTCTCACCGGCGACCCGTGGTTTGAGAACTTCATGCACGTGTGCAAGGGCAACAACGTCGCGCTCATCTCGCGTCCCGAGGACGTGCCCGAGGACATCATCAAGCTGGCCGTCTACTGTCCTGACGGTACATCGGAGTGCCGCCATACCCTCGCCCCCAAGTGGAGCGGAGAACTTAGCGTGGCCTCCGCCGGTCCGGACTGGGTCGACTTCAACCTTGCGGACAAGGCCAGCGGCCTTGCCGCGCTCTGCCGGGCGCTGGGAGTCCCGGCCTCGGAGACCGCTGCATTCGGCGACAACTGGAATGATGCGCCCATGCTCAAACTCGCAGGGCGCGGCTACATCATGTCTGGGTCGGACGAGGCATTGAGAGAACAGTTTGAGCTGCAATGTGAGAACGTCGAGAGAGTGCTTGAGCACTTCCTCGAAACAGGTGATATCTAAGATGAAACGAGTGCTCTGCCTAGCTATACTGCTAATGCTGATGCTCTGCGGCTGCGGCGGCACCGACGTCTCTGCCTTTGCGCCCGAGGACAGCCAACGGCTGGTCGTCTACACCTCCCACAAGGAGGAGGTCTATGGCCCCATAGTCAAGGAGTTCCAGCAGCGGACGGGGATCTGGGTCGAGGTCGTCACTGGCGGCAGCAACGAGCTTTTGGAGCGCATCGCCCTGGAGTCGGAAAAGCCCGTCTGCGATCTCATGTTCGGCGGAGGGGTCGAGAGCCTCGCCGCCTATGAGGGTTGCTTTGAGCCCTGCACGCCGGAGGGTGTGGAGTTCCTGCGCGGCGTGGGCTTGTCCGAGGACAATTTGTGGACGCCCTTTTCCAGCCTGCCGCTGGTGCTCATCTACAACACCCGGCTCGTCTCTGAGGATGAGATTTCGGGCTGGGCAGACCTGCTGAACCCGCGCTGGAAAGGCCGGATCGCGTTCACAGACCCGACCGTGTCCGGCTCGAGCTACACCGCGGCGCTTACTCTGTTCTCCTGTATTGAGGGCGACGACTGGGACATACTAGCCCGGCTCGTTGAGAACCTTGACGGCGGCGCGCTCTCCGACTCGGGCGACGTAGTGGAGAGCGTGCGCAGCGGAAGCCGCTACATAGGCGTCACGCTTGAAGAGACGGCGCTCAAATGGCATGTGCCGGAGGTGGGCATTGTATACCCCGCCGAGGGTACCAGCGCCGTGCCGGACGGCTGCGCGCTCATAAAGGGAGCGCGCCACCCGGAAAACGCCCGGGCCTTCCTCGATTTCGTCCTGAGCCGCGACGTGCAGGAGCTGCTTGTCTCCGACCTCAGCCGCCGCAGCGTCCGCACCGACGTCCACGCGCCCGAGGACCTGCCCTCCGAGGCGGAGCTCGGCATAATTGACTACGATGTACACTGGGCGAGCTCCATCAAGGAGGAGTTTATCGCACGCTGGACGGAGCTCTGCGGGGTGACGTCATGATAAAGTGGCTACGCAACCTCTCGTTCAGGAATAAGCTGCTTTTTGCCTTCCTGGTCATTGGCGTGGTGCCGCTGCTCATATGCACTGTGCTCATGCTGAACATCTTCCGCGTCACACTGGCCGGGAACGCCCGGGACGCGGCGGAGTCCGAACTGGACGGGGCCTCCGGCGCGCTGGATGCGCTGCTCGAGGAGGGCACGTCCGTCCTTGGCGCGCTTACGGAGGACAGTCTCATACGCGCTGAGCTGTCCGAGCCCGGCGTTGAGCCGCCGCAGAGCGTCTACGACGCTCTGTATACGCTCTCAAGCGAGCTCCGCGGCCAGGCAGACTTTGCTCTGTATTCGGCCGGGGGCGAGCTTCTATTCACCACGGGGACAGGCAGCGCAGCGGAGCTCGGTACGCACTGGGGGCTCCTCAATTCAGCCGCCGGGACCGAGGATTGCGCTTTTGCCGGCAGCGACGGCAGCCTTCTGGCCGCCCGGGTAATCACCGGCACAGGCGGCGTCCATGTAGGCTATGCGGTAATGAGCCTCAACACTGCACAGCTGGACCAACTCTTTTCCGTCTATGCGGGTTCCGGCGGCATCTTGCTCCTGGACCCCTACTGGGACTGCGTCTACCGCTCCCAGAACGCTGGAAGTGAGGACCTTGCGCCACTCCTGCGCCAGCGACTGCTCGATGGTCAAGGACTCTCGGATGGCAGCGGCAGCGCCTTCTATGTGCGCGAGAGCGCCGTGTCCGGCTTCGTCCTGCTCTACCGACAGCCGGAACCGGTCGCGGACTGGGTAATGCGGCTGCTTTATATCGTAGCAGCGCTCACGATCCTCATCTGCCTCACGCTATGTGCAGCTGTTTCCATGCTCATAAGCCGCCAGCTCTTTGAGCCGGTGCGTGAGCTCAATGCCGCCATGGGCGCGGTAGAGGAGGGTAAGCTGGACACACGGTTAGATGTGCGTTCTACAGATGAATTGGGCCAGCTCGCAGGCCGCTTCAACCGCATGGTCGAGCGTCTGCGCGCCCACCTGGACGAGTCCGTCCGCCGCCGTCAGGAGCTCAGCGACGCCCAGATACGCATGATGCAGGCCCAGCTAAATCCGCATTTCCTCTACAACACGTTGGACACTGTGAAGTGGATGGGCAAGATAAACCAGGTCCCCGAGGTCGCCACCGTCGCCGCCGACCTAGCGGACATACTCCGCAGCAGCATTTCCGGCGACGAATTTGTGACTCTGGAACAGGAGCTTCTGACGCTCAGGCGTTATGTAGAGATCCAGAGCATCCGCTTTCCCGGGAAATTTACGCTTGAAACGGACGTGGACGAGGCCGCACTGGACGTACTAGTACCCAAGCTGATGCTCCAGCCCATTGTGGAAAACTCCATCATACACGGTTTCGCTGACAGCGGCGGGCGCATCGAGGTCCGTGCCAGAATGAGCGGCGAGGAGCTGGAGGTCACAGTGCAGGACGATGGCTGCGGCATGTCGGAGGAAAGCCTGCGCCGTTTCAGGGAACCCGGTACGGACGAGAAGCGTCATCACCTGGGCTTGCGGAACGTGGACGCCATCCTGCGCCTGCACTACGGCGAGGACCACGGTCTGCGTTTCCCACCTGCGGATGGACGCGGCACCTGCGTCGAGATATCGCTGCCCGCGCGGTTTGAGGAGGGTTGAGCATGTACAATGTTGTCATAGTTGAGGACGAGGAGCTTGTGCGCCGCGGTATAGTCACAGCCGTTAATTGGGCCTCTGTGAACTGCGCCGTTGTAGGAGAGGCAGCCGGCGGTACGGAAGGCATCGCCGTAATACGCAGCAGTCATCCGGACATCGTGGTCACAGATATCCGTATGCCGGGCATGGACGGCCTGGAAATGCTTCGCCGTCTGCGCGAAGAGGGTTGCGAAGCCAAGTTTATCTTGCTCACCGCCTATAGCGATTTTGCCTATGCACAGACTGCTGTGAAGCTCGGCGCGGCGGACTACCTGCTAAAGCCCTTCCACGACGGCGAGTTGGAAGCCGCCGTTGCGCGAATAATAGAAAAGAGCCGCAGCCGCGCTCAGGCCGGGCTCGTGGATGTAGCGAATATCAAAAACCGCTATGTCACCGAAGCGGCCCAGTTCATGGCCTCGCACCTGAATGACCCGGATATGTCCGTCGGCGCGGTAGCCCGTCAGCTCGGGCTGAGCGAGGGCCACCTCAGCCATCTGTTCAAAAAGGAGACGGGCATGACAGTCTCCAGCTACCTCACCTCCTGCCGCATGGAAAAGGCCAAGGAACTGCTCTCAGATTGCCGCAGCCGCGTCTATGAAGTCGCGGAAAGGGTAGGCTACCGCGACATCGCGCATTTCAGCAGCAGCTTCAAAAAGAGCGTTGGGGTCTCCCCTTCCGAATATCAGAACGGCAAACGTTGATCTACGAAAAAACACCGGCGCGGACTCTTCGCGCCGGTGTCTGCATTTCAGATGTCTATCGTCAAATTATCTATCCCGTTTTCCTCAAACTCGCTGATATATTCGTCCATCCGGTTTGTGAGCTCGGTGAAGTCATCAGGGTCAGTGTCCTCAAGGTGCATATCGCGCCGCGCCAATTCCTCTGCCAGAATATCAAAGAACACGGCGTCCTCGTAATCCGCTATGGCCTCGTGTATACCGCCCTCTTCAAAGGCCTTGGAGGGAAAAACATGCCCATACCAGGTCTGATATAGCTCTTTCATCCCGTTTTTGGCGCAGTAGGCAAACATCTTTTCCTGCAAAAGGTCGTAGTCCTCGAAGCGGTCCTCTCCCCTGGTCGAGTTGAGAACCCAGTTGCCTATATATACCATATCAAGCAGGCGCCGGAACTCTTTTGGCGTAAGCTCTATATTCATTCCGTTCAAACCTCCCGTCCGCGCGATGCATATCCCGCTGATATATTATAGCAAGTTGCTTAGAAGAATTCTACACAAAAATATGGAATAGTCAAGCCCCGCGTTTTGACGCGGGGCTTGTTTAACGGTTTTTTTAATTTATGCGCCCTTGGCCATACCCTTCTGCCTCGCGTACTCAGCCGCGCCCAGGGCGCCCATGAGCTGCGGGTCGGTCTTGAGGTTTATCACCTTCAGCTTCAGC
>SFKX01000057.1 GCA_004553625.1 Clostridiales bacterium | reverse complement strand
CAGCATAGCCTGGTTCGCCCACTCGCTGATGTCGCCTGTGTCTATGTAGTTCCCTATGTAGCCCGTCATCACCTCGGAGCCATTCAGTCGCCACAGCATCGTCACCAGCTGCTCGCGAGTCACGTTCCCCATCGGGTCCTCGCCGTCCGATACGCCCTTAGTTACGGCCCACTCCTGGGCCTTCGCGTACCAGGTGGCTCCGCCCTCGGTCTCAACGCCGCTCGCACGGGCCAGTATCGTCCAGATCATCGCCCTGGTCAGAGGCGCGTTGGGCGCGAACTCCGTGTCCGTCACGCCGTTCATAAGCCCGGCCTCATACGCCGCCTTCACCGTCTCGTAGTACCACGCGTTCACGCTCACGTCCACAAACGGCAGACCGCCCTGGCCGAACACGGCGGTAACCGTCACGCTGCTCTCTGGCATAGTAAACTTCATGCCGTCCAGAGCAACAGGCTTGCCGTCGGCATCGCGCACACTGATGCTCAGGAGCTCATAGCCCTCGTCCGGCGTCGCGGTAAGCGTTATGACTGAGCCTGCGGAGGCGTTGCTCAGATTGGCGCTGACCTTGCCGTGCTCGCTGGCAGCGATGTTGACAGCGTAGGTCTCCGCATTCAGGACAGGTATCTTCTGAAGCTCGGCTATGGCGTCGGTTATGGCCTTGGCCATGGCGTCCACCTCAGCCTGGTGGGAAGCCCCCAGGCCGTACTCCACCGCCGCAAGCGCCCGCTCGACGATGTCAAAGTTGACGTAGTCGCCCTTGAAAAGTGACTGTGCCTTGGCGACGGCGGCATCCACCGCGGAGTAGTCGGCAAGCTTCTCAACTACTATCTCGCTCTCTTCCGGCACATAGTCCTCGGGCAGGAGCCCGTCCTCAGTGAGCTGGGTGTCCGCCGGGACGAGCATGGTGTCGGCGTAATAAGTGCCGTCGGACGCCTCTTTCCAGACGGTGGTGGCGACGATGTTGCCGCCGTCTACAAAGTTCTCGCCGATTATGATGCTGCTGGCGGAAGTACCCGTGCCGTCCCCGTCGCTGTCACGGGCAACAAAAGGAGCAAAGCCCTTGGCGGACTTGGCCGCGATCTCGCCCGCGTTGAGCGTTATGCTGCCGTTACGGGTGAATACTGCGCTGTCCTGCGCGGAGCTGGCGCTGACCTTGGTGTCCGCGCCCTCGAATTCGATGTTGCCGTTCTCGGAGTATATTGCGGCCATGGCGGCCGTCGTGGAGGCGCTGACGCTGCTGCCGCCGCTGATGGTCACACCGTTATCGCCGAAGATGGCGGTGCCGCCCGTGGTATTCACAGCGACGCTGCCGCCGCTTATCTCTATCACATCGCCGGTTACCGGGTTTGCGCCGTCGGCTGTGACGACAGTTCCGCTGCCGCTTATGCTCAGCGTACCCCAAGCGTTTATCGGGTTCGCACCGGAGTTGATGTTCAGCACGGAGTCCGTGATATTGATGTTGCCCTGGCTGAATATAGAGGTGCTGGCGGTGGTAACGGTCACCTTGCTGTTATTGATGTTGAACGGCTCCTCGCTGTCTGCGAACAGGGCCGTTGCCGATCCATAGTCGGAGGTAAGCGTGACGTCCGCGCCGTCAAGGAGCAGGGCGCCTCTAGTATACACCGGGTGATCATTCTCGGAGTGGCCCACAAGCACAGCGCCGCCGCTTATCGTCACGCCGCCGTCGCCCATAACAGCGCAGTAGTAAGCGTCGGTATTTACGCTGGTACCCTCGCCGGTGATGATCACGGTATTGGCTGCATATATCGCAGAGCCGTTGGTAGCCGTGGCCACAACTTTTGCTCCGCCCTGGATGGTGAGGTCGGCGTCAGACGCAAACGCCGGATAGCCGGAGCTGACATCGTAGGTGCCGCCGTCGATGGTCAGGTCGTTCTCGGCATAGAAGCCGTTGAAATAGTAGTTGCCATCGCCGGTAGAGATAACATCAAGCGAGGCGTCGTCATCGGCTTTGACGACCATATTGCCATTGGTGTATATGCCGTTATACTGCGTAGTTATGCTGTTCTCACCCTTGAGAACGACCGTAAGCGTTTTTTCCGCATCCGGAGACGCAAACGAAGCAGTTATGCCGTCGCTTCCCAAAGTCGCGTTCTCAAGCGTGAGTGTTGCAGTGTCCACGTCGAGTGTTACTGTGCCTTCGCCAATCTCGATGGTCAAATTTTGACTAAAATCACTGTATGATGTGCCATTAACATTGACATAGCTGTAGTCGGCTGCCGTGTAGGGGCCTTCTGCGGCTGCGCCTATGGTCAAAAGGCCAAGGCACAGGGCGACCGCAAGCAGCAGCGGGATGAATTTTTTCTTCATGCATATCCCTCCGTATGTTGTCAATTCTTATTTGCATTGGCAAAGCCAATGCAAAAGCGAGGTTCCTCGCTTTCTTTATCATACTTTACACCATGTGGAAGTATTTTTCAAGGCTTATTAATACTTCGGTACTGTTGGCGTTAATATAAAACCCGGGAGGGCCTGAGCCCTCCCGGGTCTATTTTTTAAGCTTGCGTTTACGCCACGGTCAGGTAGCGGACGAAGAACGTCGCTGCCTGCGCGCGCGTCGTATCAGCCTTCGGGGCCAGCGCCATGTTCTCGTCGCCCTCGATTATGCCGTTCTGCACCGCCCACAGCATAGCCTGGTTCGCCCACTCGCTGATGTCGCCTGTG
>SFKX01000056.1 GCA_004553625.1 Clostridiales bacterium | reverse complement strand
GCCCGCGCTCTGATGGAGGCGTTCAAGCCGATCATCGACTGGGCCAAGAAAACGGCCGAGCGCTTCATCGAGGCGCTGGCTGCCGGCATCGTCCCGAGGAAGTGGCTGCACCTCGCCAAGCACGCCAAGAAGGCCAGAACCCGCAAGAAGTACCGCAACCGCATCAGGCGGGCCGTGTTCGCCGCTCTGGCCGCGGAAGGGGGTGGGAGCTCATGACCGCCAAATGCGTCGGCTGCGGGCTCGACTGGAACGTCAGCATCTACCAGAAGATCCCCCGCACCGGCTACATCTGCCCGCACTGTGAGAGCCGGATCCGCGCCGGCGAACCGCTGAAGAACATACAGGCCAGCCCCAAGGGCCGGCCGCCAAGAACGAAAGGAGCAAAACCATGAAAAAAGCACTCAAGACCGCGCCCCGCGGCACCGCCTTCAACTATGCCGGCCAGCGCTGGGTCGTGCTGGAACATAACGCCACCGGCACCCTCTGCCTGACCGAGAAGATCGTCGAGGATCGCGCCTTCGACGACGGCAACTGCAACGACTTCAGCAAGTCCAGCAGCCTGCGCTACCTGAACGGCCCCTTCCTCGACACCCTGATCGACGCCGCCGGCTGCTCCAGCGCCTTCCTGACGAGTGAGCTCGACCTGACGGCCGACGACGGCCTGAAGGACTACGGCACCTGCAACGTCACCATCTTCCTGCTGACGGTCGACCAGTACCGGCGCAACCGCGACGTGATCCCCAACGCAGATGACTGGTGGTGGCTGTCCACGGCCGTCAGCACGGCCTCCAATGGGTACGAGCATAGCGCCCGCCGCGTCGGCGCCGATGGCGCGCTGAGCGGGGACGGCGCCTGCGACGGCTTCGACGGCCTGCGCCCCGCTTGCTATCTGGACTCCGATCTCCTGATCTCCTTCGACGAGCAGGACGTGACCGCAGAGCAGGCCGGCGACATCGTCAAGGAGCTGATCGAGAGCTTCGGCGGCAGCTTCGCCACCGAGGAGCAGCTCAGAGCTGCGGCCTCCTTCATGCTCGGCACGCTGCGAGCCACCAGAGAACAGGAGGCGGCCCATGAGTAACCTGACCGCCCTGCTGAACAAGTACAAGGCCCTCGTGATCTTCGACACAGAGACCAGCGGCCTCGACTTCGACAAGGATCAGATCATCGAGCTGGCGGCCCTGCGCGTGGAGCGCACGGCCTCCGGCGGGCTGAGGATCGCCGGCAAGATGGACACCTTCATCAAGCTGCCCGAGGGCGAGACGCTGCCGGAGAATATCGTCAGCCTGACCGGCATCACCGACACCCTCCTCCAGACCGAGGGCGTGCAGCCAGCCAAGGCGGCCAGCCAGATCGCCAAGCTCATGCAGCCGGGCCCCGTCCTGATGATCGCCCACAACGCACAGTTCGACGCCTGCTTTCTGCGCGGCCTGCTGCGCGGCGCCAAGGTCGGCCGGATCGACTGGCTGGACAGCCTGACGGTCTACAAAGACCGCCGGCCCTACCCTCACAAGCTCGCCAACGCGATCCTCGCCTACGAGCTCGAGGACAAGGTGCAGAACAGCCACCGAGCGATCGACGACGTGCTGGCCCTGTTCGAGGTGCTGAAGGCGATGGACGACGAGCGTGACGACCTCGCTGCCTACGTCAACCTGTTCGGCTACAACCCGAAGTACGGCGTCAGCGGCCGCAGGATCGTCGGCGTCAGATATGAGCCGCAGGGCTTCAACAAAGCCATGACGCGGCCGGAACAAACCCTCCCGGCCCGCATGGCCCGGAGGTGAGGACAATGAGCAAGAGCTCGCCGATCACAATCACGAGCGAGGAGCTGCGTGAGCGCGTCGAGGAGCACCTCGACCGCTGGATCCCGGACGACGTCTGGAACCGCAGCGAACCCTACGCCCGCCGCAAGCTCGACCTCTGCCGGAAACGGGAGCCGGAGGTCGAATACTACAACAACGAGTACCTCGTACTGCTGGCAGCGGACACCGTCAGAGAGACGGAGTTCAGCGACTTCACCCTCGCGGACTACGCCGCGAAGATGGCAGCCAGAGCTACGAGCTGAGAGGAGAAAACAATGGCAACAGTAACAAAAAGGGCCGCCTGCTGCAATCAGGCGACCCCTGCGAGAAGAACAGGCCAGCCAGCCGTCGGATCTCGCTCGTCGTACAGTATAGCACGAAAGAAGCGCCGCGCCAAGTACCTGCGCCGGCAAATCGCCTGCCTGCTGCTCGCTGCTGCCGCCCTGACCGCCCTGATCTACGTCGTGGCCGGGGCGCTGACCCCGGACAAGCCCGGGACGGGCACAGTGGTGACGCCGCGGCCGGGCATCGAAACGCAGACCCCAATCCAGACGCCGGCAGCAGAACCGACACCGACCCCACGCTTCGAGCTGAGCGCAGCAGAGCGCGACGTCGTCGAGCGCGTGGTCATGGCCGAAGCCGGCGGCGAGTCCTTCGAGGGGCAAATGCTGGTCGCACAGTGCATCCTCAACGCCTGCGAAAAGACCGGCACGCAGCCCTCCGAGGTCGTCGTGACGTTCAAGTATGCACCGGCGCGCCCGGAGCCGACCGACAGCGTCAGGGAGGCTGTGGCGGCAGTATTTGACGCCGGCGAGTTCATCACCGACGAGCCGGTCATGTTCTTCTACAACCCCGCAAAAGTCACAAGCACATGGCACGAGAGCCAGACCTTCGTCATCGAGGTCGGCGGCCATCGCTTTTTCGCAGAAAGGAGC
>SFKX01000055.1 GCA_004553625.1 Clostridiales bacterium | reverse complement strand
CGGATATACATAAAGTTCTCCATAGACCTTACCATGGGCTATGGCAACGGCCTCGACCTCATATGCCCGCTGCCCCTCGTGGCCGAGGACAGGGACATGCTGGAGGAGCCGGGGGCTACGGCGTTTGGATAAAGGCCTATATCAAGGGAGTATACCGTCTCCACCTGCCTGCTCACGTAGTCTATGAGCACCTGCCCTTCTGCCCGCCTGCCCTTGGTGTCTATGTATAGAGAGGCGGCGTACAGGCTGTCGGTGCGGCCGGCCGGCGCTATGTCCGGCGTTGGGGCGGCGGCAGGCTCCGGCGTAAGGTCGGGTATGATGGGCTCCGCCGCGGCGGAGGTATTCTCCGCCTCGCCCTTAAGCGGTATGGCTCCCAGCCCCGTCCATACCAGATAGCACAGCGCGAGGAACGCCAGAACCCCCGCCGTTATGAGAATGCCGCGCTTTAAGGCGCGCTTTTTTCTTTTTCGCTTTGCCGTGTTTTCCATGTGCCTGATTATACCACATATCGCCGCAAAAGTGTTTGAACAATGGCGAATTTTGCCCCTATTGCACCAATACGCTCTCCCCGGTGGAGAGAAGGTGTATCCAGCACTCCTTTACGGGGATGCCGGTAAGCTCCTCAAGGGCGCTCTTATAGAGCCTTAGCTGCTTTGCGTGGCTCATTGCCACCTCCTTAGCCCTGCCCTTTGGAACGTAGTCCGTCTTGTAGTCCATGAGCACCCATTTGCCACCCTCAATGAAGCAGCAGTCGATTATGCCCTGCAGAAGCAGCGTCTCCTCGGTATCCGCATCGAATATGGAATTTGCCTTTACCCTGTGGTTAAAGGCAAGCTCCCGTTCCACCCTTGGCGAAGCGAGCATGCGGCTGCCCAGCCCCTTTGAGAAGAAGTCCACTATGTTGGCCGCATATATGCCCTCCGCCTCCTTCTTTGTGAGTATGCCCCTATCAGTAAGCTCCTTCAGGCAGGCGTTCACGGAGGCGAAGGTATGCTTCGCTATGGGCAGATGCTCCATCAGCTTGTGGGCGGCAGTGCCACGGCTGACTGCCCGCTCCGCCATGCTGTCCCGCATAAAGTCCGGATACTGGCCCAGCTCGGGCAGGTTGCCTATCAGCTGGGATACGCTTATTTTGGAGGGCAGCACAGTGTCCGCCCCGTAGGGATAGCGCCAGGCGAACAGCTCCGCGTATTCCCCGGGGCCGTCTTCTACGGCCTGCCTTGTGAAGGCCAGATATTCCTCTCGCGGCAGCGCCGCACCCAGTGCTGATATCTGCAGCGTGGGGTGTACGGCGCAGAGTATGGTCTTACGGCCGCCGAGGGGGGGCATTCCAAGGTATTCCCTGAGCGGGTTGCCGGAGGGGGAGGAAAACAGCACCGGCAGGATCCAGTCGGCGAAGCGCTCCGCCCCGGCGCAGGTGTTTGGGGTGACGGGTATGCGCCCGGCCGCAAGGCCCTTTTCCACCTCCCTGAAGGAGCAAAGCATTATGAGCTTTTCCGAGGCGCGGGTCATGGCAACGTATAAAAGGCGCATGCGCTCGGATATCTCCCTGCGCCATATGCGCTCCGCTATGGCGGAATGGTAAAGGTTCAGCTCCCGGCTGCTTCCCCTGGCGGCCTTCAGGCCTATGCCCAGGGAGGAATCCAGCACCAAAACGCTTGAGCGGCTCTTTTTGTTGAAGTTTACCGAAAGGCCGCCCAATATCACCGCCGGAAACTCAAGGCCCTTGCTCTTGTGTATGGATATGAGCCGCACAACGTTGGCCGAGGCTATCTGCGCCGCCCCCAGAGAGTCGCCGGAGCGGGCCTTTTCCATAAACCGCAGGAAGCCGCGTATGCCGTGGCCGGAGTTTGAGTATATGCCCGCGTTCTTTATGAGCGCCTCAAGGTTGGCGCGCCGGGACTGGCCGCCGGGCAGCGCGGATACGTAGTTCTCAAAGCCGGTATCCTCCAGCAGCATGGCTATGAGCTCGGTTATGTCGTAAAGCTCGCCCTGAGCGCGCCACCTTTTCAGCCTGCCGAGGAATCCGCCGGCCTTATGGCCCAGAGGCGTGTCCTTATCCGCCCCGGCCTTGAGCGCCTCGTAAAACAGTCCCTCCCTGCAGTCAGCGCGGAGGGTTATGAGTTCCTCCGTGGAAAAGCCGCCTATGGGGCTCCTCAGTACGCTTATCAGGGGTATGTCCTGCAGGGGGTTGTCGATTATGGCCAGGAGATTCAGGAATATCTGCACCTCTATGGCGTCGAAATAGCCGCCTGTCAGCTCGGCGTATACCGGTATGCCCTCCCGGGACAGCGTGCGCACCCAGGCCTCCGCCACGTTCTTCGGGGAGGAATGCAGTATCACTATGTCGCTGTATTTATAGTTTCGGGTATTTCCCTTCCTGTCGGTAAAGCTCTCGCCCAGCAGCTCCCGTATGCGGCCCGCGGCGAAAAGAGCCTCCGCCTCGGCGGCGAGAAGCTGCTCCTCCGCGTTTTCGTCCGCCGCGTCACCTGTGTCCAGCGGCGCGCTCCGGGATATGACGTGGAGCTCCGTACCGCCCGGGGAAGCGTCCCTGCGGCCGTGTACGAGGCGGGCGGTTTCGTCGTAATCCACGCCGCCTGTCTCCCGGGTCATTATTGGGGTGAATATGCTGTTCACGCCCTCTATGACCTCATTGGAGCTTCTGAAGTTGGCGCTCAGGTGCAGCGCCGCATCCCGCCTTGAGAATTCGTCTATGCGCTCTGTGAACATGGACGGCTCAGCCATGCGGAAGCCGTATATGGAC
>SFKX01000054.1 GCA_004553625.1 Clostridiales bacterium | reverse complement strand
ACCCGGCAGCCCCACGGTAGCGGCGCCGCCTTTAGTCCCTTGCGAGGAGATGGCGGGCGGCTTCGGTGCGCCCTTCCTTCAGCAGGCGGCGGACGAGGGAGGAGGAGATGGGGGTGCCCTCGAAGAGGCCGCACTCCTCCGGACGCGGACCTTCTACGACATCGATGCCGAGGCGCGCGCCGTAGCTCTGGTAGGTGTGGAAGTCTTCGCCGGCGTTGCGTCTGCCGAAGTGGTTGTCGTAGCCCGTGAGGAGGACGGCGACGGAGAATCGGTCGCGCAGTATGTCCTGCATGAAGCGGAAGGCGGGGAGGAGCATCATGTCACGGTCGAAGGTGAGCACCTCTACCCTATCGATGCCCAACGCCTTCAGCGTCGCCACCTTCTCGTCGAGCGTCATGAGCTGCAGGGGGACACGTTCCGGGCAGGCGGTGGCGGCGGGATGGCGGTCGAAGGTGACCACCATCGTCTTCATGCCGCGTGCCGCCGCCAACTCCTTGAGGCGCAGCAGCACCTGCCGGTGTCCGAGGTGTATGCCGTCGAAGTTGCCTATGGTGGCGCAATAGCGCGGAGTGTGTGGTGTGGCGGTGTTCATGAGCGGTTGGTGTGGTTTCTGCAAAGCAGGCGATAGACCTCGCCTATGAGGAGTACGGGTGACGTGGCGACGATGATGACGAGCCATTCAGTGAGCGACAGCGGCACGCAGCGGAACATGGAGCCTCCGAAGGTGACGATGGCATACTGTCCGGCGAGGATGCAGCAGACGACGAGGAGCATGCCCCTCTCGCGCCAGAGCTTGCGCAGCGCGCTATGGCGCGAGCCTATTGTCTTTGCGTTGAAGAGGTTCCATGTCTGCATCATGACGAAGGTGGTGAAGAACCACGTCAGTTCCCTGATGTCTATGCCCACCTTGTTAGTGTCGTAAGAGTGGAAGTCGATGCCTCTCTCGCAATATAGCAGGAAGGCGAGCATGACGGCGAACATCGCCAGACCGACCGTGACGATGCCTCGTATGATGCCTTTCGAGAGGATGAAGTCGCCCTGCCTGCGCGGCTTCTCTTTCATCACCTCGCGCGATGGCGGCAGCGACGAGAGCGCGAGTGCGGCGAAGGTGTCCATGATGAGGTTCACCCACAGAATCTGCGTTATGGTGAGCGGCATCTCCGTCCCGACGAGTGAGCCGGCTACGACGAGGCATAGCGCGACGACATTGACGACGAGCTGGAAGAAGAGGAAGCGCTGTATGTTCTTGTATAGCGAGCGTCCCCACATGACAGCGTTGGCTATCGAGGCGAATGAATCGTCGAGGAGTGTCATGTCCGACGCCTCTTTCGCCACGTTGGTGCCTGAGCCGAGTGACAGTCCGACGTGTGCGTAGTTCAGAGCGGGTGCGTCGTTCGTGCCGTCGCCCGTCACCGCCACCACCTGTCCGCTGCGCTGCAGCAGCTGCACGAGGCGCTGCTTGTCAGAGGGGCGTGCGCGTGACATCACCTTCAGCGACGGTATCAGGCGCATCGCCTCGTCGTCGGAGAGGGCGGCGAAGTCGGCGCCGGAGATGGAGACGGGCTGTGCGTCATGCCCTGCCCCGGACGATATGACACCTATCTCTCGCGCTATCTGGCATGCCGTGGCATCGACGTCGCCCGTGACAATCTTCACCTCGATGCCCGCGTCGTGGCAGTTGCGCACGGCTCCCGCCACATCAGGGCGTATGGGGTCGTTGATGCCGAAGACCGCCTGCATAGTGTAGGCCTTGCCGTCGGCAGAGACGGCGAGGGCGAGGGTGCGCATCGCCTTGTTCTGGAAGCGTAGCAGGGAGGACTGTATCTCATTGCGCGCGGTGTCGTCCATGTCACACTGCGCCATGACAATCTCGGGCGCGCCTTTGAGGAAGGTGACGGACGAGCCGTCGGGTCGGCGGACGGTGGTCGTCATACGCTTCGTCTCTGTAGAGAAGGGCTCCTGTGCGGTGATGTCGGCGGCAGAGCGGATGGCGTTGTAGTCCGCCCGGCGACGCTTCAGCCACAGCAGGAGAGCGACCTCTGTCGGGTTTCCGATGCCGCGGTCCCCGTCGAGGTGTGCCGTGGTGTTGACTGCTATCGCCTCGTCGAGTAGTGCGTTGTCGTCAGCGAGTGTGACAGCCTCGCCCACCTGCATCCTGTTCTGCGTCAGCGTGCCCGTCTTGTCGGTGCAGATGACGGTGACGGCTCCCATCGTCTCGCAGGCGTGCAGCTTCCTGACGAGGTTGTGGCTCTTGAGCATACGGCGCATATTGAGAGCGAGGGAGAGTGTGACAGCCATGGGCAAGCCCTCGGGCACCGCCATGACGATGAGCGATACCGCCATCATGAAATATCTGAGTACGATGGACGAGAGGTGCAGGTAGTCAGCCTGCGGCGTGCCTACTGTCTGCCATAGCGGGTTGACGAGGATGTCGTGTGCGAGGAAGAGGAGTGCGGCGCCGATGGAGACGGTGAAGCCGAAGCGGCTGATGACCTTTCCGAGGCGGTCGAGCTGCAAGGCGAGGGGTGTCTTGACGTCGGTCTTCTCGCTCGACGTGCGTGCCACCTTGCCAATCTCCGTCTCGTCGCCTACGGCGGTGACGACGAAGACGCCGCTGCCGTTCATGACCATCGTGGAGCGCATGACGTAGTTCTTGGCATACGCCTCGTGCGCCGGCGCGTCGGTGTTGTCCTGCATCACCTTCGTGGTGATGGGTTCGCCGGTGAGCATCGATTCGTCAACCTGCAGCGAGCGGCACTGCATGAGTATGCCGTCGGC
>SFKX01000053.1 GCA_004553625.1 Clostridiales bacterium | reverse complement strand
CGGCCCCTCCCGGGGCCGTTTCAGTTCCAGATCGTTGTTTTCGCCCGCTGAGCTGGGCCTATGCCGGAATCTCTCCCACAGAAACCACCGAAGAGCCAGGAAAAGTGAAATGACTGAGATTACTAGGCGCGGTTTTGTAGGCGGAGCAGCGGCGGTGGCAGGCGCAGCTTTGGTGGCCAGCCCTGCCCTGGCAGATGAGGCTCCTGCGGGCTTTGCAATTCCGCGTGACTTCACCGCAGAGGACATCGCAAACTCCAGCGTCGAGCTCGAGCCCATCACCGAGTTCGCTGCCGAGGAAACCTGAAGTGTATCGTTTTTTCGGACACCCGATGGAGAGGTAAAATCAAGACTCCACCTCAAGGAAGGGGCCCGGCATGGCAGTGGACCACGTCCCGGGGAAGCAGTATCCCGAGCAGTACCGCAAGGACACGGCGGACTTCGTGATGGCCAGCGGCAGGACGATCAAGCAGTGCGCGGCCGACCTGGGCATCAACGACAAGACGCCCTCCGACTGGGTCGCCGACCGCAAGCGCGAGCTCGGCGTGGAGGGGACGGCGAGGCTGAAGCCCGCCGAGCCCAAGGCCGACCCCGAGCTCGCGGCCGCGCGGCGGCGCATCAAGGAGCCGGGGCTCGAGAACGATTTTTTAAGGAGGGCGGCCGCCTGCTTCGCCAAGGGGCCGGCGTGGGCGACCGGTACGCGCTCATGTGGGCCGAGCGGGGCAGGTACCCCGTCTCGATGATGGCCCGCCTGCTGGGCGTCTCCCGCTCCGGGTACTACTCGTGGCTCGACGCCGGCGGTCGCCTCGACCCGCTGGCCGGGCTCAAGGACGTCGTGGCGGCCCTGTGGGAGGGCAGCGGCCGGACGTTCGGCTGGCGCCGCGTGAAGGCCGAGCTGCCCCCCGAGTGGTCCGGCGCGAGCGGCTACTCGGTCCCGAAGGGCATGCGCGAGCTGGGCTTACGCGGTTTCCGTCCCCGGTCGTCGAAGAGGACGACGGTCTCCGACCCGGACGCGCCGGCGCGCCCCGACCTGGTCCGCAGGCGGTTCGACCCGCCCGTCCCCACCACCGTGCTGTGCGGGGACATCACCTACCTCAGGACCGGCGAGGGGCGGCCGTGCCTCGCCCCCGTCGTCGACCTGTCCACCCGCACGGTCGCGGGCTGGTCCCTCTCGGCCCGCATGACGGCCGACATGTGCGTCTCCGCCCTGGAGATGGCCAAGCGGCGCGGCCACGTCGCCGGCGGCGCGATATTCCACTCGGGCAGTAAGAATGTCATCAGCAGGTTTTGCGGCAACCGGAACAGAGCCGTATCCTGCAAGCCGGGACCGCGTCGCAGCATCCTGACCCGCACTCCGATTGACTGGTCCGCTTCGGTAGCCTGACCCGCACAGCGGTCGACGCCATGTCGTTCCCCGGATATGTCGGCTGCTCGGGGCGGTTCCGACGGAGGCCCTCGCCTCCCCGGTCCGTGACCCAAGAAGGGCCAGATGCCTGCGATGCATCCCGTTGCCGTCCTGTCCGGCAGCCGGCTCGGCGAGAGCGCGCAACGCAAACCTTACGCCAAAGGAGCCTGGCATGCAAAGACCGAAGCAGGGGCAAGTGGTGGTCGGCGTCGACACGCACAAGGAGATACACGTGGCGGCGGCCGTGGGCTGGCAGGGAACGCCGGTCGGCGAGGAATGCCTCCCGACGACCAGGCAGGGCTACAGGCAGCTCGAGTCGTGGGCGAGGTCGCTGGGCGACGTGCTCAGGGTCGGGGCGGGGTGCTCCGGGTCGTACGGGAGCGGCCTGACCCGGCATCTCGCCAAGAACGGGTTCGCCGTGCTGGAAGTGACCTTCCCCGACAAGACCGTGCGCAGGAAGCGCGGCAAGGACGACTTCATCGACGCGGAGATGGCCGCCGAGGCAGCGTTCACCGGCACGAGGACCGTCACGCCGAAGAGCCGCGACCGCTGCAACGCACGGCATACTCAGCAGAGAGAAGCTCATAAACGCGCACGCCGCCTGCGGAGAAATTATATCTCTCACGCTCTGTGCCGAGCCTATTAAAATACCGAGTGTGCTGACCGTCGTCTCCCTCGCAACAAGCCCGCTGATAAGAGCCACGCAACACCGCCAGTCGCTGAGCCCGAGCGGAGAGAATATAAACGATATCGCGCCGCCTATCCTGCCGAGCATACTGAATTTTGCGTCAGCGGCATGATGCATGGAGAAATCAAAATAACCGTTCTGCGATGCGGAACTATGAGCGTCCTTCCGTATCAGGCGGACATACGGCGGAAGAATCCGCTTGCGCGGCGCGTGGAGCTTCCGGTGAATGTTTTCCTGATCCGGCACCCGGCACACGGAAATATTCTTATAGATACCGGCTGGTCTGCCGATGTATGCGGCATACTTCCGGCATATCTGAAAGACAGTTACCCTTCCATCGCCGAAGTCTTCAGGAACATGAAAACGGAGCAGTGATATTCAGATTTCGGAATATTCATGAAACATTCCGGAGACTTTGTCCGTATATTAAAAGATTATACCCGGCAACGGGAATATTTGCCATCCGTTTGAAATCAAGTCACGAAGACGATATGAAACTTCCTCAATTCCAATTTCTTCTCCCAAAGGAACGACTTGCAACCGAACCGACCAGATGGCGCGACGAATGTCGCCTGATGGTCATCCACAAGGACACGGGAGAGATTGAGCACAAAATTTTCAAGGACATCATAGAATATTTCGGGAAGGGCGACACCTTCGTGTTCAATGACACCAAGGTCATCCCGGCC
>SFKX01000052.1 GCA_004553625.1 Clostridiales bacterium | reverse complement strand
GTGTTCACGTCCTTCGACGACCAGCTTTTCGACGAGCGCGCCGAAAACCCCTACACCCCGGCGGCGTACTGCTGGCCCTCGTCCATGCCGCAGTGGGCGCAGGACGAGCTGAAGGGCGAGCTTCAAAGGCTCATCGACCTGCTGGGGCTGAAAACCGCGCTCTATAACATCGAAAGCCGCCTCTGCACCGACGGCAAGACCTACATCATGGAGATGAGTCCGCGCGGCGGCGGCAACCGGCTGAGCGAGGTTCTGCACATGGCGACGGGCGTGAATCTCATACGCGGCATCGTCATGGCGTCGGTCGGGCTTGAGCCGGACTGCGTCTGCGACAAGCCGTATGACGGGCTGTGGGCGGAGATAATCCTGCACAGTGACGAAAACGGCCGCTTCAAGGAGCTGTGGATAGACCCCGAGTGCGAAAACTTCATCGTCGAGCGCGACCTCTGGGTCAGCCCCGGCGACGAGGTGGAGCGCTTTTCCGGCGCGAACAAGGCCGTCGGCACGCTGGTTGTGCGCTTCCCCGACAGGGAGACGCTGAATGTGCGCATGGCGGATATGAGCTGGTTTAAGATAGTTACAGAATAAAAAACAGGAGAATTATTATGGAAAAGCTTCTCATGCTCGGCACGAGCTACGGTACTCTTGATATGCTTGCCTACGCGAAAAGCCGCGGCGTGTACACCATCGTTACAGACTACCTCCCGCCGGAGCAGTCACCCGGCAAACAGGTAAGCGACGAATACTGGATGATAAACACCGGCGACGTGGACGCGCTTGAAGCTAAGTGCCGCGAGGAGGGCGTCACCGGCGTCATCTGCGGCATCAGCGAATTTAACCTTGAGATGTGCATGGAGCTGTGCCGTCGGCTCGGCAAGCCGTGCTACTGCACGCCGGAGGCGTGGCATTACAGCCGCGACAAGGTGGACTTCAAGGAGCTGTGCAGAAAGCTGGGTGCGCCGCTGCCCACGGACTATTATGTGAGCGAGGCGCTGACGGATGAGGAGCTTGACAAGGTCGTGTTCCCCGTCGTCGTAAAGCCCGTGGATCTGAGCTGCAACCGCGGCATAAGCTACTGCAATAACAAGGACGAGCTGAGAGAGGCCTACAAGCTCGCCCGCTCCATGTCCAAGAGCGACAAGATAGTGGTCGAGCGTATGCTCAAGGGCGAGGAGTGGTACAGCTTCTACGCGCTGGCGCAGGGCAAGGTCAGCCTGATGGGGCTTTGCGCGATGTACGCCCAGCCCGGCGAGCCGAAAAACTGCTACTCCATCACGAGCACCATTTCAAACCACGTCGAGAGCTATATCGAGCAGATAAATCCCTACATGGAAAAGGTCCTGGGCGCCGTGGGCTGCCGTGAGGGTATTGCGTGGATGCAGGTCATGCTCGACGAGGACGGGAAGTTCTACATAATCGAGATGGGCTACCGGCTTGATGGAGACATGATGTACATCCCGTTCAAGGGCCTGCTCGGCTTCGACACGACGGCGTGGCTCGTTGACTACGCCCTCGGCAAAATCAACACCCCCGCAGAGCTGCCCAAACCTCAGGAGCACGCCTATCGCCGCTGCGCCAGCAGCTATATGCTCTGGACAAACAAGGGCGGCACCATCGCCTCCATCGAGGGGCTTGACGAGATCGCCGCCATCCCCGGCATCTATGTCGATTCCCTTGCCCGCGTCGGGGACGAGGTACATAAGTATATGCCGCTCGGCGACATTCTCTTCGACACCGACACCATTGACGAAACCTTTGACATTATCCGCAGAGTCAACGATACCGTCAGCATCAAAAACACCGACGGCGAGGACATTCTCATCCGCTACACGGACTTTGACTATCTCAGAAACGTATATCAGGAAGGGCTTGAGGGCAGATAAAGCGCTCAGGGAAATAAACAATGAACACAAGAATTGACAAAAAACGCTTTTTCCCCATAGTTATTATCATCGCGGTCGTCCTCGTTCTCGTGTCGGTCAGTCTGCAGCAGGTGCAATCGACGGTTGACCGCTCCTACGCGCTCATCGCGGACAGGTTCGACTGGCTGTTTATCGCGTCGAATATCTGCGCCTTCGTATTTTCGCTGTGGGTCGCGTTCGGCCCCTACGGGAAGGTAAAGCTCGGCGGCGAGGACGCAAAGCCCGCTTACAGCAAGTTCTCGTGGATCGCCATGATGTTCACCACCTCATGCAGCGCGGGACTTATCGTGTTCGGCTTCGTTGAGACCACTATCTACTCCGCCGCGCCCCCCTTCCACGCAGAGCCTTTCTCCATCGAGGCCTACGAGTACGCCGCGATGTACACCCACTACCACTGGGGCTTCAACGCGTGGACGCTGTATGTGCCCGCGTCCGTCGCCATCGGGTATATGCTCTATAACCGCGGCAAGACGCAGATCACCATGTCCGCCGCCTGCGCGCCCGTGCTCAAGGGCCGCGAGACGCGCCTGCCCGGCGTGATTATCGACGTGTTCGGCACCTTCGGCGCGGTCGCCGCACCGGTCACGTCCATGGGTCTGGGTATGCCGCTGCTGACGCTGCTGCTTCAAAACCTCTTCGATATTCCGGACGCATTTGTGCCGCAGCTTCAGGCCATCATCCTCATCGTCTGGATAGCGATGTTCGGCACAAGCATCTACCTCGGTCTTGACCGCGGCATAAAAAATCTCAGCAACATAAACGTCTACCTCGCCTTCGGCTTCATGCTGTTTGTGGGCGCGCTCGCCGGTGTGTTCTACTGCTTCTCGGCAGAGGTCAACGCCTTCGGTATGTACATCCAGAACTTCATACATATGCTCACCTACACCGACCCCTACGGCGACGGCAAGTTTGTG